>JAGBDZ010000028.1 GCA_017937215.1 Akkermansia sp. | reverse complement strand
GGAGACGGGAAACTTTGGCTTAGTGTTTTAGCTGCGCTTTCTGCCACCCGCTCACTTCGTTCGGGGTTCTGATATGTTCTTCGTTTTACCCAGGGTTCCGCCGCTGCGCGGCTGCACCCTGGGCTATGATTATGCCGCCCTGACGGGCTCAAGTTTCCGTTCGCCTGCGGCCCGCCAAATTCCAATTTATTGCGCAGAGGGGGGCTTCTTCCAAAATGTTGCTGATATTTCTATTCTCTACAAAATCTTTGGGACACATGTGCCGTTTGTTATAAAAATTGAAAAAGGACTCACTTTTAGAGTGACTTTTGCTGTGGGATTTGCTAGTATGGTGGCACTTGCTATGAACGGTTTTACATCTCGCTCTGTACTCTTCTCTCTGGTAACATCTGTGGCTTTGTCACTTGCTCCGCAGGCGGGGGCTCAGGATGCCGGCGCATCCACTACCGCGGCACAGGAGACAGCGCGGCGCAACCAGTCCATGCGCGACGCGATGCAGAAGATTCAGGAAGCCCGCACTGCCTACACAGCCGGGCGTTACAGCGAGGCGGTAGATTTTTACCGTGAAGCACTTGCTGTGGTGGTGAAGGCTCCGGCATCTGAAAAACAGGTCAAGTTCATCAAGGACAGCCTGGCGGATGCGCTGGTTGCCAAGGGTATGGATTACCGCAAGGTCGGTCGCACGGACGAGGCCGTTTCCTTCATGAACGAGGCTCTGGAACTTTCCCCCGGTCACAAGTTTGCCAAGCACGAGCTGACCAAGACCCTGGACCCGATTCGCACCAACCCGGCGCTTACCCCGCAGCACGTGGGCAATGTGGAGGAAGTGAATCGCCTGCTTTCCCTGGCCTATGGTTACTACGACCTCGGCGATTTTGATAAGGCTCAGTCTACCTTTGAGGCGGTGCTGCGAATTGACCGCTACAATACTGCTGCGACCCGCGGCAAGGAGCTGGTACAGAACCGCAAACAGCGCTATGCTGCCGCTGCTCACGATTCGTTCCGCGCCAAGGCCTTGGCCGAGGTCGACAAGGCATGGGAGGAACCTCTGCCGCTTGAAGAGACGGTGGGTACGCTGGCAGCCACGGAATCCGGCTCTGTAGTGCGCCAGGATGCTGAAACAGAAGACAAGATAGCAGAGGCGCTTAAGGAGATGGTGCTGCCTCAGATTGTTTTCGAGGATGCACCCATCAAGGATGTGCTGGAAGCCTTGCAGGGGCAGATTGCCCGTTTTGAGGCGCAGGGCCAGGGAGCCAACCGCAAGATTAACCTGGTGGCTAATTTCGGCGATAAGGAATCTGAGGGCTACAAGACTATCACCTCCCGCCTGGTCAGCCTCAACCTGAATGATATCTCTGTATACGACCTGCTGAATGTGCTGGATAAGCAGCTGGGCATTACTCACTACATCACTCCGCTGGGTGTTGAGCTTTCGTTCTCCGGCCGCGATTTCGGTCCCATGGTGGAGCGTGTGTACACCGTGCCGCCGCATTTCTTTGATACACAGACAACAGAAGGAGAGGATGAGGACGAGGATGATTTCTCATCTTCCTCGTCGCGCATGGTGGTGAAGCGCGTGAACCCGGTGGTGGCGCTCAAGGAGATGGGTGTTTCCTTCCCGGAGGGGGCCAATGCCCGCTACGATGCTTCCACCCGCACCCTTACGGTGCGCAACACCGCTTACAACCAGGAGGAGATTGAGGAGCTTATCTCCATGCCGCTTGAGACGGACCGCGCTGTGGTGCTCAACGTCATTGCCATGGAGGTGAATGAGAAAGACCTCAACGAATTGGGCTTTGAATGGATGTTCAACTTCAACATAGGCCCTAAGGCACTGTTTGGTTCTGGTACGAAGGATGTCCTGCTTTCTGATGTGGCAGCAGTCCCGAACGTGGATGTGGATATCAACATGCCTTCCAGTTCCTATTCTGCAACTGAGGGCTTGCGCTCCGGGCAGGATGCTATCTCCTCCGATAATATTGATACCCTTATCAGCAGCGGGAAGGCTGGCTTGTATGGTTCCGGCATGAAAGCGCCCGGTATCCTCTCGTTCCGCGGTGTGTGGAACTCCGGCGATGTGACCATGATTATGCGTGGTGCGGCCCAGAAGAAGGGGACGGATATCATGACGAATCCCCGCATCATCATGAGCCCCGGTCGTGATGAACAGATCGTCTTTGCGAATGTGAACGAAATGTTCTACCCGGAGACCTACGCTGAACCGCAGATTAATACTGCCCAGTTCAACCTGGGTAAAGATCGCACCGGAGTGAACAACAACAGACGGACTGTGTATGGGCAGGCTACCATTGCTTCTCCTGCGCATCCGGATGCCTTTGTCCGCTTCGGCATGACGGAGGATTCCGTGGGGGGCGTGGGCTCTGTTGTGCAGGTGCACAGCGCTTCTGTGGCGCCCGATGGGCAGCATGTGACTCTGGCGCTTACCGTGACAATCAATGAGTTTGAAGGCTTTGTGAACTGGGGAACCCCGATTAACTCATTCTTCATCCTTCCGGGTGACCAGCACGCGACAAAGGTGACGCTGACAGAGAATCAGATTCTCAAGCCGGTGTTCAAGCGCCGCATGGAGAATACTAAACTTACAGTAGGTTCCGGTTCCGTGGTGGTTATCGGCGGTTTGAAAGAAGCCCGCACGGTCCGCTATGAGGATAAACTGCCTGTGCTGGGGGACCTTCCCATGGTGGGCCGCCTGTTCCGCTCAGAGGGTGAAGAGAAGACCCGCAAGGCATTCCTGATGTTTGTGAAGGTGGATGTGGTTGATCCCACGGGGCGAAATGTGGGTACCGGTGAGCGCCCGTCCGACCTTACCGACTAAGGTTATACATGAATCATGGTCCATCAAGACGATAAGTACACTGGAGAAGAGGAGCACCTGACGCAGGTTCGCAGCATTATCAAGCAGCTGAACGAAGAGAAACCTGCGCAGGAGAGAACGCGTGAGGTGGTGGTGCGTGCTGATGGCACCAAGGTAGTGCGTGTTACCAAGAAACGCCGTGTGATGATGACATCGGCGGATGTCCGCCGCCGGAACCGCCGGCAGCTTCTGGTGGTTATGGCCGCATTTGTGCTGCTGCTGGCAGGCTGCGGAGCCTGGTTTATGTACCGCATGTCTGTGATGTCCAGCTCTGCGTATCTGAATGAACAGCAGGCCGCGTTGCAACAGGCCTGGGGGGCCAGTAGCGTGACGCTTGCGGGGAAGGGTGTTGACGGCACATCTCTGAAGCTGAATAGCCTGGAGGTGGACTTCCCTGAATCCAGCATGATTCAGCGGGTTGAAATCACCGGCGTTGAAGCCGAACTCGGCATGATGAGTTTCCTGACCGGAGTGCCGGAGGCAGAGGAATTGCAGCTCGACCGCGTGTTCATTCAGCTCCGGCCAGGTGCCGCGATGGATATGCCGATGCAGGCCGGCATGGATAAATGGTTCTTCAGACGCATCAATTGCAAGGAGTTTACTGTGCAATTCGGTGAGGATGGAGAAGCCGGCCCCATGGCGCTTCGGGGTACCCAGGCATACATGTACTATCCGGGGCGCGCCCGCAACGCCAGCGTGGTGACATTCCGCGGGGGGAATCTGGTGATGAAGAACTGGAAAACGATGCGGATATCGGAAGGCAAGGCGCGAGTATCCGCTGATGGTATAACGGATTTTTCGCTCAGCGGGACAACGGATGCAACATCTGATGTGGTGGAACAGCGACGCACTTCATTTGCCGTGGCAGGTGCCATTGACAACAAGTCTGATTTTACCGGCCCGTATTCGATAAAGAGCGACAATATGAGCCTGGCGGATTTTACGGAAGGCCGCCTGGAGGAGTTCTTTACAGCTCGCACGGTGGCTCAGGCCAGAGGCAAGGCTCCCGAACTCCCCACGATGCAGCTCTCTGCGCAGGGGGAGAAAGTTCCGGTGTTCAGGGGGCAGTTTCATTTGAAGGATATATGCCTGAGCTCATTCCCGGCGCTTATGGCAATCTGCGAGCATATTGAACCGGCGAAACGCCGCCTTTATAACCCGATTTCTCTGCATCGCGGCTATGTGGTTCTGGATAGCAGGGAGGGTGAGCTTGTGGCTGAAGTGCCGGAAGATGCCCTGCAGGAGCGTGATTTGGCCAGCCTGAGCGGGAAACTTGTGCTGAATGCTGCCAACGAGCTTTCCGGCGAGTTGCGCTATGGTATTCCGCAGGTGCTGGCGCGTGTTGAATACCCGGACGGTCATCCGGATCCCATATTTACAGCCAGTGGAGAATGGGCAGTGCTGTCAACTCGTTTGAAAGGGCGTGGCAACATGCCGGGAGATGACATGGCCGAGGTGGAGGCGCGTGCTGCCATAGCGCGCCGTGAGCGCCCGGAACGCATCCCCTTCGATAAGCTGGATGTAAACCAGCTGACGGAACAGCTTGTCAGGGAGCCTGCCGGCCAGATTGAATACCAGACGGCGCCTCAGCCTGCCCCGGCGGGAGCTAATCCGTTTGAAGCGTCATCCGATAATCCTTTTGAGGTCAGCGAGGATCCCTTTGCTCCCTCAACTCCGTTTTAAAACTTAACAGCAAATTTGACAGGTGAGTCAGAAGAGTATAGAGACACGTTCCAAGTGGTGGACCAGGCCGGTTGGTCATGTGGTCTGGTTTTTCATTACCTGCGTGTGCGCAACGTTGCGCAAGCGCGTTATTCTGAAGGGCAATGCCGGTGAGATATTGGGTAAGAAACAGTGCATTATAGCACTGTGGCATAACCGGACGTTTACCCCATGCTACGTGTATCGTTATTGCGTGGATAGCAAGGTGCCGATGAGTATGCTGACCAGTGCCAGCAAGGATGGTGCGCTTCTTTCCACCGTGGCCGGGGATTATGGGATGCGCACGGTGCGCGGTTCCAGCCACCGCCGTGGTGCCGTTGGTTTCCGCGATATGCTGCGTGAATTGAATGAAGGCTGCTGCATGTGCATCACCCCGGATGGCCCCAAAGGCCCCCGATACAAGAGCCGCGCCGGTGTGATTCGCCTGGCTTCGGTTTCCGGGCTGCCCATTCTGCCGCTGTGCGTGGATATTCCGAGCTGCTGGCGAATCAAGAAAGCCTGGGATGGTTTCGTTATTCCCAAGCCATTTTCCCGCGTTAATGTGTTGGTGCGCGAGCCGCTCCATGTGCCGAGCGATATAGATGAGGAAACGCAGAAAGAATACATGGAAAAGCTTGATGAGTTGCTGGCCTGCGGCCGCCCGGATTTTGATTTTAACGAAAACTGATGCGATATATGAATCCTGTTTTGATTGATGGTAAGGAAGTAGCTGCCAAGGTGCGCGAAGGTTTACAGAAAGAGATCGAGGAGCTGAAAGCGCAGGGACACACCCCCGGACTGGCGGTGGTCCTGGTAGGTGAGGACCCTGCATCGCAGGTCTATGTGGGCTCCAAGGTGAAAGCCTGCGCTGACCTGGGGCTGTACTCTCAGAAGTGGGCGCTGCCCGCAGAGACTACGCAGGAAGAACTGGTGGAGCTGATACATAAGCTGAATGCGGATGAGCGCATTCACGGCATTCTGGTGCAGAGCCCGCCTCCGCCTCATATTGACGAGGAGGCGGTCATCCTCAACATTGATCCCCGCAAGGATGTGGATGGTTTCCACCCGGCTAATGTGGCTAAGCTGGTGCTGGAGGATGAGGAGGGCTTTGTGCCCTGCACGCCGCTGGGCTGCATGGAACTGCTCAAGGCCTACGGTATTGAAACCGCCGGCAAGCACGCTGTGGTGATTGGCCGCAGCATGATTGTGGGCAAGCCCATGGCCAACCTGCTGGTGGCTAAGAAGGCCAATGCTACCGTGACTATTGCACACTCTCGCACCAGGGATTTGCCGGGGCTTTGCCGCACGGCTGATATTCTGGTAGCGGCCGTGGGGCGCCCTGAGATGGTGAAGGCAGATTACGTGAAGGACGGCGCCGTGGTGCTGGATGTGGGAATCAACCGCATAGAGGATGCAAGCCGCCCTCGAGGTTACCGCATTGTGGGCGATGTGGATTTTGAGGCCGTCAAGGACAAGTGCTCATTCATTACGCCGGTTCCCGGCGGCGTGGGCCCCATGACCATTGCGATGCTGATGGCTAACACAGTGAAGGCTTGCCGCCAGCTGACACGCTGATAAGTAGGCCGGGTAGTTTACCTGAAAGCCCCTCAATGAGGGGCTTTTTGTTTTCAGTGTGCCCACTGGCAGAGTTGCACTGGGAAGGCGCAGTCAAGGCAGATATTGCATGCGCAGAAGTCGGCATCTATCTGCATCAGGGCCTGCTGGGCATATGCCAGGTGCAGGGTTGATTTGAGGTCTTCCCTGCTGCCGAACAGGAGCTGCGCTGTGCGCTCAGTACTGCCGGGCATGCTTGCCTGCTTTACGTCCAGGTAACTTTGCCAGGCGTGTTCGGCTTCATCGTATGGGTATACGTGATTGATGAGAAAATCGGTGATGCGGGACTGGCCGATGAGCGCTGCTCTCTGCTTCATGGGGGCAGAGGCAAGGGTGAAGTGGGTGTCCCAGAATGGGTGAGATATGCTGCTGAGCAGCTTGCTCAGGTCAGCGGCGCCGCTTGCATTCAGAAGCGGAAGGATCCTGCTCCAGATTGCCACGCTGGCTGCGAGAGCCGCTACACGGCGCTGCGGGTGGTTCAGCGGCCGCGAGGGGGCTTTGCACCAGGGCAGGGCGCGCTCCGGTGAAAGCTCAAATCGCTCTCTGGTGAGCCACCAGTTGTCCCACACGCTCCGGTGGTACCGGCGGGCGGAATCATCTGCGCGCTCGGGCAATACGGGCAGGAGAAACCCGGCCGTGCCCAGCAGAATGGATTCTGCCTGGCGGGCCGGCAGTTCCTTGAGCGGTGCCCGCAGGGCAAGCATGTGCATGGCTTCCTTGTTGGCGCTGTAGCCCAGTGTGGCAGCCCAGGCTTCATACCATGCCTGGCGTTCGCCTACGGCTTCGGCTCGGGCTCGGAATCGCTTTCTCTTGCCTTCTACGCGATAGGCTGCTGCGGCCTGCAGCAGGTTCCGGATTTTTTCGGCCGGCATTTCCGCCAGAGGCTGGCGGCAGCGGGGCAGGGTGTCATCCGCCTGTCTGCCGCAGGTTTCGGAGGTGTTCCAGTTTTCCGGGGGAATATAGAGAATGGGAATATCCTGGTGCAGGCTGTTGCGTGTGTACCAGCCTGGCGGTGGGGGACTGAGCACCACATGCAGAGCCACCTGGTTAAATGACGGGTTGGCTCCGTGCCCATGCTGCTCCCAGGCCTGGGCGCAGGGATCAATCTCGATATCGCCGCGGATTCTGGTGCCGTTCAGCTCGATTTCAGCGTGCGTGAAGTCCGGTCCGGGACAGCGATTCCAGCGGCCCCGGTCAAGGATGCGCACCTTGCCGTGCCGCAGGGTACTCCCATCTGTGCTCACAAGTCCCTCTGCCCACCAGCTCTGAACCTGCAACTCGTGCGGCAGTGCCTGTGTCACCGGGGCTGCCACTGCGCCGGCGTACACTTCTGCCAGTAGTTCTTTGTATTGCTCTGCCAGGTATTGGCGGGGCGTATTCATGGGTGGGGCTTAATCATCCAGCTCTGCCTCGTGGCGCAGCAGGTCTTCCTCCAGCGTTTCACACACATAGCCGAATGTTTCGTTGTTTTTGTGGTTCATGGATCGCAGGGTGTTGTGCGCTTCCAGCACGTGGCGAGTGCGGTCCAGCTCGTTCATGTTGCCGGCTGTGGCTTCCTTGCTGTTGCCTTGCTGCAGGTGGGCGCGGCGGTCTTCAATATTGGCCTGCCAGCCCGCATCTGCCGGGTCGATCTCCAGCAGCATATCCAGACCGAGGCTTTCCATGGAAGCTCGGGTGCGGCGGGTGGGGGTGGCTATCTGCAGGAACCCGCCCTGCGCCATCATTTTACGAGCCAGCCCGGCCAGCGTGCCCATGAATGTGGAGTCTACCCCAGGGCATATTTCCAGGTCTACCACAATGAGGCGTCCGTTGCGCGCAATGTACTTCTCCGAAATCGCCTTGAGTGCCGGGCTGTTCACAAAGCTGCCGCGGCTGGTGCAGCGAATCCAGAGACAATCGTCAAACTCGTGGTAGGTAAGGGAGGAATCGGTCATGGCTTGCTTTTGTCATTCTATCTTGATGATAGGTGAAAAGCAAGCAAAAAGGGCGGTTCAGGAATCCTTTTTTTCGCCGTAGAGGAATCCCCATTCGGCCACGCTGGGGAACTCGAAAGAACCGATACGGGCGCGGAGCAGGTACCACAACTTGCGGAAGTTGTTGACGCTGTACCGGCGCTCGAAGACGCGGTATTCGTCATCCTGCATTTTTTCCAGCACGTTGTGGTAGATGAGGCTCATGGCCTGGGCGGGGATGAGGGCGTTGCGGTCCTCTACGCTCATCGCCTGGTAGAGTTCCTCGGATTCGCAGAAGTATTTTTCAGCCAGGGCGGCCTCGTATGCCAGGAGCTGGCGCATGCGGTAGTTGTAGCGCTGGTTATAAATGTCATCCACAGTGACGCCGAAAAGAGCCATATCATCCGCCGGCAGGTAAACTCGGCCGTGCTTGCGGCAGTCCTCGGCTATGTCGCGGAGAATGTTGACCAGCTGCAGGGCATAGCCCAGGGCCATGGCGTAATCTTTTGCTGCGGGGGAAGCGCCCATGACCGCTGCGCTTGAAATGCCGACACAAGCAGCAACTTTGTAAGCATAATCAAGTAACTCCATGCGCGTGGCCGGTTGCTGGGGGGCTATGTCGCCACGGCAGCCTTTGATGAGCTCCAGCAGCGGGGCCGGGTCCAGCTGCTGCTCCACCATGAGTTTCTGCACCTCAACTTCAATGCCCGGAATCGGCTCAGCCTTGCAGGTGATGATATCCACCCAGCGGTCAAGTGCCGCGTGTCTTTCCACGCTGGTCATGCCGGGTTCGTCCACAATGTCGTCCACAATGCGGCAGAAAGCATAGAGCCGGGCCATATTCTGGCGGCGCTCTTCCGGGAGGTCCACAAGGGTGAAGGCCAGGTTGGATTTGGCGTTGTTGGTGATGGTATCAGCTTCGGTCATGGCAGGAGAGACGGTGTTTGGAAAGCTTAATCAATGTTGCCCCAGTGGCTGGTAAATGGCCACAGGGTGAAACAGGCAGGGCCTATGATGTTGAACTGGCGGACCGGCCCCCAGTAGCGGGAGTCGAGTGAGTTGGTCGTGTTATCACCCAGAGCGGCGTATTCTCGTTTGGTGGGGTCGCTGGTCTTTTGCAGGTGCACCGGGCCCAGGTCGGTCATGTAGGCCAGGGGATTCATGATGCGGGAGAGCTGCTGATACCCCTCCGGGTTGTAGGGTGCATTGCCCGCGGCAACGCGTGCAATGGTGGGTTCCACCGCGGCTTTTCCGTTCACCAGCAGGAAGGGCGTGGCTATCTGCAGCGTATCGCCGGGCAGACCACACAGGCGCTTGATGTAGTGGGTGCCGTCCTGCTGGTCGTTCATGCGCATGGCCGAGGGTGGCTGCATCGAGGTGTTGATGCCGCGGGTATCAAACACAAAGGTCTCCCCGCGCCGGGGCTGGCGGAAGTGGTAGGCCACGCGGTTCACCAGAATCATATCGCCGGCATCCACTCTGGCGCGGACGATGGTTTCGCCGGGGCGGTAGCTGCCGAGTCGGATGCCGTTGGGCGTTTCGATGAACTTGCCTTGCTCCTTGAGATACTGCATGACGGCCCCCTTGGCTGAGGGGATGTTGACCTGGCTGCCATCGCTGAAGGTCAGGGTGGTTTCGGTAAAGAGCAGGTATTTGGGGTGGTCCTCTATGTTGACCAGCGACTTGGTGTTTTCTGCCGTGGCCTCCACGTAGGCGCTGCCCAGGGTCAGCATGTCCCAGGCCTGCCGGGCTACGCCGGGAATTTCATCCACCGGATGCACGATGATGCCGTTCAGACTGGGCTGCATGGAGCCGGTCGGAATGCGGAATGGTTGCACGTAGTAGGTGCGCAGCCCCAGGAAAATGACCATGATGACGAAGAAGGATTCGATCATTTCCACGATGCCTCCCCGTTTGAAACCGGGGAGTTCTCCGCATTTGACCTCAATCAATTTCACCAGTCGGATGCACTCCTCTTTTTTCCAGTTCAGCAGGGCGGCTGAGAGCTCATCTTTGTAGGTGGTGCAGGTGTGCAGCACCTCTTCGCTTAAAACGTGCCGATTGTAGTTCACGTAGCGACTCAGGGCGGCAAGGGCTTCGCGGCCACTGCGGCGCCAGGAGGGGGTGAACCACGCCAGGGCGTTGTCCAGAAGCCAGTAGAGTATGGACTTAATTTCTTTCATGCCGGGTCAGTGCCATTCATTTTACACTTTTGCTGCAGGAAGAAAAGCAGAAAGTGCGCCCGGCTCAGTCATCATACTTTCAGACCATGCAGAATCATGACGAGCATGACCAGCGCTGCCGCGATGCGGTACCACCCGAAGAGGGAAAGCCCATGCTTCTTGAGGTAGCTGACCATCCATTTGACGGCGATGATGGCGCTCAGCCAGGACATGAACGTGCCGGCCAGCATGGCTCCCCAGCCGATTTCTGCCACCATGTTGCTGCCGTATTTCATGAAATCATACACCGTGGCAGCACCCAGGGTGATAAGCCCCAGCAGGAAACTGAACTCTACCGCCGCGGCCATGCTCAGGCCGGTCATGAGGCCGCCCAGCATGGTCATGAGGCTGCGGCTGGTGCCGGGGCACATGGCTATGCACTGCATGAAGCCCACGGTGAGGGCTTGTTTCCAGCTCATGTCCTCCAGTTCGATACCATCGTGGCGTCTTCCCTTGCCTGTCTTCATGCTGTATCGCACAAAAATCAGGATGACGATGCCGCCCAGAGCCCAGGTCACAAGGACTGTTTCTGCATTGAAGAGAAAATCCTTGATGGGCTTGGCCAGAAAAAATCCGATGACCATGGCCGGGATAAAGCCCAGCAGGAGGTTGATTCCCAGCTTGAGCCCGGCCGGATTTTTGCCGCAGACTCCCCGCCACATTTCTCGCACTCGCGCAAAATAAAGATTGAGCACTGCGAGAATGGCCCCGCTCTGAATGCACACGGAATACGCATTCAAGGCGTCGGATTCCTCTAATCCCAACAGATACTGAGTGATAATGAGGTGCCCGGTGGAGCTGACAGGCAGGTATTCAGTAAGGCCTTCTACCAGTCCGAGTATGAGGGATTGCAGTATGGTCATGGTCGGGGGTTCATGTACCTTAATTTTCACAAAAGGTCAATCATAAAACGAAAAAGAGTAGATAAAAGCCTGGCATCATCAAAAAAAGGTTGAAGAAGCGTGCAAAACCTGCTATGAATAGTGTCGGAATTTCGCATGCAGCGTTTGCAATGAATATGAAGAAGATTTCCCGTCAGATTAAGAAGGGGTTCACTTTGGTGGAACTCCTCGTGGTGATTGCCATCCTGGGCGTCGTGATGACGATGGCCGCCGGTGTGTTGAGAGACGCGGGCAAGGGGCGCGGTATTGAGTCCGGTATTGAATTGCTGGAATCTCTGGTTACGGAGGCACGCGCCACCGCTCAGGGGAATGATACCTATACGCGTCTGATTATCGTGGCCGATCCCAAGGATGATTCCGCTGATACCGTGCATCTGCGTTATATGACGGTGCAGATGTTTAGAAAGGGAACCGGAAAGGGAGATGCCTTTGATGGCACCAATGTGGCGGAGGATGGTAAGTGGGTATCTACTTCCTCCGGCGTGATTCTGCCTCCCGGTGTGTTCTTTTCTCCCACGTTCAGTAAGCCGCTTCCTCGTGAGGATGGTGCGGTGGGTTCCATGATTGGTCAGGGGGTGACTCGTCTGCCGGGCCGTGGTCAGAGCCGTATTTATTACGTTGAATTTGACGAAAAAGGCCGTTTTGTGGCACCTATGGCCGACCCGCTGAATCTGACCTGCCCCCAGCGCCTGGTGCTTATCAACGGACGCCCGGGCAAGGGCCGTAAAGCAGCAGATGGTATTGTGCCGCGAGACACGATCAAGGACGGTCGCGAGGTGCGGCCTGCCGGGGCGAAGGGCATCTGTCTGTGGCCGTCGGGCGATGTGAGCCTGCTCCGCACGGATGATCAGGTGTTCCGTGATGTACAGTAATGAATGATTTTTGTTGATATGGATATGAAAAAGATGTTCTCTATCCGCGCAGGTCGCGGTTTCACCCTCATGGAGACCCTTTTGGCTATTGCCCTGGTGGGTGTGCTCCTCTCTATTTTCCTGACTGTTTTTGTGCCGGCGCGCGGGCTGGTGCGCCAGGCGCTCACTCGCCAGGAATCGGAGCGCATTACCGGTATTCTGCGCTCGGAGCTGAGCATGCTTCGTGGAGATGAACGGGCGGATAGCGGGGCTAAGAGCTCCAGCGAGAACCAGTACCTGACCACATTCGATAAAGGCTTTCACTGGCTTAGAAAGACATCCAAGCCCAGCAGCGCCATTGTAGTGTTCTCATACCGTGCGGATTTGTCCAAGCCTGCCCGCAAGGATGGCACTTATCCGGCTGTTCCTGCCGGTAAGAGCGTGCCCGGCAAGGATGTGCAGTTGGTTTCCATAGCCTGCCCGATGGATGACCCTTTGCACCGCGATGATATCCGCGATGCCGTGGGACCGGTTTTCCTGGTCAAGATGACCCAGCTGGAACTCAAGGGCAATGGTGAGTACCGCATGGCCGGTTCGCCCGGCGTGATTTCCCAGGCCTCCGCGCCCGAGAACTACGTATCTCAGGCTGGTCAGCGCGATGCCTGGGGCGGCGTCATTTTCTGCCGTGCAGAGTTCTATCATATGTCTCCCCCCAACCCTGCGCGCTATAAGGGCAAGACCTGGAAGAAACTGGGCCGCCCTCTGTTCTCCGCTAACTTGTCTTTCCGCCGTTGATTTTTTACCCTCCCTTCCAATTGATTAAATCATGAAACTTGGAAAAAATATTTGCCGCCGCGGTTTTACACTGATTGAGTTGATGACCGCCATGGCCATTACCGGTATGCTGGTGGTGGTTATCATGCAGCTGACTAATCAGAGTATCGACTTATGGCGCGCTGTCAGCGAGGACGTGAGCACTTCCACTCGCGCTCGTGCCGCTTTGCAGGCTCTCAGTCGAGACTTTGAATCATTCCAGATGCGTGGGTATGATAACAAGTATCAGTGGCTCTTCGCCAAGGCGGATGAGAGCATGGACAATGTGCCCAAGGGTCTCAAGATTCCCCGCTCCGCCCAGTGCGTGTTCTTCGCCTGTGCCCCCGACCGTAACCCCTCGGTGAGTTCCAGCACTTCGCTGCGCCAGAATTACCGTCAGGCTCGTGCTCACAACCGCGATACCCAGGGCGATGTGAATGCCATTGGCTACCGCCTCATGTTCCGCGACCAGATTCTCAACATGCCCGGTGCTGATGGTACGGATAAGGGTGTGTATCCGCTTTTCTCCCTGTATCGCCAGGTGGTGCCGCCGCGTCCCACATTTGAGCAGTTGCTGGGCAAGGATAACCTGGAGTCTGCCTACGTGCGCTTTGAGCAGGATGATGAAAAGAACTTCCTGTGCGAGAATATTCTGGAGCTCAATATCACCTTCACCATTCGCTATGCTTCATCTCAGGCTGATGCCGAGGAGGGCCGTGTGGACTATGAAGTAGTCAGTGTGCCCATTGTGGCTTCTCATCGCCGTACCAATAAGGTGGCCGTCCACGGCGACCGCATTGTGGCCGGTGGTACCACATATGAGAATGCTCGTATCGATTCTGCCATGGTATCCATCACGGTGCTCACGGAGGAGGGCGCCTCGCTCGTGGAACAGATTCGCCAGGGCCGCCGCCGTGCTCCCAAGAAGATGGCGGACTTCTTTGCAAAGTATACCCGCTCGTATTCCCGACTGGTGTCTCTTCCGCAGCCTCTCTGATATTTTCATTTATGCAGATGCAAACGCAACAGCGTGATGTGCTCCCCGGAGCCATCACGCTTTGGATTGACCCGGTGCCGCGTAGCGGTTACCGCAATATGGCGGCGGATGAATTGCTTGCTCGTCGGGGCGAAGCGTGGCTTCGTATATACACCTGGGAGCGCCCTGCGGTGAGTTTCGGCTATTTCGATACTGCTACGGAAGCCGCTTCCATTTTCCCCGGAGCGGAAGAATACATCCGCCGCTGGACGGGGGGGGGTATTGTGGACCACCGCATCGGCTACACCTATACTGTGACGCTGCCGGGGATGGAGGGTGTCATGTACCCGCCGGCAGACCAGCTTTACCTGTGGATACACGGTGCCTTGGCCACAGCTCTGCAGCAGAGCGGGGTGGAGTGTACTCTGCTCACGGAGGATGCCCCGGATGGCGGACGCGCCTGCTGGGCCAGCCCGGTGAAGAGTGATATTGTGAATGCCGCAGGGCACAAGTTGGCCGGCGCCGGCCAGCGCCGTTACAAAGGCGCTGTTCTGCACCAGGGCCTCATTCAGCAGTGCAGCCCGGCGGCAGGCTGGCCGCAGAAACAGGCCCGGGCACTGGCTCCGGAAGTGAACGTTGTGGAAGGCCTCGAACCGTTCCCCGGTTTCAATGGTGCGCTCGAGGAGCTTTGCCGCACAAAGTATGAATCTGCCGAGTGGAATGATGAGAGCCACGGCCGCCGCAAACCTTCCCGATAAATCAAAAAGCCCCGGAGTTCCCATCCGGGGCTTTTGATTGAAACGGTAATGAACCGGTTTTATTGGGCGTGCTCAGCCCGGTATTTGTCCCAATTCACGTAGACGGAATGGGCCTTGAAGCCATCTTTTGTTTCGGTGATGACGATACCGGCTTTTTTCAGCTCCTGCCGGCGCGCGAGCATGGCGGCCATGCTGATGGAATCCGGACGCGCATTGATGACATTGCAACCGGCCTTTTTCCACTGCTCAAGTTCCTGGTTGGAAATGCTGCCGTCCTTGGCCATGATGAAGAAATTGGTCATCTCACCAATGATGATGGGGTGAATGTACATCAGGTAGGGATGCCAGTCCGCGGGATTGTCACCGAAAGAAAGGTCTACACCTTTGTCTGTCACTTCTTTCCAGATGCCGGTGTTGATGGCATCGCTGCTGAAAGTATTGTTCCGGGGCAGGTTGGTATAGACTCTGGCGATGGTTTCGAACAGAATTTCCTTATCCTTGAGCGGCATTTCGTTGTATTTCATCACCGCATCACCGCGGTCAAATACGTCCCATTCCTTTGCCTCCGGCCCGGAAATGGTTACCATGGAGGGTGTTTTTCTGCCCGCCTGGTAGAGGGGGACCTCCACCTGAATGGTGCTGCGTGGCACCTGCTGGCAGGAACAGGCAAGCACTGCTGCCAGCACGAGGAGTGAAAGCTTTTTCATATACCAGTATTATATGTTATTTTTATACCCCGGGTCAAGCCGCTTTCGCGTAAGGAACCGCTTTCCGGCGCTGTTCTATTGGCCCGGAATTACACATTTGGCATGATAATGTCTTGCGTGTATCGGGGTTTGCCTCTACAATACTCCTCGTGAATGTCTTTTCCACCTGCTGGAACAGCCGCCGCCACAAGGACGGCGCCGCCATGTGCGATGAAATCCGCGAGTTGGGCTTCGAGTATATCGAAGCCTCCCACGGTCTGAGCCTGGATATGATGCCCGGGCTTCTCAAGGCGGTGGATGGCGGGCGCATCAAAGTGGCAGGAGTCCACAACTTCTGCCCCGCCCCCATTGAGGTGATGGGCGATGTGCCTGACGCCTACCCCTTCACTTCCCACCGCCCGGAAACGCGGGAACGCGCGATGCGGCTCACGCTGGAAACGCTGCTGGTGGCCGCCCGCCTGGGCGCGCGTTACGTGGTGCTGCATATGGGCAACGTGGAGCTCATGAAGGGGATTCACCCCACCCGCGAGCTGGAGCGCATGCTGCGGCAGGAACGCGTAGGCAGCCGTGAATACGCCCTGCGCAAGGGTGAGCTGGTGCGCCGCAGGGTCCGCCAGGCCCCCCTTTACTATGAGCGCGCCCGCCAGGCTTTGCATACCTTGGCCGAGAAAGCAAAAGAGCTCAACCTGGTGCTGGGGGTGGAGGGCCGCAGCCACTTCGAGCAAGTGCCTGGCGAGTGGGAAATGCCCCGCCTCATGGCTGAGTTTGCGGGTAACCCGCACGTGCGCTATTGGCACGACTTCGGCCACATTCAGCGCAAGCACAACCTTCTGCTGCTGGACCACGCCCAGTACCTGCGGCAGCTGCAGCCCTACCTTTACGGTGCTCACGTGAACGATGTGCAGTGGCCCAGCCGTGATCACCGCGCCCCCTTCCAGGGCGGCTGCGTTGATTTTGACCACCTGCTGCCTGCTTACTTCAAACGCAGTATGCCCCTCACCTGGGAGCTTTCCTCCTCTGTGACGGCAGAAGCCATCCGCGAAGCCCGGCTGCGCTGGGACGCGCTCATGGCCATTCTGCCGGAATGACGCAGCCTGCCGATAAACACCGGCAGGCCGCTTGAGGTTTGCTGGCGTCCCCCGTCAGAACGCGTAGCGCACACCGACATTTCCGGAGAATGCGGAGCGGTCAGCTCCCACCTCCACCGCAGCACCGGCCGTGGCGGTCCAGGCGGGTGAAAGCGGCACCATGACGCCGACTCCAAGCTCGAGGTAGAGCTGCTCGCGGTCCATGCTGTGAGCCTCCCAGCTCCCTTCAAGCCCGCTGAATCGGTTGTTTACCGTGGCTTTATCTGCCAGCAGCTCAAAGTGCACGGCCGCATGGGCTGAGAACACCGCCGGCGCCTCGTACTTCACCGCAGCAAACTCACGATTGTAGGCCAGCCCCACGGCCACCCCCGCCTGCCACTCCGAATCATACTCAGAAACCAGGCCAATTTCACCAAGACCGCTTTCTTTCATGTCGTCCAGATTATGCCAGGCCAGATTGATTGCGGCATAGCGGGTCAGCCAGCTGCGCTCACTGAGTTTGTAATCGGAGCTGATTTCGTAGCCGAAGTTGAGGGTGAGGGCATCCGTGTCGCTGCGGGTAGAGTCATGGAAACTGTGATAGCCTGCCTCCACTTCCACGGAGCGGCGCGCATCGAAGCTGGTGAGGGCGAGACCGATGGAGGCGCGGTGCTTGAGGCTCCCTGTGCGGCCAGTGGCGTAAGCATCCACAAAGATGGTATCTGCATCCACTTTGGCGGAGTCTGCTTCACCGGAGGCGGTTTCGTAACCCAGGCTGAGGCCGGCGCGCAGCTTGCAGGTCAGGGCGGTATCCACCCCCATCATGGCACCGTGGGCGGAGCGGGTGTAATCCCCCATATTGGCATCCCCGTTCAGGCTGTCGTAAGCGCCGGTATAGGCGAGCCAGGCATTGCTCTTGCGGGTGGGGGCACCCTTCCAGGTGCGGGGGCACACCGGCATCTCCATCTGCTTGCGCAGCTGGTTCAGGTGGTGGCGGCTGGAGTCGAACAGCATGAGCTGGGGCAGCACATTCCCCGTGCCGGCCAGGCTTTGCAGGCCGCGCTGCGCAGCTGCTTCACTGCGGGTGTAGTCGAAAGCATCCACCAGCTTCGCCATGCGGTCATCGCTGGCGGCCAGCCAGCCCTCGCTGTGGTGGAAGGCATCGGAATACTGGCGGATAGCGTCGGCCACTTTCTGCATGGGGGCAGTCTTGGCTGCGCTGCGGTAGTTCTTACTGAACACCAGGTCCACGCGGTCGCCTTTGTTTTCCAGGTGCATGTTGCGGTCCTGCAGAGTGCGCTGGTAGGTTCCGTTGGTTGCCTTCTTCACCTCGTAGAGCACGTCTTCGTTGATGGGCGCTGCCAGGGTGCCGGTCAGAATGGTGGTGCGTGCTCCCTCGGCAGCAGAAGCTGCTGCGGCAGCATCGAGATTCGCAAACACGCGGGCGGTGCTGGGTGCAGTGGCGGTGCTGGTGCTGTTCAGCCCGGTGGCGGCGGCTGCGTTCACCGTGCCTGTAGCGGCGATTCGGTCAGAGATGACTGAGTCATCATTGTTGACCTCCACATCAAGTTTCAGCAGCGTGGCATCGCTCAGCTTCATGTCGGTGGCATGCACCACGTCGCCGGCAGTTCCTTTGTTCACCTCAATCACAGATCCGATGGTCCTGAAGTCAGCCCGCATCCGCTCATCGGAAGTGTACAGGTTTTCCTCATCCAGGGTGCCACCTGTGGCTGCATTGTTGGCCTGGGCGTCCTGTGTGGTGTCCAGCGTGCCAATCTGCGTTTCGCCGGTTGCAACAATCAGGTCGGTGTTCTTCAGCACCATTTTGGCGTCGGTACCCACTCCGGCTCCTGTGACCATAATCCAGGAGCCTTCGTTATTCACGTCTGCCGCACTGCCGGCCGGTCCGCCAGCAGCCCCATTGGCATAGATAGTGCCGGTGTAGTCAGTGTGGTCAAGGTCGAGCAGAAGCTCATCGCCGCCGGACTTGTTGATAGCGCCGTTGCCACTCAGGCGGCCTGCCAGCGTGGAATCTTTTTTCAGGTTCAATACGGCGTCTGTGTTCACCACAATGCGCCCGCTGCTGCGGGCTCCTTCATTAATGGTGAGGGCTCCGTTCTGAACATCCACCCGGTTAAGAATGGAGATGTCACCATCATTCATTGCAATGATGTTGCGATTCTCCATTCCGGTATTCAGCACATTCACATTGTCGAGCGTGACACCTGCGCCTTCAGATTGAATGAGAAGGTCAGTTCCGCCGGTCAGGAATGCCAGGTTTGATTCATCGGTGCGGGAACTGGTATCGCCTTTTATGGTGATTGCGCCTTTTGCCTGCAGGTGCGCGCCATCAATCGTGGACGTCTGCTCATCAGCGCCGGTTGTGATGAGTATAGTCCCATTTTCACCGGTGGCCTGAAGTGTGGCGTGACGAATGATGCTGTTGTTGCTGACGTGGATTCCTTTTTCCGCCGTGAGAGTGGTGCGGTCTGTCGTGGCTGCGTTTGCGCTGGTGATTTCATTGTAGGCGCCGGCTACGGTGATAGTTTCCTTGGCTTTCAGGGCGGCTCCGTTGGCGATGTAGTTATCAACGCTGCTACAGGTGCTGTCTTTTTCTCCGACAGTGATGGAGCCGCTCCCGGCTTCAATCGTTGCCTTGTTGGTCACGACATTGGCATTCTTTGCCAGAATCGCAACATCGTCTTCTGTTGAGCTGACTACAGTGCCCTCATCGGTGATTCTGTTGCCCGCTCCGTCTGCTGCATTGTCGGCGGTGATGGTGATGCCCTTAGAGGCAAGCATTTTGGATTTGCCTTCTATCACATTGGCGTTGCCGACCATGCTGACTGCGCCGTTCTCAGATTGCAGCGTTGAATTGCCGGTGACCCGGTTGATATGGACGGCGGTCACTGAAACATCACCAGAATGGCTTTCCACTGTGGAAGCAGAAATGAGGTTGCCATCGGATTCATCTGTGCCGGTAGCCTCCAGCGAGACTCCGGCATGGCCTTTGAGGCTCGCTCCTGCAATGATACCATTGGCTTTACCTTTGATATGAGCTTCTCCATTGTCGCCGGTTGCCTGCACTGTGGCCTGGTTCACGATATTGGTCCCTGTTTCTCCGGCAGAGATTGTCGCGTTGCCATTGACTGCTTTCACCTGCGTATCGCTCCCCTCAACCAGGTTAAGCTGCGCGCCAATGATGGCGGCACCCCCATTTTCGGAAACCAGCTGAGAGCCGGCAGTCACTCTGTTGGAAGAGACCGCAGTGACGGTGATATCACCATTCTGGTTCAAGACCGAGGCATTTGAAATCAGATTACCATCGTTTGTGGCTGTGCCGGTTGACTTAATGGCGATGCCGTTGGCTGCTTTTACCTGTTCCGTATTTGTAATGACGTTGGTCTTGCCTTTAATATCAACAGTGCCGAGCTTCTTATCATCGGAGCTATCACTATCCGTAGCCGTAATGAGCGCGCCGGAAATCTGGTTGATTGCTGTATCCCCGCCATCCATGGTGACGGCTCCATTGTTGGCAACTATTTCCGTCTGGTCTCCTGTTATCAGGTTGACGGTGCTGCCCCGGAGTGTCACGGAACCTGCTTCTGCTTTTATTTTGGACGCTTTCTCAACGCTGTTACCCAGTACCGCCGAAATCAATACATCTCCTGAACGAGCTGTGAGCGTGGCTTGGGAGACCAAATTGCCGTCGCCCGGAGTGGCGCCATCTGCGGAGGGGTGCAATGTGCCGGTGGAGTTCACGGTGATTCCGGAATCCGCCTCCATGCTGGATTCATCACAGATGATATTGCTCTGGCCGCTGACATTTACCGCAGAACCGCTGATGCTCGAGGCCTCGATCATAGTGAGCTTTTGGGCTGCAATCGTGACATTGCCGGTTTGGTTGCTCACACTGCTGACACTGACAGTAACATTCTCATCTGTTGCGTTGATGCTGGCTGTGCCTTGCTCTGTTTTGATACTTGAACCAGCCACCGTTACCGTTTCACTGGATACGGCGGCCCCGGTTTTGGCGCTAACAGTTGAGCCTGCAAGTGTCGCCTGGGTTCCACCTGTGATGGATGCGTAAGAATCCGTGCTGGACACATCGCTCTCGTGCAGCACGTTTTCTCGACTCTCTGCTTTCGCCTCAGCCGGGATGCTAATCTCGACCTGTTGTTTGGCTGAAACAGAAGCCCTGTACTTCCCATGCCCTATTAACCTGTTATCAGCAGACGTGATTTTTACAAAACCTTGCGCGGCTTGGACTGAGCCGGACATGTTGACATTCCCATCCGTCTCGCCATTTTCATCGAGCGCATTCAGGGTAACATTCCCTTCGTCGCTTTTCACAAGGGAATCACCTGCAATTTTGATGGCCTGCGATGCGTCTACGTCTATGTCGCTTTTTGCGGAAAACAGTGTCTGATTGGTTGTCTGTGTATCCCCTGTTTTTTCAATTCCTTCCGTAACGGTAAAGGTGTTACCTTTGACCTTGATGAAGCCTTCGGCTGTTACTGTCGCCTTGCCGACAGAGGTCAACCCCGTTCCGGCTCCGGTTTCGCCTTCGTCAAGGCCCGGCCCAACTGTCAGGCTCTGATAAACTTCGAGGTTACCTCCAGTGAGAACGTTTGTGGTGCCTGTCCCTTTGAAATACAGGAGATTTGCGTCGTCTGCTGTATCGGCACTGCCGACAATGAAGTGACTGCCTGTATTGATGCTGGCATCAACCAGTCGAAGCTCTTTTCCTGTAGAGTTGTTTCGAAATTCATTGTCGGAGTCCACGACCAGATCCTCAGTCGTGTTATATTTTGTTTCTGTCGCTGCTAATATGTCGATGACGACATTGCCGCCGGAAGTTGTTTTTAAGTTTGCCCCATTACCTGTAAGTGTCCCATTAACCTGCATGTTCCCGGCGCTTTCAAGACCTGAGGAACTTACTACCGCGTTCTGATTAATCGTGAGCGGTCCTCCGGAAATCAGGGCTGAGGCGTTCTTGAGCGTGAGGGTGTCACTCTCCGTTGCGTTATCTGCCGGGTCACCTATACTTACGGCGCCCTTGGAGTTCAGAGTGGAGTTATCCAGCGTAGCCTGAATGTCGGTTGTTTCTGTAAGCGATTCCACGTTCTTTTCATCGTCTTTCATATTTGTTAACTCCGCTGCATGAGCTTTGTTATATACGAATGCCGATACGGCTACGATGGCTGCCAGAAGCGCCTTGCGAAGTGCCATGGGAAGGTGTGTTTTCATCGTCGGTGTGCTTGAGGTTTATGGTTGTTTCGGGGTAGACTCCTGTCGCGTGGGTGTAGCATGCAGCAGGTGAACGATAAAACTCCTACCAAAACGCTGGATTATGTAAAGTATAAAATTTGCCCCGCTTATACAAGTTGAAAGATTCAAATATTGCAAAAGATGCATTGTTGGACTTTAGCCCTATGTAAAATATAGGATTTTAGTATTTTAGAAAATTTCTAAAAAGAAAAACTCGGGAATCACTGTGTTGAATAAAAAAAATCAGTGCCCCGACCGGAAACGAGAAATGTCAGATAATATGCAGTAGCCGTAGATATAGCAAGGAAAGTGGGACTTCGGCTAAAGTTAATATTAGTGCTGGGTATACAATGAGTTAGAAAACAGTTTCTGTATTTTTCTTTTTACCTTAGCTTATACCGACTTTTCAGAAATTAAAATGGGCTAATTGAGCAATTTGAGATTTGCGCATGCCGATTTTTTGTGATAGAAGAGCCGAATTTGAAAAATCAGAAAATTTCAAATAATAATTAACAAATATGAATAAATATTTGTTAATGTTGAGAGCCCAAACTCTTAGGGGAGGTAGCTGAAACAAAAAACGATACAAATTTTGTAAACGCCATCAAAAAAGGAGGTTTTTAAGTACGAATAAATATGGACTATTTATCAGGAGTCTGAAAGCCTCAGTCTCGAGACATTGGACCCGGCTTCGGCCCGGAATAAGGGAGCGGGTTTTCAGTGCTCAAATCGAGGGTTGGATTATAATAAGGAGACTGGATGCCAACCGTTCCCAGTATGGTGTGGAAAAGGTGCTCGTGGGAAATGCACATGCCTGAATTGGCTCTCAGGTTCTCTATGGCTTGGCTAAAATGCGGATGAAGCGACTTGAACGATTCAGAATACAGTACGAAAAACGGCACTTGCGATGATTTCGAGAGATAGTATCGTTCATCTCGGATTCTATCCCAGGTCCCGTCATCCCCCAGCGGCTCACCGTGGTCGGAGGTATATAGATACAGATAGGGCCTGTTTCCTAATCCTTTGATGATGGATTCTATGCACTGGTCGAGCAGCACGATGGTGTTATCGTAAGCATTGATAGCCCTTTTCTCCTGCTCTTTGTCCGTATGGTTGAAAAAGGCCTCCTTGCAGCAAGGTGTATACAGGGTTGATTGTTCATCGTATGTATGAAAGGGTAAATGGCTTCCTTCGTTATTGATAATCAGTAGTAAGTTGTTTCGTTGAGCCGCTTCGGTTACGTTTGTTATCTGCTCCGTCTGATCTCGCTGCGAGCCTTGATAGTAGTGTCTGCCCTTGCAACATTGCAGAAATTTATCCATCATCGTTTTGAAATATACCTCCCAGTCCTGATGAAATGACTTGGCGCTTTCATGTAAGAAAGCATGGCATTCAAAGTTATGTTGTCCAAATAAGTCAACGAAAGATAAGCAGGTGGGCAACATTTCTGCCTCAACTTTTCCGGTATGGACATTCCTTCGGGCGTTGGTCATCATCACAAAAACAGCCTCTTTGGTCGAAGGCCCCAAGGATGTACATTGATTGAACTTGATGAGGTTGTCTTGCTGGCTTAACCAAGGGGTGGTGTTTCTGTAATAACCGGCATATCCCATATGGTCTGTTCGCACGCTTTCGCCGATGTGGACGATGACGACGGCTCCTTCATTTCCTTTCAGTGTTTTGCATTCTGAATCTTTATCGGCTGCAGAAGGTAATTCCTTTACCAGCCGTATCAGGTTTTCTCTGTTTAAGCGTGCCTGATATGAAACCTCCTGAATATTCCACCAGGAACTATAGGGACAGTATATGTCGGCTGTACGATTTATTCGGGGTATGGTAATGGAAACGCCTATGTAGGCGAACAACGCATAAACTATAGCACTTGTTGCCATCGTCATCCGTGATTCTCGTCTGATACTCCAATAGGCAGCCAAGGAGAGCATGGTGGTGATGACTAGAGCCCCGGTGGCAAAGGCAATATTGGCAGGGGTGATGAAATGCGCGATTTCAGTGGAGTTCGCATCCAGAATCACATCCAGAAGCCCGGCATTAAACGCAAAGCCAAACACATGGGTGACTATGTATTTAAAAATCAGAACCAATAAACCAAGTGCGACACACACAATGCCGTATCTGCCCAGCGCGGCAAAGGACAGCAAGATAAAGGAGGCCATGAAGTATACAACGTGCACGAGCTGCGAAGCGTCGTGCGTGATGGATTCCACAATGATGCAGCAAAAGATGATACTTACTGCCAGCAGTTTGATGAATGAAAAGTTGCTTAAAATAATGCGGTATCCCTTCCGTTTGCAATAGGTAATTAGCATGCCTGCCAGTAAAAGCAGCCCGAACATGCGTATGGGATGAGCAAATTGGCGCATGGGAGTTTGGAGACATGCCAGGGATGATGCCTCTCCCGACCAGTTCTCCATCTGGTGTATCCAAAGCGGCCACAACCATGCAATCAGGCCCAATGTGAATTGCAATATGCTGAAATTATTAAGTTTGTCCGTATTTATCAAGTCTGCTCTTTTAACCTGCTCAACCATGCGGGCTTATTATACCCATTCCAAATGGGTATTCAAGCACAATTCAGGGCATTGAAAAACAAAGATTGAGAACAGGGAACAGCTTTTCATTCTCTACGGTTAGTAATCCACAACATGCTTATTGTATAAATGTTGGCTCTATATTCTTGCCCATTTGGAAACCTCAACTACAATTCAGATGATGAATCAAGATATAACAGAAGAAGAGTATGCAGCACTCATCATTTTGAGACAAACAGGCGTGGACATCATAGAGGCTGCATTAATAGCCAAGGAAGCATTGGAAAAAGGCCGCGGACGATTGAGACGAGCGCGGAAATGTCTGGATGCAGGAGCCCATGAGTTGAGTAGACTCGAAAAGACGGTAAGTTTCCGGAAAGCGGTAGAAGTAGCCTTGGACGCGCGCAAGGGGCGTCGAGCACGCACTCTGGTTGATTTCCGTTACTTCTGCAAGCGGTTGATGAGATATAATCCAGGGATGTCAGAGAGGAGGGTGCGGAGCATCAGCAGTGCGGACTGTGCCGCATGGCTGGAGCGTGCGTTTACCTCACTACACCAGAGGCGAAAGGCTCGAGCCATCCTCAGTGGTGTGTTTTCCACCGCGGTCCGGCAGGGATGGTGTGATGCGAATCCGGTCGGCATGGTGAAAAATCCCGAGGTGATGGAAAATAAACTACCTATTCTGACGCCCGGAGAAATCAGCTGCCTCATCCGTGCGGCGCGACAATACCATAATGGGCACTGCCTGGCGGCGGTGGGGATGATGCTCTATGCCGGAATCCGTCCGCATGAGGTTGCGCGATTGTGCTGGGAACAAGTTGATTTAGATAACAAAGCGATTTATATATTACCCCGGCACAGTAAGACAGGCGGAGCCCGGCGCGTAACGATTCATGCCCCGCTGCTGCGTATTTTGCGCGATTGCCAGGGGCCGGTACATGTCAAAGTATGCCCGGCCAACTGGTTGCAACATTGGAAGGGAGTGCGCAGCGAAGCTGGCTGGAATCGCGAAAATCCATGGAGAGCAGATGCGCTGCGCCACACATACGCCAGCCATCACTTGAGTCATTTCCGTTCCTACGCCGAGTTGCAATGCGAAATCGGGCATCGAGATGCTTCGTTGCTCCGCACACGCTATGTCGACCAGCGAGGCGTGCATCAAGCGGCTCGATTCTGGGCAGCATAATGAGACACATTATCCCTGAATGGTGACCTTGAGCAGGGCCACGGCATCTGCGGCGAGACGGCGGATAGCGGCCTCGCGGTTGGAAATGGCGGGAAGGGACCAGAGGGTGAAATCGTTGTGCGCGACAATGTTGAAATACATGCCGCGGAGCGAGGTGAGGAACCAGAACCAGTCGCCGCGCTGCATGCCTGGGAAGTGGGATTGCACGGCATCCTGCCACTCCTGGAGGGCGTAGGAGTAGTGCGATTCGTAGACATCGCGGGTGAGTTCGGGGGCTTCGTAGCCCATTTTGTTGAGGAAACAGAGCACTTCTTCACCGCTGGCTACGGTGTTGTCCTGCCAGGAGGTGATGGGGGCGAGCAACCAGGAGCCGATGATGGCCTCCGGGTCGTTGCTGTCGCGGGCTTCCTCGAGCGCCGCGAGGCAGACCTCGTTGTACTGGGTGGAGAGGTAGGCCAGGGTGTCGCGGTAGAGGTCGGCCTTGTGGCCGAAATGGTAGCGGATGAGACCGATATTCACGCCGGCGGCGTTGGCAATATCGCGCACGGCAGCACCCTCATAGCCCATGAGGGTGAACTGCTGCACGGCAGCGCGCATGATTTGCGCCTTGGTGTCATCAGACTTACTCATGCCTGGCGTGATTTGCGGCGTTTTTTCTTTTTAGCCTCTTTTTCTTCCTGCTCTTTGAAAATGAAGTCACGGTCCTCCTTGCAGAAGCGGCGCAACTTGGTGCGGGTAATCTTGCCGCCGTATTCCTTGAGGTAGACCATCTGGTGCTCCTCGTCGAAGCGCTGCAGGCGGGCGAAGGTACTCACGTTGCCTGTGGCGGCGGTCCAGGTGCGGTAGCCTTTGGTGGCGAGTTTTTCGCGGTACTCGTCCATGTCCTTTTCGGCGTTGATGACGCCTTCCTTCAGCAGGGCCTCAATCTGCTGGGTGAACTCGTTGTAGCCATCGATACCCACCACGAATTTGCCGCGGGGAGAAACCACGGCCAGGGCAGGTTTGCGTTTGAGCCCATAGCGGCGCGCCAGTCGCTCAATGGCGTCGCGGCTGTATTTGGCGGAGTTGCGGGTGCGGTCGTCGATGGCGGCGCCGGAGTCGAGCTTGAGGCGCACCACGCGGTCGCGGCACCACTCATTGAAGGCTGGTGTATCCAGCAGTTCTTCACCCAGCAGTGAGCTTTTCGGGGAAATCACGGAATCGTGGAACCAGATGATGAGCGGGCGGCACTCGCGGTGGGCAAAGCGGGTGGCCGTGCCGTAGCTATCCAGCCAGCCGTTGCCGTTTCGGCGGGATTCGAACGCGGCGGTGATGCCCTCAATTTCGGCATCCGGGTTGTCCGGGTCGGTGAAGTAAACCTCGCCCTCGGCGCCGTTATCAATCTGCTCCAGCTCCTCGGAGGTAGATACGTTGTAGCTCTGCGCGTTCGGATCCACCGCACCACCGGTGAGCAGGGGATTCATGCCGGGCATGGAAGGGTCCTCGAACCCCATGCGGGGCTTGTTCAAATCCTCCGGGCGGGGGATGGGGTCTTCTTCCACCTTTTCTTCAGGCTGCATCAGACTGCACGAGGAGAGCATTCCCGCGGCCAGGCAGAACAGAACTGTGCGAAAACGGCGCATCAGGCTTCAGTGCGTTTGACCGCCTGCCAGGCGGCTTCCATTTCATCCGGTGTGGCAGCAGCCAGACTGATGCCCTGTGCCTTGAGTGCGGCTTCCACTGCATTGAAGCGGCGCTCAAATTTGCGGTTGGCGTTGAAGAGGGCCAGCTCCGGGTCTACCTTGCGGCGGCGGCAGAGATTCACCACCACGAAAAGCAAATCGCCCAGTTCTTCGGCCACGTGCGGGTCGTCATCCGGCAGGTCGAGCGTTTCGGCCACCTCATCCGTCTCCTCGCGGATTTTATCCACTACGCCGGCGTGGTCGGGCCAGTCGAAGCCTACCTTGGCCACTTTTTTGGTAATCTTGTACGCCTGCAGCAGGGAGGGGAGCCCCTTTCCGCAGTCCTGGAGGTAGGGTTTATCCTCGATGGCGTGTTCCTTGCGCTTGATGGCATCCCACTGCGAGACCACCCCTTCTGCATCTGCCACTGCGGCGGTGCCGAACACATGAGGATGGCGGCGCACCAGCTTATCGGCCAGCTCGCGGGCCACCTCGTTGATGCCGAAGCCGGCGTCCGGGTTTTCGCTGGCCATTTCGGCATGGAAGATGACCTGCAGCAGCACATCGCCCAGTTCCTCGCGCAGGTGGGGCCAGTCGCGCTCGCGGATGGCATCTATGCATTCGTAGCATTCCTCAATAAGGCTGCTGATGATGGAATCGTGCGTTTGCTCGGCATCCCAGGGGCAGCCGCCGGGCTGGCGCAGGCGGTGCATGATGGCCACTGCGCGCTCAATCTGGCGTGCGGGGTCCTGGCAGTGGATCATTTCCTGCTCGGTCATTTGGACTTGCCGTTGCGGCGGTCGCGGCGCTCATTCGTGGCCTTGCCCGCCAGAATATCGTCAATATGCTGCACCATGTCCCAGGCCACGCGGCGGCGCTGGTACTTGCGCCAGAGCAGGTCGCGCAGGGTCTGCCAGTGTTCCTCTGTGAAATCGGCGGGGGTGAATACCACCTCGTCGCGCTGGGAGCGGCCCAGCTTGGGGGCCACCATCAGCTGCCACCAGCCACCAAAGTGCTGGGCCTCGTAAACTACCTTGTTGCCATCGGCATCGCGGTCCTGCCAGGAGAACGTTTCCATCTGTTCGGGGTCAATTCGGGTTAAATCTTAGCGGCGGCCGCGGCTCTGCTGCTTCATCTGGCGGTTGATGGCATTCACATCATCCTGCATGGTGGGGGCAATCTCGGTGACCGGCCCGGCGGTGTTCAGAGAGATGATGAGGGGCTTGGAGCGGTTGCCTCGGTTGTCGTACTTGTAAATCACGCGCTGCACCAGTTTGCCTTGCGGGTGGGAGTACATGCGCTCTTCCACCAGGCGTGCGCGGCTGTCGTAGCCGTAGGCCACTTTGTAGATGATGTTTTTCTTGGTGTGGTCGTAGATGATGCAGCCCACCAGCTGGCCGTATTTGCCTTCGGTGTAGTCATTCACTGCTGCCAGGCGGCCGCTGGCTGTGTAGGAGGAGCAGCGCATGCCACGCCAGCCTTTCTGGCGCTGGTAGATGGCGCGGGTGCCATCCGGGTGGCGCATCACGCGCACCATGTCGCCGGTTTCGTTCATGACCTCCGCGCTTTGTGCCTGCGCAGCAGGTGCCGCAGCCGCCACGGCTACAGCGAACAGGAACATCCATCGGCGAATCATCTTACTCATGCGCATCATTCTACCCATTCGCGCGCGCAATAGCAAGATTTTATTCTGCCCGCGCCCAGACAATACGCGCGCCCCGAAGGCTTTCCGGATTTACCGCGGCGGACACCACAGAAAAAGCCGCCGGCGTGTGAGCCGGCGGCGGGGTGGTGGTGCAGATGTGCCAAAGGCTTACGGCAGTTTTTCGCCGCGGACCTTGGAGGCGGTCCAGTCGCGCATGCGGGCGAATACGGAGTAGAGCCCCGGCACCATGAAGATACCGAAGATGGTAGCCAGCAACATGCCGAAGAAGGTGGTTACGCCGATTTCGATACGGCTGGCTGCACCGGAGCCGGAGGCTACCACCAGCGGGAATACGCCGAAGAGGAAGGATACGGCGGTCATGAGTACGGCGCGATAGCGCATGCCGGCGCCATTGAGGGCGGCCTGCTTTACCGGCACTCCTTCCTCGTGGTTTTCCTTGCTGAATTCCACCATGAGAATGGCGTTCTTGGCCGCCAGGCCGATGAGCATGAGCAGACCCAGCTGCACGTAGATGGACATGCTCAGCCCGAAGAGCTGGGCGCCCATGAGCGCACCCATGGTGGCCACGCTCACGGAGAGCATCACCGGCACCGGGGTGGTCCAGCTCTCATACTGCGCCACCAGGAAGAGGTAGGCAAAGAGCATGGCCATGGCGATGAGCGGGCCGATTTTGCCATCGTTCTGGCGTTCCTGGTAGGAGAGGTCCTTCCAGCTGACTTCCCAGAGCAGGTCGCGGCCCTTGGCGCGTTCCTCCTTATTCATGTCCGCAATGGTCTGCTCGATGAGCTGCATGATCTGGCCGGAGCCCACGCCCATGGCCGGGGTCACGGAGATATCCGCGCTCATGTACTGGTTGAATCGGTTATAGCGGCCCGGTCCCATGCGGTAGGAGAGCGAGCACACGGCGGAGAGCGGCACCATTTCGCCGCGCTCGTTGCGCACCATCTGGTTCAGGATGTCATCTGCCGTGCGGCGGTCGGGGGTGCCACCCTGAATCTGCACCTTGAAGTTGAAGCCGTTCAGGGTGAAATCGTTCACGTAGGACGAGGCCATCACGCTCTGCAGTGTGCGGAAGATGGTATCCACCGGAATATTGAGCGACTGGGCTTTCTCCCGGTTGATTTCGAGGTGAATCTGCGGGGTTTCCGCATCGTACTCACTGCGGGTGCGGGAGACGAGGTCCTGGCGGGCCATGAGACGCTCCTGAACCTCTTTTACGGCCACGCCCAGGTCCTGCGGCGTGGCATCGCCGGAGACCTGCAGCACAGCGCTCACACCGCCGGCAATGCCCAGGCCACGGATGGCGGGCGGGGTCATGGCCATGATGCTGGCCTGGGGAATATCGGCGCAGGCGGCATTGATGCGCTCAGCAATGCGGCTGGCGTGCATGCTGGGGTCCTGGCGCTCGCTCCAGTGGGTGAGCAGCACAATCATCATGCCGCTGTGTTCGCCGGAGCCGCTCACGAAGCTGTAACCACTCTGGGCGGTCACCATGTCCACCCCGGGCATGCCGATGACTCGCTTCTCAATCTGGCGCATCACTTTATCTGTGCGCTGCTTGGCGGTGGCGGTGCCTTCCATGGTCACCATCACGAAAAGACTGCCTTTGTCTTCGGTGGGGATGAACGAGTTGTTCAACGCGGGCGGTGCGAGCAGGGCCATCGGGTTGAGCTCACCGGCGGTAGCGGGCTTCTTGTTGCTGCCCACGAGCTGGTGCCAGCTGTCAGGCGCGCCGGCAAAGTACACGTAGTTGCCGCCAATCACCAGCAGCAGGCAGAGTACGGTGAGCCAGGCGTGGCGCACCAGAATACCGGCTCCCCACAGGTAGATGCGGCGGCTTGTTTCCAGAATCCAGTTGAACGGCCAGAAGAGGACCGTGGCCACCTTGCTGGGTTTGGTGCCGGCCGGGCGCAGAATCAGCGCGCAGAGGGCAGGGGAGAGGGTGAGGGCGTTGATGGTGGAGATGCAGAGCGCCACGCACATGGTCACGGAGAACTGGGTGTAAATCACACCCACCATGCCGCCGTAGAAGGCGATGGGCACATACACGGCCAGGGTCACTAGGGTGGTGGCGATGATGGCACCGGTAATCTGCTTCATGCTCTTGATGGTGGCTTCCTTCGGGGAGAGCTTCTCCTCCTGGATGATGCGCATCACGTTTTCCACCACCACGATGGCGTCGTCCACCAGGGAGCCGATAACCAGGATGAGACCGAACATGGTCAGCACGTTGATGGAGTAGCCCAGCGGGTACATCACCATGAACGCTCCCAGCAGCGAAACCGGAATGGCAATGGCCGGAATGAGTGTGGCGCGCCAGTCCTGCAGGAAAAGGTAGGTAACCAGCACCACCAGCAGCAGGGCTACCACCAGTGTCTCCACGATTTCGTCCATGGTGGCATCGATGGCCTGGGTCGGGTCATAGCCCATGCGCCATTCCATGCCGTCCGGGAAGTTCTTTTCAATCTGCTTCATGGCCTCCTGCACCTTGGCCACGGTGGCCAGGGCGTTGGCATCGTTATTCTGGTGAATAATCATGCCCACGTTGTCCATGCCGTTGAGGCGGCTGTAGCCGGTGTTCTTCTCAGCGCCCAGCTCCACGGTGGCGATATCCTTGAGCTTGGTCACGTGGCCGTTCTGACCGCGTTTCACGATGATGTTGCCGAACTCTTCAGCGGTCTTGAGGCGGCCGGTGGCGGTCACCTTGAAAGTGGCGTAGGACTGCACGTCTTCAGAGCCCACGGAGCCGGCGGCGGCCTGTACGTTCTGTGCCTTGATGGCCTCGCTCACATCTGCGGGGGTGATGTTCATGGCGCTCATGCGGGTGGTGTTCATCCACACGCGCATGGAGTAGTTGCGGCTCGGGATGATATCTGCGCTGGAAACACCGTCCACCTGGCAGATTTTGTCTTTCACATTCATGCGCAGCCAGTTGGAGAGCTGGAGGATGCTCATCTTATTTTCATCGCACATGAAGTTGATGAAGCAGAGCATATCGCCGCTTCGTTTGCGCACTTCGTAGCCGGTCTGCTTGATTTCGCTGGGCAGCTTGGATTCCACGCGCTTGATGGCGTTGGACACGTTCACCATGGCCATGTCGTCATTCGTGCCTGAGCGGAAAATAAGCGTGAGGCTGAAGGAGCCGTCGTTGCCGCAGGAGGAGTAGAAGTATTCCAGGTCATCCATGCCGATGAGCTGTTCTTCCACCGGGGCGGCTACCACCTGGGCTACTTCCTCGGCACTGGCACCGGCATAGGTCATGCGCACCGAAATGGTGGGCGGCGATACCTCCGGGTATTCCGAAACCGGCATTTTGCTCAGGCAGAGCAGACCGGCCAGCATCATCAGGATGGAGACGACGAAGGCAAACTTGGGACGATAGATGAAGAATTGTGAAAACATATGGGGAAAGTCGGTTGGGGGTTACTTGACCTGCACGGGGGTGTTTTCTTCCATGTCTGCCAGGTGTGAGGTGATGACCTGCTCGCCCGGCAGCAGCCCGGAGAAAACGGCCACCCGGCCATCCTCTGCCACGCTGCCGCAGATGATGCGGCGCACCAGGGCGCGGTTGTGTTTCACTACATATACATAGTTGCCTTTCGTATCCGTGAGCACTGCATCCGCCGGCACGCCCATCACCGGGCATTCGGCCTTGCGGCGCACTTGTACGGTGATAACGCCACCGGGCGCCAGGCTGTGGTCTGCATTTTCGAATACGGCCCACACATTCTGGGTGCCGGTGCCGGGCTGGATTTCATTGTCGCAGAAGGCCACGCGGCCCTTTTCGGGCAGTTTCTGGCCGGTGGAGGTCACGAGGGTCAGCTCGGCCTGCTGCTCCAGCTTATCGGCACTGCCGTAGATGGAAAGGATATCCTTTTCACTGAGCGGGAAGCGGGCATAGATGGGGCTGAGCTGCACCACACGCGCCAGCGGGGTCTTGATATCGGTCACGTAGTTGCCCTTGGACACGAGTGTGCGGCCGATGCGGCCTCCCAGCGGGGCTTTCACCACGCAGCGGTCCAGGTCGTCCTGCGCCACGGCCAGACGAGCCTGTGCGGCATCCTTGGCGGCCTGCAGTTCGTTGAGGGTGGCGCGGGCGTTTTCCAGGTCGTCCTTGCTGCTGGCGTTCACCTCCATGAGCTTCTGCTGGCGCTCATACTTGGTGCGGGCATCGTTTATTTTCACGTCCAGCTGCTCTACAGCAGCCTGGCAGGCATCCACTGTGGCCTGGTAGCGCGTGGGGTCGATGTGGAAGAGCTCGGCCCCCTTCTGCACGCGCTCACCTTCGGTGAAGTTGCGCTCCTGCAGCACACCCTGCACCAGCGGGCGCAGTTCAACAGTGTTGATGGCTTCCAGTCGGGCTGTCTCAATGGTCAGCACTGTGGGGTCTGCCATTTCCCGCACGGTGGCGGCTTCTACCTCCACCGGGGCCAGTTCGCCGCCCTGGGCAGAGCCGGGCTCATCGATGGCTGCATCCGCAAAGACCGGGTGCACCGTGGCGCCGGGGCGGGTCTTGTGCGAACCGTCGCTGATGACGATTTCGCCGGGCTGGATGCCCTCGTAGATAGATTGCAGACGGCCCTGCACGGTGCCGGCAGTCACATTGCGGCGGGATACCTTGTTTTCCGCATCGATGATGTAGACGAATGCGCCGTTGGTGTCGTAGTGCACGGCGGTGAGGGGAATCATGCAGACTTCGCGCATGGTGTTCAGGCTTACATACAGCGCACCGATGCCGCGGTGGGTCAGCAGTTCATCCGGGTTGGCAAACTCGGCCCACAGGGTGTAGGAGTCCGTGCTGCCGCTGAGCTGGTTATCCACGATGGTGATGCGACCCTTGGCGGGGTAGTTGCGGCCATTGGCGGTGACCAGCTGCACATCGGTCACGTGGCCGATTTCTTTCGGCCCGCGGAAGATGCCATTCACATCGTTCTGGCTGAGCGGGAAACGCACATAGATGGGATCCATCTGCGTGATGGTGGTGATAGCCTCGCCGCGGGTGATGTAGTTGCCCTCGCCCTTGGGCAGGCGACCGATGCGACCGCTGATTTCAGCGTAAATTTTGCAGTCAGCCAGGTCTTTGGCGGCGCGAGCCAGTTCGGCGCTGGCGCCGGCTTTACGGGCCTTGAGCTCTTCCATGGCGGCCCTGGCAGTTTCCATGTCCTCGCGGGAAGCAGCCTGCTGGGCTGCCAGAGTGTTGAGGCGGTTGTAGCGGCTGGTGGCGTAGGTGATCTGCGCATCGAGCTGGGCAATGGCGGCCTCGGCTTCCTCCACTGCAGCCACATAGCGCAGCGGGTCAATCTCCAGCAGCAGGTCGCCTTCCTTCACGATGGCTCCTTCCTGGAAATGCGCCTTCACCAGGCGGCCTTCCACCGCGGAGCGCACCGTCACGTGGCGCACGGCCTCGGTGTGGCCTATGCTCTTGCGTACAATCTTATCCTGCCCGAGAACTGCTTTTTCGGCTTGCACATAGGTAGCCATTTTGCCTGGCATCTGTGCTGCCGCTACCCCGCACAGCAACAGGGAAATGGCATATATTGAACTCTTTCGCATTTTCTTGAAAAGTTAAAATATCTGATGCGCTTATCATACCACTGCTTCCGCGCGCACGCAAGCAGCAAATGGTGACATATCCGCCACATTTTCCTGCTCTGAAGAACGGAAACGCGGCGGCAGAATCTACGGGTCAAGCAGCAGATAAATGGGAATTTGTGGGGGAGGAACTTTGTCGAAGCACGGGACTTTAGTCCCGATTAAATGCACCGTTATTTCGGGACTGAAGTCCCGTGCCCCGACAACGACAAACATCAATTTGTCGCTCCTTACACCGTGCAGCGCACGGAGACGGAGGAGGTGAAGGGCAGGATGAATTTGTGCAGCTCCACGGTGGCGGTTGTGGCGCCGAAATCCTGCACGCAGGCGGTGGCCAGACGGTGGCAGAGGGTTTCCAGCAGCACGGTGGGTTGCGCTTGCGCCAGGGCAATGAGGTGGCGGGCCAGGGCATCGTAGTTGATGGTGCGCTCCAGCTCTTCGCCCATGCTGCTGAAGGTGGTGGCGGGGGTAAGGCTCACGTTGGCCACCAGACGCTGGGGCTCTGCTCGTTCCTCCGCCGGAACGCCGATGTGGCAGTTGATTTCCAGTCCGTTGATGTGGATGGTATCGGCCACCGGTGCTGCGGGGGCCGTGCCGCTGCGCTCCATGAAGCTCTGCAGGGCGCCGAGGTGGGGCACAGTGAGGTCAGGGTTGGAGACGGAGAGCTGGGCGGCGTTGTTGTAGCCGGTGAGCACGCCGATGCCGATGATGCCGGCGCAGTGGGCGGCGTTGATGTCGTGCTGCATGTCGCCGATGAAGGCAGTATCGGCGGGGTTCAGGTTGTGCTGGCGCAGCAGGGTGTAGATGTATTCCTCTTTGTTGCGCACGCCGGAGTGGATATGCTCGAAATAGTCTTTGAGCCCCAGGAAACGGGCCTGCTCATCGAAGGCGCGGGGGTCCATGCTGGTGAGGATGAAGCAGCGGATGCCGCGGCTGCGGCAGAACTCCAGAAATGCCTTTGCGTGCGGGATGATGGTGACCTGCGTCACGGCGTTGTCGAAGGCGTGGCGGTAGTATTTCTCCAAATCGACCAGTTTGGCCTCCGGGGTTTTGCGGGCGTAATAATCCGGGTAGGGCAGCTGGAACTCATCGCGGAACTGTTCGCGGGTGAGGGCGGGGCGGTCGTACTGGGCCAGCACGTAGTTGGTGGCTTCCAGGGTGAGGGCCAGGTCATCGCACAGCGTGCCGGACCAGTCGAAAAGGAGGTTCTTGAACATGGGACGGAGAATCAGGGTTTGCGGCGGTCGGTGGTGATGATGTTGTGCCGTTTCTGGAACTTGAAGATGGCGTGTTTCAACTCGGGGTTGATGAAGGGATTATCCTTGCCGTAGCGGGCCCAGGGGCCACCCGGCACCAGGTGGAAATCCACAAATCGCCAGTGCACGGTGGCCGTGCCGCCCTTGATGCCCAGGTAATCGCGCACGGCGGGGGAAATATCGATGCCGGCGCACTTGTTGGACTTGTTTCGGGGGCGCTTGCCGAGGAAGACGTATTCCCAGTCATCTGTGTTGAAGGGGCCGCAGTCTTCCCACTGGGCGAAGCAGTAGCGGCCGTTGTAGTAAATCTGCACCCAGGTGCCGCGGCATACGGATTCGTACTTACCATCCTTGAAATGGCGGTACCAGGGGATGACCTTAGAGGCTTCCGGCTTGGGCCCGCCTTTGTCGATATCATTGTAGGGCAGGGCGATGTAGAAGGGATTGAGCTGCGGGGTGAAGCCCAGCGGGGCAAAGGTGCGCGGGTCGCGGTTGGCGGGGTTCGGATCATCGAAACCGCCGTAATTATCATCCCACGCGCTGTCCCAGCTGCTGGCGGTGTTGGGCACCGGGTTGTTTTTCGTGGCGCGCTCGCCGATGTAGAAATAGGTGGCCGTGATATCGAAATGCCAGGGGTAGGCTCCAGGGCGTGGGCGCTGCGGGCGGGTCTTGGGGTCCGGGAAGTTGCGGCGGTGGCTCTGGTCGAAGGTGGGGCGCAGCGGGCCGGCCTTGATGGCGGCTTCGCGCAGGCGTTCGGTGGTCATGCGCCGCTTGGGCGGCTTGGCGGTGCTGCGGTTCACCGCTGAGGCCCCGATGCTGGAGCGCACGCGCTGCGCCTCTGCCGCCGGGAGCGACAGCAGGGCAAGGAGCAGCAGACAGGACAGGGCGCGCGTCAGCATCTTCCAATCTTCACCAGTTGTGCAGCACACTCGGGCGGGCAATGGGCAGCTTGTCCGGGGCGTCCAGCGTGTAGTGCAGGCCGCGGGATTCCTGGCGGCGGATGGCGCAATCCACAATCAGCGAGGCGGTGAGCGCCAGGTTGCGCAGGTCGATGATTTCCGGGGTCACGCGGTAGCCCCAGTAGTACTCGTTGATTTCGCGGTTGATGTTGCGCAGGCGGGTGGCCGCGCGCTGCAGACGGTGGTTGGTGCGCACGATGCTCACGTAGTCCATCATGGTGCGGCGCACTTCATCCCAGCAGTGGTAGAGAATGGCCAGGTCGTCCTGCTGAGCGCGTTCGCCGTGCTTCCACTCGGGGATGGGGTATTCCTCCATCTTATGGGCCAGGGGCAGGGTGCGCAGCATGCGCTGCAGGGCGCGCTTGGAGATGACCACGCATTCCAGCAGGGAGTTGCTGGCCAGGCGGTTGGCTCCGTGCAGACCGGTGCAGCCGGTTTCGCCCGCGCAGAACAGACCGCGCAGCGAGGTCTGGCCGTCCGTATCCGTCTGCACGCCACCGCACTGGTAGTGGGCGCTGGGCACCACGGGGATGTAGTCCACCTCGGCATCCACGCCGTAGCTCTTGCAGGTCTCGTAAATGTAGGGGAAGCGCTCGGCCATGAAGCCCTTGGGCTTGTGGGTCATGTCCAGATACATGCAGGGGTGGCCGGTGCGCAGAATCTCGCGGTTGATGGCACGGGCCACAATGTCGCGCGGAGCCAGGCTCTTGCGGTGGTCATACTTCTGCATGAATTCCTGGCCGTCCGGGCCGCGGAGCACGCCACCTTCGCCGCGCACGGCTTCGGAGATGAGGAAGGTGAGGCCATCGCGGTCGCTGCTCTTCGGGTTGTAGAAGGTGGTGGGGTGGAACTGTACGAACTCCAGGTTGGAGACATTTGCCCCGGCTCGCCAGGCCATGGCAACGCCGTCGCCGGTGGCGGTGGCGGGGTTGGTGGTGTACATGTACACGCGCCCGGTGCCGCCGGTGGCCAGCATGATGCGGTCGCTGCGGAAGATTTCCACCTCGCCGGTGGCGGGGTCAAGCACATAGGCGCCCAGCACGCGGTCCTCGGTCACGCAGCCGAGTTTGGCGGTGGTGATGAGGTCGATGGCGATGCGGTGGTCCAGCAGGGTGATATTCGGGTGCCGCTGCACGCAGCGCAGCAGTTTGGTGCTGATTTCAAGGCCCGTGGTATCCTTGGAGTGCAGGATGCGGCGCTTGCCGTGGCCGCCCTCGCGCCCCAGGTCGAACTCGCCGTCCTTCTCAGTATCAAAGTCTACGCCCCAGTTGAGCAGCTCTTCGATGGCGGCGGGAGCTTCCTCCACGATGGTGCGCACAGCCGCTTCATCGCACAGGCCGGCTCCGGCGTCAAGCGTGTCCGCCACGTGCTCCTCGAAGGTATCGTCCTTATCCATTACGGCGGCAATACCGCCCTGGGCCTTGGCCGAGCTGGAGATGAGGGGATCGCTCTTGCAGAGAATGGTCACCTTGCCATATTCGGCGGCGCGCAGGGCAAAACTCAGTCCCGCCACACCGCTGCCGATTACTAGAAAGTCTGTTGTAGTCATCGCCTGTATGCTGGATGCGCGCGACATTCTACCACATTCTACCCGTTTCGTCACGCTCAATGTCAGAAAAACGCCATCTTCAGCGGCGACTCCCAATGATTTTGTGCAATTTGTCGGGGGTAAATCCTGGAAAACTTAATCGGGACTTCCGTCTTCGCCCTGCGGGCTACGCCGAGACAAGAAAGTCCCGTGCTCCGAAAAGAAACCGCCCCGCAGGGGTGCTGCGGGGCGGTGATAATGAACGAGGAGGCTTGTTTTACTTGCCCTGCTGGGCCTGGCGCTGGCGCTCGAGGGCGGCCTGCTGTTCCATCATGCGCTCCATGAAGGACTTCTTGGCACCCTTCTTTTTCTGCACCTTCACCAGTTCCGGTGCGGGCATGCGGCGGATGATGATGGTCTGCAGGATGGAGATGAGGTTGCTGGTGGTCCAGTAGAGGCCGAGGGCGCTCGGGTAGGTGTAGCAGAACAGGAAGAACATGAGCGGCATCCAGCGCATAATCTTGACCTGCGTGGCATCGCCGGTGGCGGGGGTCATGTGCATCTGGATGATGGTGGACACGGCCATGAGGATGGGCAGGATATTCACCGGCACTTCATAGCCCATGAAGGGGAAGGAGAAGACGGTATCCATCTGCGAGAGGTCGGTCACCCAGCCGATGAAGCCTTCGCCGCGGAACTCGGCAGCGGTCTGCAGCACGTAGAAGAAGGAGAAGAAGATGGGCATCTGCAGCAGCATGGGCAGGCAGCCACCCATGGGGGAAATGCCGTACTGCTGGTAGAGCTTCATCATCTCCATCTGCACCTTCTGCTGGTCGTTCGGGTACTTTTCCTTGAGGGCCTGCATCTGCGGCTGCAGCAGGCTCATGCGCTTCATGCTGGTGTAGCTCTTGCGGTAGAGCGGCCAGATGAGCAGACGGATGGTGATGGTCATGGCGATGATAGCCCAGCCCCAGTTGCCCAGCCAGCCGTGGTAGAGGTTCACGAGCCAGTTCATGGGGTAGGCAATGATGGTGAAGATGCCATAGTCCATCACGCGGTCAATCATGCGGAAGTCATCCGTCATGTCGTTGAGCATGAGGTTGAGCTTCGGGCCGGTGAAGATATCGAAGGAGAAGCTCTTCTGGCCGCCCATCATGGCGTCTGTCTTGCCGGCGAGGGAGAAATCGGGCATGCCGAGGGCGACTTCCACGCATTCGGTCTTATCGCCGCTCACCTGGAGGGGGAGCTGGGCGGGTGCGGCGTAGAGGGCGTTGTTGCCGCTGCTCTTGTCGGGCTTTACGATGGAGGCGTAGTACTGGTTCATGACGCCGGCCCACTCGAGGTTATCGAAGTCCTTGTCATAGCTGCGCTCTTTTTCCTTGCTGAGCCAGGGGCGGAAATCGCTGGCACTGTTTTTCTCGAAGCTGCCGTCCTCCAGGTGTACGTAGTAGGTGTAGTAGGCAGATTCGTCCTTGGAAATCTGGCCCATGCCGCCGGCATAGAGCCCCCAGTCCTGGGCGTTGAGTGTCTGGCCGGAGGTGTTCTGCACGTCCACCTTCAGGTTGAGCACGTAGGCGTTGCCGTCGATGGTCTTGTCGCCCTGCTGCAGGGGCTTCAGGGTGTAGACCTTGCGGACGATGAGGTCGCCCACGCGGCCCAGCAGGGTCACCTGGTTTTCGTTGCTCAGGTCGGCGCGATATTCGTATACAGCCTGGTCAAACTGAGGAGCGCGGTCGTTGGAAAGGCCGAACACCAGGGCGCCGATGCCGGCATCCGGGTTGGAGTTGATGCTCACGTCGGTGCCATTGAGTTCCTCGCGGGTGCTGTTGATGACCTGGCCGAGCATCTCAACGCCGCTGATGGCGCCGCCGATGTTGCAGAAGTTATACTTGGCCACGGGCTTGCCCTCGGCATCCTTGCTGGTGAGGGTGGCAACCACCTTCTTCTCCACAGCGGGCTGGGCCGGTGCCGGGGTGGTGGCTACGGCTGCAGCCGGGGCTGCGGTGGGGGTGGCTGCTGCTGCGGGATCCGCCGGGGCGGTGGCGGCAGCAGGGGCGGCGGGCGCCTGCGGGGCAGGTTCCTGGTTGCTGTTGTAGTACCACTGCAGACCCAGCAGGGCCGTGCAGAGCGATACGACAATCCATCCTGTCTTATCCATGGTTGTTATTGTGGGGGGAGTTAGTTGTTAAATGATTATTGGGTGAGGGAAAACTTTACTTTCGGCGGCGGGGTGGCACGGGGTCGTGACCGCACCCGCCCCAGGGGTTGCAGCGCAGAATGCGCCACACGCCCAGCCCCACGCCCTTGATCACGCCGTGTGTTTCCACGGCCTGGATGAAGTAGGTGGAGCAGCTGGGTTCAAACCGGCATCCGCTGTTCGGCCCGCAGAGTATGTGCAGCGGTTTGCTGATGAAGCGCTTGTAGAACAGCACAGGGAGAATGACGAGGCGTTTCAGCATCCGACAGGGGGATGGTTAGTTTGTAAAATGTTTGCGCTTGAGGAGGCGGTTGAAGTCCTTCTCAAGCTCGGTATAGGCGGCGGTGGCGGCTGTGTGCCGCGGTATGAGCACCACGTAGTGCCCATGCTGCAGCGGTTCCCCGTGGGCGCGCAGAATCTCGCGGATGCGGCGGCGCAGCAGGTTGCGCACTACGGCATGGCCCAGTCGCCTGGTCGTGATAATCCCGAAGCGGGATTCCTTCGCACCCGCACCCTCGCCGGTGTAGGCCAGGGTGCTGAGTACAAGAAAACGCCCTGCTGCGGACGAGCCTTGCGCACGCACCATGGCGAACTCACTGGCTCGCTTCATGGTTTGGTGCCGCGTCAGCTGCATCGTAAACAGGGCGTTGGTTTCTCCTGCAGGGCAGGGAGCACCCGGGGCACTCTCTTACAGAAACCCTGCCGGGGCTTTAGCCGTGCTGGATGATGTGGCGCTTGTAGTGCACCTCTGCACCCTTGGGCAGAAGACGCTTGCGACCCTTGGCGCGACGGCGGGCGAGGATGGCGCGGCCGTTCTTGGTAGCCATGCGGGCGCGGAAACCGAACTGGCGCTTGCGGCAGCGCTTGGAAGGCTGGTATGTTCTCTTGCTCATAATTCTTTATCTGGTTTTGAAGTGGTTTCTGTGAGGCCGCATGAAACGGCCGGGTGCGATATGATACCCGAAAATCGGCGTATGTCAAGCACCGTTCTTCATTTTTTTCGCTTTCGCAGCGAAAATCACGCGTCGGAGAGCATGAACTTCAGCTCAGCTTCGCAGGTTACCTCTCCATTTACCAGACAGCGGCCAGTTGCCATACCGATGGCACCGCGCATCTTTGTAAGCTCTGTTTCAATGATGAGAACATCGCCCGGAACGACGGGGCGGCGCCACTTCACCTTGTCGCAGCTCATGAAGTAGCCGATCTTGCCCATGTTTTCCGGCATGCGGAGCATGAGGATGGAGGCTACCTGGGCCATGGCTTCCACCTGGAGCACGCCGGGCATGACCGGGTGGCCGGGGAAGTGCCCCTGGAAGAACTGCTCGTTCATGGTCACGTTCTTCTGGCCGATGCACTTGTGGTCGCCCTCGAAGTCGATGATGCGGTCCACCATGAGGAAGGGGAAACGGTGCGGCAGGAGCTTCATGACCTCCAGCGTGTCGAGCACAGCCTCGCCGTTGGGAATGGTGATGGGCTGCGGGCGCTTGGCCTCCATGCTCTCGTACTTCTGCTGGAGCTTGGCGGCCATCTGGGTGTTGATGCCGTGGCCGGGCATGATGGCAATCACGTGGCCCATGATGCGGCGGCCACAGAGGATGATGTCGCCGATGAGGTCCATGGCCTTGTGGCGGGCGCATTCGTTGTGGAAGCGCAGACCACCGGCGCAGAGGTATTCATCGCCCTTGATGACAATGGCGTTATCCAGCGTGCCGCCCTGGATGAGCCCCTTCTCCAGCAGGGGCTGGATATCCTCGTAGAAGCAGAAGGTGCGGGAATTGGAAAGTTCCTTCTCGTAGGTCTCCGGGGTGATGACGCTGTCGAAATACTGCGTCACGCGCCCGTTCGGCCCCACGGCGGTGAGGGAGATGCGAAAATCGCGGGAGGGCATGATGACGATAGTGGAGCCGTTCTTGTTTTCCACCATGATGGGTTCGCGGATTTCCCAGACCTTCAGCGGGGCGTTCTGCTCCACGACGCCGGCCTTCTTAATCATCTCCACATAGGGCAGGGCGGAACCATCGCCGATGGGCGGTTCGTTCGCATCCATCTCGATGATGGCGTTGTCCACGCCCATGCCGGTGAGGGCGGAGAGAATGTGCTCCACGGTGTGCACCTTCACCGCGCCATCTGCAATGGTGGTGGCGCGCTCCACTGCCTGCACCTTGGAGGCCGAGGCATCCAGGAAGGGCTTGTCCGGCAGGTCAATGCGGCGGAACTTGAAGCCCGTATTCGGCTCTGCGGGTTTGATAATCAGCTTCACCGTCTGACCGGTGTGCAGAGATGTGCCCTCCAGGGTGGAGGTGCACTTGGCGAGGGTCTTTTGCATGCGTGTAGCCATAACTCGTACCTGCATCATACACATTTTTTCTGCCTTTGTGAAGTAAAATCTAGCTTTTTCGCCAAGTTAGTTTGTGGGAAATGCAAATTTCGCACGCGCGCGTTAGAAAAAGCTTGCCAAAATCGCCTTGCGGGTGTACCTTTCCAGACCGCTTTTTTCTATGTCGTATCACGTCACAGCTGCACTTGTCATTTTCCTCATTACTTACGCGCTGATTGTTTCCGAGAAGGTGCAGCGCACGGTTATTGCTCTGTTTGGCGCCATGCTCATGGTGCTTTCCGGGGTTATCAGCCAGCAGCAGGCTATTGAGCATATCGATTTCAATACGCTGGCGCTGCTCATCGGCATGATGATTCAGGTGCTGGTGCTCAGCAAGACCGGCGTGTTCCGTTTTCTTTCCGTGTGGGCGGCGCAGAAGACAAACGGCAATCCGGTGGCGCTGCTCATCGCTCTTTCGGTGATGGTTGCGGGGTGTTCCGCTTTTCTGGACAACGTGACCACGGTGCTGCTCACGGTGCCGATTACCTTCACGCTGACCAGGGACCTCAAAATCTCCCCGCTGCCCTTCGTTATAGCGCAGATTCTGGCATCCAACATAGGCGGTACCTGCACCATGATTGGCGACCCGCCCAACATCATGATTGCCAGCCAGGTGAAGGAGCTGAGCTTTAATGATTTCATTGTGAATCTGACGCTGCCCTGCCTGATTTCCTTCGTGCTGACGGTGGCGATTCTGATTTTCCTGTACCGCAAGGAATTTGCCAAGGTGAGCAAGAATCACAACCGCATCATGAACATCAAGCTGGGCGGCCTGATCCGCAGCCCGAAGCTGCTGTGGCGCTGCCTGTTTACCCTGGCTTTCACCATTCTGCTGTTCTGCACGCATGGTTTGCTTCCCGCCTGGGGGCTGGAGAGCGGCACCATTGCCGTGACCGGTGCTTCCCTGCTGTTGCTGCTCACCATGCCAGACCGCGAGAAAGCGCTGGAGCTCATACTGTCCAAGGTGGAGTGGACTACCATCTTCTTCTTCGTGGGGCTGTTTGTGCTGGTGGGTGGCCTGGAGGTGAACGGTATCATCAACTGGATGGCTGCACAGACTATGCAGCTCACCGGCGGCGAGCCGATAGCCACCACCATGAGCGTACTCTGGCTCAGCGCCATTATGAGCGCGTTTGTTGATAATATCCCCTTTGTGGCTACCATGATTCCGCTGGTGCAGGATATGGGCGCCATGGGCTATGCTAATCTGGAGCCCCTTTGGTGGGCGCTCTCCCTCGGTGCTTGCCTGGGTGGCAATGGCACCGTTATCGGCGCCAGTGCCAACGTGGTGGCTCTGGGCCTGGCCCGCCAGCATAACCTGCGCGTGAGCTTCATGCAGTATTTCGTCATCGGTTTCCCGCTCATGCTCATGAGCATCGGGATTTCCGCCATCTACCTCTGGCTTCGTTATCTGTAATCACTATGTCTATATCTGAAGAGCTTTTTGAGCGGGCGTGCCGGGTGATTCCCGGTGGGGTGAATTCGCCGGTGCGTGCGTTCCGGCGGCTGGAGAGGGCGCCGTTTTTCGTGGCAAAGGCTGCCGGGGCGCACCTGACGGATGAGGACGGTAAGCAGTATATCGACTATGTGGGTACCTGGGGACCGGCTATTCTGGGGCATGCGCCGGAGTGCGTGATTTCTGCCGTGCAGGCCGCGGTGCCGCAGGGACTGGGCTATGGCATTCCCACCCGCATTGAGGTGGATATGGCTGAGACGGTCTGCCGCTGGATTCCCAGCATCGAGAAAGTGCGCATGACCAACAGCGGCACGGAGGCCACCATGAGCGCCGTGCGCCTGGCCCGTGGCTACACCGGGCGCAAGTACATCATCAAGTTTGCCGGGTGCTACCACGGGCATGTGGATAGCCTGCTGGTGGCGGCGGGCAGCGGTGCGCTCACGCATGGCGAGCCGGATAGTGCCGGTGTGCCTGCCGAGTTTGCGAACCTCACGATCGTGCTGCCCTATAATGACCGGGCGGCGGTGGAACGGGCTTTCGCGCAGCACCCCGGAGAGATTGCCGGTATCATCGTGGAGCCTTTCCCGGGCAATGCCGGTTTCTACCTGCCCAAGTCCGGCTATCTGGAGTTCCTGCGCGAGATTACCGAGAAGAACGGTGCGCTGCTCATTTTTGACGAGGTGATGACCGGTTTCCGCATTTCCGCCGCCGGTGTGCAGGGGAAGATGGGAATTGTTCCGGATATCACGACTCTGGGCAAGATTATCGGCGGTGGTCTGCCGGTGGGGGCCTTCGGCGGCCGCCGCGATATTATGGACTGCGTGTCTCCGCTGGGGCCGGTGTACCAGGCCGGCACCCTCAGCGGCAACCCCGTGGCCATGGCGGCGGGGCTCGCCCAGCTGAATTATCTGGAGCAGCACGATTCCTACGCCCGCCTGGAGCAGCTGGGTGCCCGCCTGGAGGAGGGGGTGCGCCGCATCCTCCGCGATGAGCAGCTTCCGCTCACCTTCAAGCGCGACGGTTCCATGTTCTGCCTGCACTTCACCACGCAGGATGTCTACGACCTGGATACGGCCATGAGTGGCAATTTCGATATGTTCCGCCGCTACTTCCACTCCATGCTGGAGCAGGGGGTGTACGTGGCGCCCTCGCCCTACGAGACCGGCTTCATCTCCACCGCCCACACCGAGGCGGATATCGATGCCACCCTCGCCGCCATGCAGCGCGCCCTTCACGCCGCAAAATGAGTTTCATTTGAGCCCCGCTTCCGCGGGGCTCAACGTTTGAAAAAAGTGCTCGCTTACTTTACCTACAGTTTCAGGCTTGCGCGTGCATTCATTTCGCGCTTTTCTCTCCTTTCGGGCGGGGCATGAGGCCGTACCTAAGGTGTCCTTTCGGGCAGGCTGCGATACAGCTGAGGCAGCCTATACAGTTCGGGTGACGCACAAACTCCGTGTGGGCCACGTCGATGTTCATGGGACAGTTGCGGGTGCAGTTGCCGCATTGGCGGCACTTCTCCGTGTCGCGCTTGATGCCGAAGATTCGCAGCACGCTGAAGAGCCCCTGGCGGGCGCCGCCGGTGCAGAAGTAGTTGCAGAACGGCCGGTCGATGAAGAGGCCGAGCAGCAGGAAGAAGACGATGATGCCACCCGCTGCGGTCAGCAGGTGCCCGTGCCACATCATGGCAAAGTTCTTCGGCCCCTGCAGCAGCCCGATGGTGAGCCCCAGGGTCAGCGCCAGGTAGAAGCCGTAGCGCAGCACCTGCAGGTAGCGCTGGATGCCCTGCGGCACGCGCACGCGCGGCAGGTGGAGCAGGCGCCCCAGCTTCGCCATCCAATCCTGCGCAGCGCCCAGCTGGCAAACCCAGCCGCAGAAGAAGACTCCCAGCAGCAGAACGGCGGGCAGCATCCACTGGCTCACATTTTTGGTATTTGGTGTGAAACTGAAAATCAGACCTGCCATGAATACTGCCTGCACCAGAAATCGCAGAACCTGGATTTTGCTCCTTTTCTTGCTCATGTGACCATTTTATAGCTCCTGCTCGGAGAATGCAATAGAAAATATCATTTTGCCTTATTTTTGTAAAAAGTTGCAACAGGTGCAAAATGAACACGATACAAAGAAAAATAGGCCGAAATAGGCTCAAATGGCGGGCGTGGAGGGACTGTTGTGGGTATTTGTACGTGAAATTTGCGCGTAAAATGGGTATTTCAGGGCAGATTCGGCTCTGTTGGGTGTTTAGACAACGGCGGAGAGGCGCTGCACTCAGCCGATGGAAAAATCTGTGTGGCTTGTGTTGGGATTGTACGATGAAAATCGTGGTGTGAAATTGTAGAAAGATAGTAAAAATTGGTTCATAGTGTATCAAGAAATATATGATAAAAGCATGAGTATTGCAAAACTTGACAATACCCGTTGAGAAAAGTGACATATACGTTTATAACAAACAAATAGAAAACAAATAAGAAAGGTATAAAACGAGGTGTAAGTATATACAGTAAACGGCGTGAAAAATGTATGAGAAAGATATCTAAGAAAAGTTGGTTTCAATATTTTAAATTATGGAGCTGAAAGCGAACAGAAAGATAATATGGGATGTTGCCTGTATCAAGTGTGTGAAATGCTTTTTCAGGTGGTTAAACACCGGGGCTGAAATGCCTGATTTTATGCCTTTTCTGCAGTGGTGAAAATGGGGCTTGAAATGGCCTTTTAGCGCTGCTAGAATGACCGCATGGTATACAAACTGACAGCGCCTGGAAAGACGGTAAGCCGGAAAGCCGTGCTTAGTTTAAGCCTGCCGTATGGCATCCTGGCCTGGGGGCTCGCGGTGTTGATTGGCGGTATGATGAATGTCGGTTGGGGCGTCATCATCGTGTTCAGTCTGTTGATATCGCTGCTGACGACTCTGTTCATGTGCAGCCAGCTGGGAAAAAGATTCAGGACATATCACGGACAGGGTGACTGGTTTGTAACTGTGACCGAAGCCGGTTTCATGCTCGAAAAAACGGCGGAGGGAACCACTGCTTACGTGAACTGGGAGTTCGTCGCAAAAGTGATGCTGCGGAACAATCTTCTTTTGCTGGCCCTGAAGAATGGAATGAATCATTTTTTGCCGCTGGCTTCTCTGAGCCCGGAGCGGGCAAAGGAACTGTGCGATTATTGCACGGAGCATGCCGGCAAACCGGTGCCGCCGGATAAACAGGTGGCACCGCCAGCCGATCTGCTCGCAGCGCCCGCTCTGCCGTGTGCCGCCGGTGTGGCGGCGCGGCAGGAGGTGGCGGATGAGATATCATGCCAGCAATCCTCATTGGCTCGCTGGGTGTATCTGCTTATGGTGGCGTTCATGGCCGGCGGGATTGTGGTGCTAAGCTGGACCTGGGTCGTCACTGGCGAGGAAAAGATGTTCGGGCTGAGCATCGTGGTGGGTATGCTTTTTCTCTGGGGCCGGGCCTTCCTGCACCCGGGGTGGGTACTCACCAGGTGGGTGCGGCACGATATTGAGAGCACTGCGCATATTCACGGCGGAAAGCTGCTGGCCTACACCCCCGGCGTGGCGTGGTCCTGTCTGCCCCTCTCTCTGGTGACCGGTGCGAAGCTGCAGCGCCTTTCATATGTCTATGTAGTGCAGGGAGGCGGGGTGTTGGGAATCAGCCGCAGTGTGCCCGCGCCGGCGGAGCTGCCGCAGCCGGTGCCGGTGAAACGCTGGCGAATGAGTCTGGCGCTTTTTGGCGCCACGGTGGTGGTGCCGGTGCTCGTCGCGCTGGGAATGTGGTGCTGGGTAAACCAGATGAATCAACAGGCGGAGGACGAAGCCAGCGCGCGCGGCCAGGCCCTGGCCGACTACGTGCAGGAACTCCTGCCTCCGGGCGAGTTCCCCGGCCCCATCTACTGGGCAGCCTCGTACGAAACGCCGGATGGCGGCGCTCACCTGGTGTTCCTCTGGGAAAACGACATGGTGCTGCAGATGCAACTTCCCCCGCCGCCGGCGGATGAGGGCTGCTCAAAATAAAGTTCGCCCGAGACCTGACTTTGGCAGCACTCCGGAATGGCCTTGCTCTCCTGTCTCCTGCAGAAACTTTGTGGTGCATGCGGCACACGTGTCCCAAAGTTTGAGTACGAAGCTCGATAAATTGATGTTTATCGTTATCGGAGCACGGGACTTCAGTCCCGTGCTCACGGTGCATTTAATCGGGACTTCCGTCTTCGCCCTGCGGGCTACGCCGAGACAAGAAAGTCCCGTGCTTCGACAAAGTTCCTCCCCCGCAAATTCCCATTTATTGCGCAGAGGGAGGGGCTTCTATAAAAATGCTGTTGATATTTCTATTGCTTACAAAATCATTGGGACACACGTGCGGCAGTTCGCAGGACTGAATTTTTCCTGCTTGCTATTGGAGGAGAAATGAGTTAGAATGCGGGAGCGTAGCATATCATCACTCTCATGGCACACGAAACAGCATTCCTGGGTGCGAGCACGGTTTTCGGCCAGTATTGGACGAAGCGCCGCTATTTTGATTACCTGATTGATAAGGAGAACTTCAGGTTGACCTTCGGGCGCAGTTTCCGCATGATGGTGTATCTGGACAATGCTGTGGCGAATGGACCTGCCAAGGTTCGGGCGGATGTGGAGGCCGATACGCGTGCCACCCATTACCTGATGAACCACCTGGCTGACATCAAACCGGAACTTACGGTGTTTGTGACTACGTGCGATATGCTGCCGGAGACGGCGGATGAGAACACGCCCGCGCTGGAGAGTAGCGATGATCCCTATGTGCAGAACCGCATCAATCTCTACCGCGAACTGAACCGCCAGTACGGCCGCGTGCTCAACGTGCACCTCACGGAGATTGCCAGTCCCACGCCGGATTTCAACCCGCTGCTGTATACTTTGCTGAACCCGGATGCTTCGAAGAAGCCGTTGCCTTTTGCACCCCTGGAGTACCACCAGCTTTACCTGCCGCAGCGAATCATGGGCGATGTGGACCGTTGCATTCCTCTGGGAATTCCTGCCATCATTCCCGCCATGCCGCAGCTGACTACCACCGAGCTGGTGAATCTGCTGAATCCTTCGTTGGCCAAGCGGCTGCGCGATCCGGAGACGAGTGACCCGCGCGGGTCAGACCGCAAGTCAATTCATTCCTTCCAGTGGCTGGACCCGAAGGATGGTTACCTGGTGACCAAGGAAGACCAGATGGAGCTGCTGAAGTTCTATTTTGCTCCGGATTTGCTGTGATGGTGCCAGCGCTGAAACAGACAGGCGGGGAGTTTTGTCGCTTTTTTGCGGTGGGTGTAGGCGCCACGCTGTTGCATCTGGTGGTCTACATGCTGCTCAACTGGCTGTTTGATTTATCGGAGCAGGATGCCCTGGGTATCACCCTGACTTATGCCGCCGGTTATGCGGTGAGTTTTGTGGCCAATTACGTTGTTTCCCTGCGATGGACCTTCCGGACCCGCGGCAGTGTGGGGAAGGGCCTGGGTTTTGCTTTTTCTCATCTGGTGAATGCGGGGCTGCACCTGCTTCTGCTGAACTTTTTCTGCTCACTCGGGGCAGGGGATGCGCTGAGTATGCTGCTCATCTGGCTGACGCCCTGGCTGGTGGATATGCTGCCGGTGCTCGGGCGCCCGGAATCTCTGCTTCCTTTGCCGGTGTATCTCATTGTGGTGCCGGTGAATTTCCTCATGGTGCGTTATTTTCTCAAACGCTGATTTGGGGAAGAGAGTGACCCCCGCACAGCAGCAATCAGAGTTTTTTGGGGGGCTTCGCTTATGAGTGCGATGGATAATAGTTATTCTAACTACTTGAGCGCAATCTTCTAACTGCGGTATTCTACACCACAGCGGCTGTCGCAAATAGCAGCCTTTTGTTATCATGAAGATTAGAAATAGACGAATTCTGGCTCTGCTGAGCACCACTTCATTTGTGGTGGTTGCCGGCATGATGAATGTACACGCAGATGAAACAACGGATAAGCAGACCTATCTGGACGGCACAAATCGTGTGCTGGTGGGTGGATATGCCTTGCCGGATGATGTGGCCGGCGTGAGCCGCGTGGCTATGCTGGTGGGTGGTACCGGTGCAGCGGCTGTGTTTGATGTTGAGACGACTATTTCACCCGCAACCAATACGGCTGGGGTGGTAAGCGGTCCATATGAGGCGCCTTTTGTGAACAGCAGTGTTACGGAGGTGCCGTATCTGGACGGTGTGGCAGATGTGCGTGATGTGACCATCCGCATGGAAGGCGGCAGTGTGGGGCAGCTCTGGGGGAGTTACCAGTATTCCGATGTGCCTTCAGGAATGATCATGCACAACATCTCCGGTGGTGAGGTGGGGCGCCTGTATGGTGGCGCCAATCTGAATAACTCTACGAATGCGCAGACCGGCTACACCCCGGCGCAGGTGCAGGGCATTGTTATCAACATGAGCGGCGGCAACGTGGGGCAGATTCGAGCGGGCAATTCCTCGGGTGAGGGCGGGGCTGATTCGGCGCAGAATGTGGGAGCAGGCGGTGTCACCGTGAACATCAGTGGCGGTGTGGTCGGGAAGGAAGGGCAGCAGGATGCCATCCGCGGCGCCGGTGGCTCCTACAATGGCGTGGATGGTAAGGTGACCATCAACATCTCCGGCGAGAGCGACGTGATTGGCGATGTGTATGCCGGCGGCCGGGTTTCCACGGTGAATTCCACCGAAATCAATATCTCCGGCGGCAGCATTGAGGGCAATGTGTACGGCGGCGGCACCTATGATGACGGTGTGGCCACGGTGACAAACGATACCAGGGTGACCATCTCCGGTGGTTCTATCAATGGCGATGTGTATGCTGCCGGCATGAATGACCAGGTGGGTGGCAATACTCGTATCGTGATGACCGGTGATTCTGCTGTGGTGAGCGGCACCTTGCACGGCGGGGCCGACAACAGCGCTGCGCCCACTCCCGGCAGTGTGGGTGGTGCCAAGTCGATTGATCTGGGCACGGCAGATGCTGCCTATTCCGGCGCTGTGCGCCTGGCGGATTTTAATGCGGTGAATGTGAATAACGGCACGACCTCCATTGAATCCATGAGCAACGCAGTTGAGGGTACCGCGGTGACTGTGGCGCAGAGTGCTACACTGAATACCAGGGCTGGGGTATTGGCGGACCTGGAGCGTTTGGATGTGCAGGGCGGAACGCTGAATGTGGATATGGCCGGAAGCAATGATTCTGCCATATCCGGCAAAAGTCTTACGCTGGCCGGTGGTTCCACTATCAACGTGACCAACGCGGCCGATGATTCTCGGTCTATTTTCGTGTTAGGGTTCGATGCTGTGGACTCGGCCGATGATGTGTCCCTCACTCTGAATGGTAAGCCGGTCTCTGCCAGCATGTGGAATATGACGAATGGTATACTGATCATTCAGGAGCTCAACGCCGGCAATTTGTCACTCAGCCCTAATCAGAGCCGATTCTACAACACCCTGGTGGCCATGGATGCGGATGGTGCTGCCGCCCCGGAACTCTCTGAGCTGGTCGCTTCGCGAGATGAGTCTGCCGTGAAAGCCCGGCTGGATGCCCTCAGCGGCCATGAATATGCCACCGCCATGAGCAGCCAGATTGACGGCAATATGGGCCACTTGCGCCGCTTGCGCGCCGCTATGGGCAAGGGGACGCCGCTGCAGATGGGCTCTACCCTGGTGGAGACTGCCGTGGATGAAAAGACCGGCGCTGTGACTGAGGTGGCCGCCATCACCAACCCGCGCCGCTGGCGTGTAGGTGTGCAGGGATTCTATGATGAATCCGATATCGACAGCGATTCCCACGGCGATGGTTATGACCGCAGCGAGGCCGGCGCCATGCTTACTGCCGAGTATCTGGTGCGCAACGGACTCGTGATGGGCGGTGCTCTTTCCTACGGTCGCACCAGTCTGCGCACGGACCACGCCCGCACCCGCCACGAGGATAATACCCGCTTTGACCTGTACAGCCTCTGCCACGACCAGCGCTGGACCTTTGCCACTTCCATCGGCATGGGGCTGCACACTCACCACATGCGCCGCCACATGGTCCGTAAGTCAGATGTGGATGGCTATGCCATTAACTTCATGCACGAAACCGCCTATGCTCTCATGCAGACCGAATCGGCCAATGTGCAGGTATATGGCGGGGTGGAAACCTCGTGGAATAAGATGGACAGCATGCGCGAATCCGGCGGCGACTATAACCTCCGTCTCCGCAAGCAGACCGCCTGGGCCACAGATGTGAACATGGGCCTGCGTTTCAATATGGAGCTCCCGGCTGTCTGGTCGGCTCCGGCGGGCATGTTCTCCATCCAGACCGGTGCTGTCGGCTCCGTAGGCAATGTGAACCCTGCTGCCAAGCTCAGCCTGGATGGCTACAAATACCGCCAGAATTGCGCCCGCCGCGACCGCTGGGGCTGGGAAGTCGGCGCCGGGGTGGATGTACCTGTCTGTGATAACGTGTCTCTCTTCGGCACGGCTGAAGGTATTATCCGCAGCGATTCCCACTCCTTCGATGCCCAGGTGGGTGTGAAGGTTGCTTTCTGATTACTGCTGCGTGCACTGCATATTTCGCCCGCTCCGCGATGTATCCGGGGCGGGCGTTTCAGATGCGATAGACATTTTTTTTACAGTAAGCCGTTTACTACAAATGTCTGTTTCTGTTTTCTTCTGCCAAGGCGATATGCCGTTTGACTAAAGGGTTTCGCGAATCCTGAGAAAATGAAACAATTACGAAAAATATGCTGTACATCGCATCTGAAAAGCGATACACTACGCTTCCGGGTGGTGCTTCTAACCCATCACTCTGCAACAACTATGAAAATTACAAACAAACGAATTCTGGCTCTGCTGAGCACCGCTGCCTTTGTGGTGGTAGCCAGCTCGAACAGCTATGCAGGAACCACAACGGACAAGGAAAATGAACTCTTTAAGTTTATTGCAACGGGTGTTGAACGAGTAGGTACGCACGTATCAGGCGATGGTGATGCCGCCGTGTTCGATGCTGCAACGACTGTTGAAACCGGGGCGGATGTACTGATTGTCAGTGGGTATGGTAATGTTACTGAGCAGTCGAATTATTACAGAGACTATGTGCTGGATGTCAGGGATGTAAAGATTACGATGAAAGGCGGAAAGGTTGGCACTCTGGTGAGTGCCCATCATTGGATTGACGTGTTTGATGGCGACTCCCAGATAGACATCTATGATGGTGAGGTCGGTTTGTTGATTGGTGGCTGCAGCGTAGGTTCATGGAATGTCAACGCCACCACGGCGACTCCGGACGGTATTGTCATCAATGTGTATGATGGCTGGGTCAAGCAGATTCGCGGTGGTAACAATACGACCGATGGCGCAGTGGACTGCCCCATTGCGCCTGATGGTGTGACGATTAACATTTCGGGTGGTAAGATTGGAGGTTTGAATCCTGATGATCCGTTTGAAGAGGCTATTCTGGGTGCCGGTGGTTCTTACAGCTGCGTTGATGGCAAGGTGACCATCAATATCTCTCAGGCAGAAGGTAAGACTACTGAAATTGTGTCATCTGTGTTTGCCGGTGCAAGTCGCAGCACTGTCGGCTCCACGGAAATCAATATCAGCGGAGGTACGATAACGGCCGATGTTCACGCTGGCGGCGCCAAGACTTCCTCCGTAGTTGAGGGAGACACCAGGATAAACATCTCGGGTGGTATCATCAACGCAGATGTGTATGGCGGTGGTTATGGCGATACCGTGAATGGTAACACCTCCATCGTGCTGACAGGCGATGCTGTGGTGAATGGTACACTGCACGGTGGTGCTTCTGAGAAAGTGGCGGCCGACGATGTTACTAAAATAGTAGGAAAAGTAGGTGGAGACAAGACAATAGACTTCGGCACGGCTTCCGCTTCCTATACTGGTTCGGTGAAGCTGGATGACTTCTCTGACGTGAACGTGAACAAGGGCACGACCACCATCGAGAGCATGTCCGATGTGTCCAACGTGACCGTGGGGAGCGCCGGTGTGTTGAATATTGCTGCCAGCACCCTGCAGGTTGACAATGCGGTGACGGTGAATGGCACTCTGAATGTGGATATGGAAGGTGCCGATGCATCTGCCACAGGCAAGACGCTGACGCTGGGTGATGGCGCCAAGGTGAACGTGTTGAATGCAGCGGAGGGCAACGAGGCTGTTTCTGTGTTCGGGTTTGACAGCGTGACCGTGGCGGAAGATGTGGCCCTGACGCTGAATGGAGCCGCCGTTTCTTCCGATATGTGGAGCTTTGAGGATGGTACCCTCATCATCAAGGAAGCCAGCGCCACTACGTTGAATCTGAGCCGCAACCAGGGACGCTTCTACCAGGCTGTTCAGGCTGCCGCTGCCGCCAATCCGAACAATCAGGTGTTGGCTGACCTGGCCTCCGCACGTGACGCGGGCGCCGTGAAGGCCGCCATTGATGCTATGAGCGGCCACGAGTATGCCACCGCCATGAGCAGCCAGATTGAAGGCAACCTGGGCCACCTGCGCCGCCTGCGCGGTGCTATGGGCAAGGGCGAGATGCTCGGCATGGTGACGGATGAGAAGATGGGTACTACCACCATGGGGAGCCCCTGGCGCGCTGGTGTTTCCGTGTTCCACGAAGAGACTGAAATCGACAGCGACGCCCGCGGCGACGGCTACGACCGCTCTGAGACCGGTGCCATGCTGAACGTGGAATATGTGATTCAGAATGATGTGACGCTGGGTGGTGCAGTTTCCTATGGCCGCACCAAGCTGAGCACCGATGGAGCCAGCAGCCGTCACGAGGATAACACCCGCTTCGACGTGTACGCCCTGTACGGCAAGAAGCGCTGGAGCTTTGCCACCTCGCTGGGGCTGGGCATGCACGAGCATGAGCTGCTCGGTGGCGATGTGGACGGCTACTCCATCAACTTCCTGCAGGATGCTGCCTACACGGTGCTGAGCCGCGAGAAGGACAATGTGCAGGTGTTCGGCACCATCGAATCCTCCTGGAACGAGATTGACAGCTGCTCCGATGGCGTGGTTTCTGCCGACAGCCAGGATGCCTGGGCCACGGATGTAACCGTGGGTCTGCGCTACAACCGCGCCCTGAGTGCCATTGGTAACGCACCTGCCGGTGTGTTCACCGCCCAGGCTGGTGTGACCGCCAGCATTGGCGATATCAAGAGCGGCGTGGATATGGATATCAACGGCTTCGGCTACCGCCAGGAAAGCGCCACGCGCAACCGCTGGGGCTGGAACCTGGGCGCCGGCGTGGATGTGCCCGTGCGCACCAACATGTCCATCTACGGCACGGCTGAGGCAGTGCTGCGCGGCGATTCCAGCAGCGTGGACGGCCAGGTTGGCGTGAAGGTCGCCTTCTGATAAAGCAAGCCTGCCGAAAAAAATCCAGTGGCACTCCGGATTATAGCGGAGTGCCACTTTTTGATGTTCTGCGGGGCAGAGAGAACTTTTTTTGTCTGCGCTTCAATGAGGGTAGAGAAAAAGCTTGACTATCAGGGGGTGCTCTGCTACTCTCCGCGCGTTATGGCAAAAGTTCCCGTTATTCAGCTCCGCAAAGGTCACGCCGTGAACTACAACGGCGATATCTGCGTTGTGCGTGAGAGCCAGCTCAAGACTCCCCCCCGCATGGCCTCCTATGTGCAGATGACCATCCGCAGCATCGCAACCGGCAAGGACTACAACCTGCGCCTCACCTCCAACGACTTCCTTGAGGGTGTGATGCTCAGCCGCGAGGAGATGGAATTCTCCTATGTAGACGGCATGGGCTACCACTTCCTGAATACCGAGACCTACGAAGATGTGTGCGTGGGCGAGGATATCGTGGAACCCGTGAAGGACTACCTCATCGAGGGTAATGTGTATGTGCTGCTCTTCACCGATGAAATCGTGTGCTCCATCGAGCTGCCCGCCGCCATCACCATGGAAGTGGCCGAGGCTCCTGAGGGCGTGAAGGGCAACTCTGCCAACAATGTGTACAAGAGCGCTACTATGACCACGGGCCTCGTGGTGCAGGTGCCCCTGTTCATCACTGCTGGTCAGCGTATCTCCGTGAAGACGGAAGATGGCACCTACCTGGGCCGCGTGAACAACTGATAACGCGTATATTTCCGCTTTTCTACCGCCGTGGTGCAACTCCACGGCGGTTTTTTGTTGCAGTCTGCTACAGCGTGTGATAGACTCAAAGCACTAAAACAGTTTTCAAAGAACTATGATCAGCCATATCATTCGCGGTAAAAAGGTATTCGAGGATGAAATCGATGCACTCAAGGTCATCGGCAATTCTCTGGATAATTCTTTCGACGAGGCAGTGGAAGCCATGCGCAAGGCCATCAACACCGGTCACAAGATTATCATTGTGGGTGTGGGCAAGAGCGGCCTTATCGGTGATAAAATTGCAGCTACTCTCACTTCTACCGGTGCTCCTTCCGTGGTGCTGGATACGATGAACGCTCTGCATGGCGATCTTGGTATCGTGCAGGATGGCGATGCCTGCATCGCTATGTCATACTCCGGTGAGACTGCCGAGCTACTCACGCTCATGCCATTCCTGAAGCGTTTTGATATCGATATCATCGGTATGACCGGTAAGCCGAACTCCACGCTGGCTCAGCTTTCCGATGTGGTGCTCAACACTTATGTGGAGCGCGAGGCTGACCCGCTGAATCTGGCTCCCACCTCTTCCTCCACTGCTATGCTGGTGATGGGGGATGCCCTGGCCATGGCCCTGCTGGAAGCTCAGAATTTCACCAAGGAAGACTTCGCCCGCAGCCACCCCGGTGGTTCCCTGGGCCGGGCGCTGCTCACCCGCATCGGCGATATTATGCGTACGGAGTTCGCCAAGCTGCCTGAGGCTTCCACCATCATGGACTGCATCATTGCCATGTCCAGCGCTCGCGTGGGTGCCTGTATCCTGGTGCATGAGGATGGTTCCCTGGCCGGCGTGTTTACGCATGGTGACTTTGCACGCGCATACCAGAAAGACCCCTCCTGCGGCACGCAGCCGGTGCGTGATATCATGACCAAGAATCCGGTTTATGTGGAGGCCGATAAGCTCGCTATTGTGGCCGTAAAGACCCTCCGCGACCGCCGGATTGACGATCTCGTGGTGCTCGATGCCGATAACAAACCGGTGGGCCTTATCGACACTCAGGACCTGGTCCGCCTCAAACTCATCTGATTTAATGGCCTGAAAGCAGAAATTTTAGCCTTAATCACACTTTAGGCTTGATTTCTTTGCGAAAAAGGTGCATCATCTGCCACCGCATTTGCGAAAGCAAGAGATCTTACATTAAAAAAAGCTATGAGAAAGTACGAAGCACTGATCGTTCTGAACATGAAGGGTTCTGCCACCCTCGATGAGCTGACCGCCGCTATGACGGAGAAGCTTGAGGCCGCAGGCGCCAAGGTGACCGGCACCACGAATGTGGGTCGTCGTGAATTCGCTTATGAGTCTAACCACCTGACGCACGGTCAGTACATGCTGTTCCAGTTCGACGCTGAGCCCAGCGTGATTCGCACTGCCCGCGAGGCTCTTGCTATCGACGAGCGCGTGCACTACCAGTACTACCGCACCAAGTAATCGCTGGTTCAGACACGATATACCTTTTAGAAATCAGCCTTGCCGGAAACAGCAGGGCTGATTTCTGTTATTTTGGCAGATGCAGGAATTTCGAAGCAGAAAGGGACACGAGCGGCCGCTTTCGAGTGCTTACTTTGCGGCTTCGAGGCACTGGAGAAGTTCGTTGCGGCCGGCGGGGAGGTGCTGAAAGTGGCGCAGCAGCGTGTGGTGGGGCAGTTGGTCCGGGGAGTAGAGACCGTGCAGCTCGGCCAGCCGCTTTTCAAAATGCAGCAGGACAGCGCGGCGCGGTTCACTCTGTGCCACGTAATCGAGCGCCCCTGAAATGAGTTTGTGCCAGGCTGCATCCTGCGCGCCGGGTTCCACGGTGGCCAGGAGGAGCCGGGCCATGTAACTGGCCAGTCGCAAGCGGCTGAGCTGGCTGCGCAGGGCCAGCCGGGGCGAAATGAGGTTGACGGAGACGAGGGTGTGCAGATCGCCCTGCGTGGCAGGGCGGTAGAGGAGTTCGCACTCGTGGAAGAGGTCAACCTGGCCGCTGAGTTCACTGCCGGGTTTGCGAGCCAGGCGGGCGGCGGTGCGCACAATGCCGTGCTGCTCGGTGCACCAGGTGATGATGAGCCCATGCTCGCCGAGGGGCTGCTGGCGCAGGATGCTGCCGGTGTCCTTTTCCATTATTTGTCGGAAGCCGGGGTAGGGGTGAAATTGGCGATATCAGAGAGCTGGAGTGCGCGTTGATAGGGCTGGGTGGCAGCGTTTTTGGCAAAGATGGTCCTGGCAACACGCAGGCAGCGGGAGGCCTCGGCCCGGTTGCCTTCGGCCAGGGCAAAAACAGCCTGGCTGTAGTAGTAGAGCGGCGTGTCTGCGACCGGGGAGATACCTTTGATCAGCCCGCGGGCTTCAGGGCTGCGGTTCAGCATAACCAGGCAGAGCAGTTCGCGGAACTGCAGGGTATACAGGAGCTCTGCGGGCGCGTCATAGGGCAGGGCTTCTCTCAGCTGCCGGAGGGTTGTGATGCAGGCCTCGTGCTGGCCTCTCGCCAGCTGCAGGTTCGCTATGTTCAGGGTGGTCACCGGGTCATCCGGCATGGCCTGGCGGGCGCGCTCCAGTTCCTCGGCTGCTTCTTCAAAATACTTCTGCTCCATGTGGCAGCAGGCGCGGAGGTTCCACACATTCGGGTTGCCGCGGAAAATCATTTCGCAATCGGCCAGGTGGCCGATGCAGAGTACCCACTGGTTCTGCTGGTAGGCGATTTTGGCCTGGCGGAAGGAGGCGAGGTAGGCCTCGCGCTCGGCCCGGGGGAGGTTGGAGAACTCCACCAGCCATTGGGGAAGCTCTGCGGTGGTTATCTGCTGCCGGGGGATGGGGGGCTCCTGGGCTGCTGCGGGGAGGAGCAGGGCAGCAAGCCCTGCCAGGAGAATCAGCGCGTGTCTCATCTGGCTGCCGGGTGGTTGAGAATGGCGGCGGTGATGGCTTCCACGGTGAGACCATGTTTGGCGCGCAGCTGGTCTTCGCGGCCGTGTTCGATGAACTCATGCGGCCAGCCGATACGCAGCACCGGGGTGGTGCACTGGTGTGCGTTGAGCAGTTCGATGACGGCCGAGCCGAACCCACCGGTGATGACGTGGTCTTCCATGGTGACGATAAGCCCTGTTTCGCGTGCCTGGCGCAGGATGCACTCTGCATCCAGCGGGCAGATGAAGCGGGCGTTGATATGGGCGCAGGAGATGCCCTCGGCCGCCAGCTTCTCTGCCACTTTGGCGGCGTAGCCATTCATGTTGCCCAGGGCCAGCAGGGTGATGCCGCTGCCGGGGCGGAGGATTTCTGCCTTGCCGATGGGGAGGGGCTGCAGCTCGGCGGGCATGGGCACGCCCTCGCCGGTGCCGCGGGGGTAGCGAATCACGCTGGGGCGGTCGGCAATGGTGTTCATGGTGCAGAGCATGTGGCCCAGCTCGGCTTCATCCTTGGGTTGCATCATGACCAGGTTGGGGATGCAGCGCATCATGGCAATGTCGAAGAGCCCATGGTGCGTGGGGCCGTCGTCCGGCGAGAGCCCGGCGCGGTCCATGCAGAATTTGACCGGCAGATTCTGCAGGGCGGCATCGTGCTGAATCATATCTACGCAGCGCTGCATGAAGGTGGAGTAGACGGCCAGGTAGGGTTTGAGCCCCTGGGTGGCCATGCCGCAGGCAAAGAGCGCGGCGTGTTCCTCGGCAATGCCCACGTCGAAATAGCGCTTCGGGAAGCGGGAGCGGAAGATATCCAGGCGCGTGCCGGTGGGCATGGCCGCGGTGATGGCAGTGATATCCGGGTCATCTGCCGCGAGGGTGCTGAGGTGCGTGCCGAATGCTTCGGAATAGGTGATGACCGGGCCTTTGCTGGTGCTGCCGTCCTCGATATTGTACTGGCCGATGCCGTGGAACTTGGTGGGATTGCTGGAGGCCGGGGCGTATCCGCGGCCTTTTTCGGTAATCACGTGGATGATGACCGGGCCATTGTGGCGGGAGGCAATGCGCAGGATTTTCTCGAGGCGCTGGGTATCATGACCATCCACCGGGCCGTAGTAGCTCAGGCCCAGTTCCTGGAAGAAGCTCAGCGGGGTGATGATGCTGTGGGCCGCGTGCACGAGTTTGGAGACCTGCTTGCGGGCAGCTTCGCCGGCCAGTTTTTCGATGATGGACTTGGTGCGCTCCCGCAGCCAGGCATAGGTGTCTGTTTCCTGCAGGGAGGAGAAATAGTGCGCGAGGGCGCCCACGTTGCGGTCGATGCTCCACTCGTTATCGTTGAGGATGAGGATGAACTTCCGCGTGGTGGTGGCAATGTTGTTGAGTCCTTCCAGCGTGGTGCCGCAGGTGAAAGCTCCGTCGCCTACCACGGAGATGACGTGGTAATCATCCCCCGCGAGGTCGCGGGCAGCGGCCATGCCCAGACCGGCGGAGAGGGCGGTGCCGGCGTGTCCGGCGCCGTAGGCATCGTGCTCGGATTCGCTGCGTTTGCAGAAGCCGGAGAGCCCCTCAAACTGGCGGATGGTGTGGAAACGCTCTGCCCGGCCGGTGAGCAGCTTGTGCACGTAGCACTGGTGCGAAACATCGAAGAGCACCTTATCCCTGGGGGTGTCGAATACGCGGTGCAGGGCGATGCTCAGCTCCACCAGACCCAGGTTCGGTGCCAGGTGACCGCCGGTTTCGGACAAGGTGCGGATGAGGGTATGCCGGATTTCTGCAGCCAGCTCGCCGAGCTTTTCGGCATGCAGGTTTTTCACATCCTGAGGGGAGCTGATGGTGCCCAGCAGGTCAGATGAGGGAGAATTCGGCATCGTCGTTCAGGGGCTTTTGCTGGGTGGGGGCGGTGTCTGCCTGCTCCAGCTTCTGGATTTTGAGTTCGGCCTCTGCCAGCAGTTGTTCGCTGCTGCGGATGAGGGTGAGCCCTTCCTCTGCCAGGCTGATCATTTCTTCCAGTCCGGTTTCCGGGTTGTTTACGCGGTTGACAATTTCTTCGAGCCGGGCAGTGGCCTGTTCGAAGTTGATGCTTTTGGCTTTGGCACGAGGAGACATGGTAAAGAGAGGGGGGAAAATCAGGGGTTCTTATCGCTTACAGCTTCGCGGCTGTAGTAAATCATTTCCGCGCCCAGGATAAAGTTGCGGTGGCGGTAAATGCCCTGGGTGGAAACCAGACTGGCCAGCGGGCGGGCCGTGGATTTGGGATTGGCGTTGGTGGTAAAGAGCTCGGCAAAGGCCATGTTGTGGCGCGGGGCGAGCAGCAGCAACTTGCCTTCCAGTGCCAGGGGGGCAAAATCCCCGGCCTCGCGGATGACGCCGCTCACGCCGTTTGCCTGCATGGAGTGGGACGAGGGGGTGATGAGGAACCCCTGGGTGCCCTGGTTGGCACGGTTGAAGATGGGCTCCAGGTTGCGGGTGTATTCCTCGATGCTGCGGGGCAGCCACAGGGCTTTGCGGTCGGCATACCAGGCCACACCCCAGGGCTGGTCTGTCACGATGAGCTCCTGTTCGTTGCTCATGTTGTGCAGCTTGCCGTTCATGGCCGCCGGGTAATAGGGCGGGAAGTGGGGGATGCCGCGTGCGCTGGTCCAGATGCCCATGTAGAGCTGCTTAGGCAGCTGGAAGAGAAACAGCCCGGAGGAAATGACCAGCATGGCTACAATGGTCAGCCCGCGCACGCCGTTAAAGGCGCTGCCCAGCTGCATGCGGGCCAGGAGGGTGAACACCAGGGCCGTGCCGTAGGCTGCAAAGAAGGGGGTGAACAGAATAGAAAGCTGGCTGGCGCTGATGGTCCGGGCCTCGCCGAACAGAGCCATGCCGGCGCAGGCGATCAGCCACATGGCCAGCACCGCCCATTTGCCGGCCTGCACGGCGGGGTTGCGGAACTTGTTGAGCAGGGCGAGCAGGAAGAAGGGCGTGGTGACAATGGCGCCCATGTTGATATACATACTGTTGAACTGGGCAAAGGTGTAGCCCAGCCAGCGCAGGAAGAAGTTGGAGCTGTTGAAACTGAGTGCCTCTGTGGTGGCAGAGCGCATGAGCATCTCTGCGCCATCGCTGCCGAAACCATTGAAGATACCATACATCAGCTTCTTTTCCAGACCACCGGTGGGGGCAAGCTGATACACGGTGGGCAGTATCACCATGATAGCCAGAATAGCGGCGCCGATGGCGGCGTGCATGCCGCGCGGCCTGAAATAAATGCCGGTGAAGGCGAGCATGCCCAGTGCGCACCATATGCTCATGCGGCTGGTGAGGCAGAGCAGCCCCAGCAGAACATACATCAGGCAGCTCCAGAGGACTGTCCGGGCGCTCCGGTCCTCCTTGTCGGCCTTGACCGCCGAGGTGAGGCAATGCATGGCACCCAGCATCAGGCACATCATGAGCATCTGCGGCAATCCGCTCAGCGCATATTGAAGCACCAGCTCACTCAGTCCCATGAGCGCTACGGTGGTGATGGCCACTACCTCATCGAAAAGTCGGGTGAACAGGGTATAGGCCAGCAGCATCGCCAGCAGGAAAAACAGGGTGCTGGTGGCGGCAATGACGCGGTCGCCGGCGTAGACGTTGGATTTTTCGTCATCCATGCGGTGGGCCTGGAAATCATCGTACCCGCTGGCTTTGATGGCACCGGCCAGCACATAGGGGTAGAGCGGCGCATGGTTGGTATCTGCAAAGTGGTCAAAATCCAGCGCTTTGCCCTTGCTGAACTCGTTCTGGTCCCAGACGTCAATCGGGCGGATGAACTTGGAGGTGAAGCCCTCACCACGGGCAATCTGGCGGCCGATTTGCGCCATGTCCATGGCCTCCGGCTGGTCCATGCCGCGGTAGGTCAGGCAGAGCTGGAAGATGCTGAGACTGACGATGACAAAAGCGAGAATCCAGCGCATGGCCAGGAGCCTGGTACGCGCAGAGATTGCTTTACCTGTTGCTGAGTCCATCTGTTATAAAAAAGGAATTAGAGAAATTGCTTGAATGCGTCCGGCGCATCGGCCATTTTTCGCTGCAGGGTGCGGCGGTTGATGCCCAGAAGTTCGGCAGCCGCAGAGCGGTTGCCCTCGGTGCGCTGCAGCGCCAGGAGAATGGCCCGGCGTTCCAGATATTGTAAATTAAGAGAGGGGGCGGTTTCAAGCTCAAAATCCGTACTGCCACGCTTCGCGTGCGCGGGCGTCGTGGGCGTTTCCGGCCGGAGCAGGTATTCCGGCAGGTCATCGGGCTGCACTTCCCCGGTGCTGCACATCACGATGCCGTGCTCCACGGCGGTGCGCAGCTGGCGCACATTGCCCGGCCAGTCGAAGGCGCGGAGAAGCTCCAGCGCGCTGCGGCTCAGGCTCAGAGCAGGTTTGCTGTTCAGCTGGCAGAGCTCTCGGGCGAATGCATTTGCCATGAGCACGATATCGCCCTTGCGCTCGCGCAGCGGCGGCAGGTGCAGGGAAATGACGTTGAGACGCTGGTAGAGGTCGAGGCGGAAGGTGCCCTCCCGCACCATGGCTTCGAGGTCGCGGTTGGTGGCGGCAATGACGCGCACATTCACGGGGATGCTGGTGTTGCTGCCCACGCGCTCAATGCTGCGCTCTGCCAGCACGCGCAGGAGCTTCACCTGGGTGGGGATATCGATTTCGCCGATTTCGTCCAGGAAGAGGGTGCCGCCGTCGGCCTCCTCGAAGCGGCCGATGCGGCGCTGCATGGCCCCGGTGAAAGAGCCTTTCTCGTGGCCGAAGAGCTCGCTCTCCATCAGCTGCGGCGAGAGGGCTGCGCAGTTCACAGCCACGAATTTCCTGCCGCTGCGGGGGGAGAGGGAGTGCAGGGCGCGGGCCACCAGTTCCTTGCCGGTGCCGCTCTCGCCCTCGATGAGCACAGTGGCCTGGGTGGGAGCCACGCGGCGGATGCGGTTGAAGATATCCTGCATCTGCGGGCTGTCGCCCAGCATGCGGTCCAGACCGCCGGTGGGCTCCAGTCGGGTGGTCAGTTCCTCGTTTTCTTTCTCCAGCCGGCGGGTGTGGCTGGCGCGGCGCAGCAGCAGCTCCACCTCATCCAGATTCAGCGGCTTGTTCAGGAAATAGTAGGCACCATGCCGCTTGGCCTCGGCCGCCACATCGGCGCTGCCGTAGGCCGTCATCATGATGCAGAGCGGCGGTTGCGGCAGCGAAACGGCATGGTCTATCAAATCCATGCCGCTTTCGCCGCCCAGCCGCAGGTCCGTCAGCAGCAGGTCCACCGGCTCTGTCTCCAGAATCGCGCGGGCGGCCTTGCCGTTGGCGGCGGGGTACACCTCATAATCGTCCTCCAGCGCAGCGCAGAGGGCGGTCCGTGTGGATTTCTCGTCATCCACGATGAGGAGCACCGGTTTCATAGGCATCAGATAATCCAGAGCCCTTCGGTTTCATCGAAACCGAACATGATATTGAAGGCATGCACACCTTGGCCGCCGGCACCCTTGATGACGTTGTCCTCGGAGCTCATGAGCACCACGCGGTTGGTGCGCGAATCGATGGCCCAGCCAATGTCCACAAAGTTCGTGCGGGTCACGTTCTTGGTGTCGGTCGGCTTGTTCGGGCCCTGCAGCCGCACGAAGGGGGCCTTGGCATAGGCTGCTTCGAAACAGGCGGTGATTTCCTCGATGGTGGTGCCGGGCTTGAGCTTGGCCACCGTGGTGGTCAGGATACCCGTGTTCACCGGCATGAGATGCGGGGTGAAGGTGATGGTGACCTTCTGACCGGCTGCGGCGGAAAGCTCCTGCTCAATTTCGGAGAGGTGGCGGTGGCGCGGCACCCCATAGGCACGCATGCTTTCGTTGCACTCGCAGAAAAGCAGGGAAACATCCGCCTTGCGGCCGGCGCCCGAAACACCGCTGCCGCTGTTCACCACAATATCCTCCGGCAGCACCAGCCCGGCTTTCAGCAGCGGCACCAGCGGCAGAATGATGCTGGTAGGGTAGCAACCGGGGGAACCCACGATGCGGGCTTTCTCAATCTCCTCGCGGTGCCACTCCGGCATGCCGTACGGCGCCTCCTGCATCAGCTCCACATCTGCATGCGGCTTGCCGTAGAAATCTTCGTACACCGCCGGGTCATTCAGGCGGAAATCGGCAGAGAGGTCCACCACGCGGATGCCCGCCTCCACCAGCCCGCGGCCGTAGCTCACCGATACACCGTGCGGCAGCGCCAGGAAAGCGGCCTCGGCCCCGGTGGCGGCAATGGCCTCCACATCCGAATCCGTAAAGCACAGGTCTGCGCCCGGCACATGCCGGAAACGCGGGAAAAGATCACTCAGTTTCTGCCCCGCATACTGGCGGGACGTAGCGCACACCAGCTCCACACCGGGGTGGCGCAGCAGAATACGCAAAAGCTCCTGGCCAGTATATCCACTGGCTCCGACTACGGCGGTTTTCACCTTCTTCATGGCAAAAAAAATCATATCACGAAAAAAAGTGGTTGACAATCCTAAAAACTGCGTGTATACTCCGCCCGTCGCCACGCTGCAAAGCGAGCGGCAACCTCAAATCAACGGGCAGTAGCGCAGTCTGGTAGCGCACTTGCATGGGGTGCAAGGGGTCGTGGGTTCGAATCCCGCTTGCCCGATTGAAACAGAAATGCTCAGCAATGGTAACAACCGCTGCTGAGCATTTTTGCATTTGCCCCACAAAGCGGGATTTGAACACACGACCCCGCCGCAAAGGGGGACCCGTCTTCGCCCGGTTCCCGGGCTACGCCGTGGCAGGGTGGGCGGTTAGAAAACACTTTTCGGGTGGTAGCTGGGCTCTGTCATGTGCTACAAATAGAAACGCCCCCGGTGACTAGGCGGGAGCGTTTCAGGAGAATCGTTTATCAGCATGCTATCTGATGAAGCCATTATAGCCAATCCTGGCGTTTTGTCAATAATTTAGCCGAAAAATTAAATCGTCTTGATTGTTTCTTGACGTGAGACATGCGCCCGACCCGGTGGTCATCCGAGTCGAGCGGAGCTCTATAGCTCATCAGAGGTGCCGAAGCACAAACAGGGTGACCTGTATAATGAGCAACAGAAGCTCAATCATGTCGATAGCATGCATGATTCATTTCTCCTCCAGTCAGGTTCAACTGCTGTTCCGTACCCTTGCGGACACATCACATCAGCGGACAGGACCGGTTTACTCCCCGCTGAGAGGTGACATGACCACCTGTCAGTCGAAACTGATAGCGGAAGAGCAGGGCGATTCTATCAGATGGGAGAAGCGTATGCAAGTGTTCTACCCTGCTATTCTGACATGCTCAGGTGTACCGCTTCCAGACTTTTGTTCATTCTCTCCACGCAGCAAAAGAACTCTCCCTCTGCTCCTGATTAGTCATTGGAAACCCCGCCATTCTGTCCACAGCAGCCTGGCGGGTTCCTCTTTCCCGGCATGCCCAGAGTGACGCAATGACGGAATGACAGTAGAAAAGAATTTTTTATCTACACCATGCCCGTAAGAAAAGAGGTAATCAAGATAATTGAAAGCAAATAGCCCCTTGTTTTAGCGTTTCGATGATAGTGACGCATCTTGCCCCATAAATATGGAAAGTGTCGCCCTATCGGGCTCAAAATTCCTCGGGCTTTCAGCCCGCCAAATTCCAATTTAGTGAGTTTTTAGAAGTCCCCTAATGAGTAATGCTCGTAAGAGTCCGGCACGACATTCGGGCGGTACGGGGAGGTGCACGGCTCTGCTCGGAGCAGTATTTCTTTCGCGCGGGGGAGTTCCGCTTTTGTGAGTTGTACGGTGGGAATCGGTGCGGTTATCCGGGCATCGCCAATGCTGCAGTTGAGGTGCCTCAGCATGGCACGAGGAGCCTGCGCCAGTGCAGTCTGCAGTTGCCGGTGTTGTTCGCGCTTGCGCTCGATAGCCTGCTGGTAGGCGGAGTCTCGGTATTGGGCGTTGAGTTCGGCAATGTCTACTCTGGCTGATTGGCAGGCGGCCAGAGCCGCGGCGAGGGCGAGCAGAAATGTGCGACAGCGGGTCATGAATCCAGAGAAAGTTCGCGTTCGATATCTTCTACGCTGGGTAAGCTGCTCTTCCATTCGTGGGAGAGAGCAGAGGTGAGCTCGTACTTGGATATACCGATGGGGCGGTTGGCATCGCGCAGGGCATATTCTGCCACAACCCGGTTCTTGTTCTTGCAGAGGAGTAGGCCGATGGTCGGGGCATCCTGTGCGGAGCGCATTTGTTCGTCAACTGCGGTGATATAGAAGCCCAGTTGCCCGAGATGCTCTGGCTTGAAGTCTGTGGTTTTCAACTCAATGACCACGTAGCAGTGCAAGCGGATGTGGTAGAACAGCAGGTCAATGTAAAAATCCTCACCTCCTACGTTCAGGTGCACCTGCTTGCCGACAAAAGCGAACCCCTTGCCTAGTTCCAGAAGAAAATCCGACACACGGGAAACAAGCGCCTGCTCCAGCTCCCGCTCTTTGATATCGGTCGCAAGCTCCAGAAACTCCAGTTTGTACGGGTCCTTGAGGGTTTCGCGAGCCAGATCCGACTGCGGAGGTGCCAGCGTGATTGCAAAATTATTCTGCGCCGCCCCGATGCGACTGGCGGTTCCCAATTCTATCTGGTGTACCAGTACATTGCGCGACCAGCCGTTCCGGGCGGTCAGTGTCGCGTATTGCAGGCGTTCTTCCTTGGTGGAAAGCTTTGTTTGTAAAGTGATTAGGTGGTACCATGGCAATTGCGCAAGTGGTGCTTGCGTAATTTCTTCCCATGTCCAGGAACTTGCGAAAAGGCACATATAGTCGAGGTTTCGAACTGAGAAGCCTTTTATTTTGGGGAATTCTTTCTGTAAGTCCTCGGAAACGCGTTTTATCACTTTGCCTCCCCATCCATACTGCTTTTTGCGTGAGATGATGCTATTTCCTATATTCCAATAAAGTCGGACCAGCTCGTGGTTGACGGCCAGAGCCGCACGCTGTTGAGCGGCGTGAATCTGTCTCTTGAGCGAGATGAGCCACTCGTTGTATTCATGGGGTATGGGTTCGATTGATGACATGGTGGTGCTGATTTCAGGGGGTGTTGGTGGTCTGCAGGAGAATGACGCAGGATTGCTGGGGGCGGGTCCAGCGGATGGGGAGACCGGTGGCCAGGAGTGTATCGCCGCCGAGGGTGTGGGTGTGCAGCGGGCAGTGGTGGCCGGTGGAGTCGGGGGCGAGCTCGGTGATGGTGTAGCGGGCGGCGGGGTTGAGCCCGCGGAGGGGGATGCGGGTGTGCTGGTCGGTGTAGACGCGCTGGGTGGTGTAGGCCAGGAGCAGGGCGCGGCCTTCGTGGGTGTAGAGCAGGGCGCAGTCCGGCCCTTCGTAAGGGGAGATGAGGCGGTGTAGCTCGCCCAGCTGGGTGATGGGGCGCAGTTCTTTGGCGAGTTCGACCCGGCTGCGGATTTCCTGCATTTCGGCATCGGTGAGGGTGCGGGGGTCGAGCTCGAGGCCGAGGCGGCCGGCCAGGGCTACGTCGAAGCGGAATTTGAGCGAGGTTTCGCGGCCAGTGTAGCAGTTGGGACTGGCGGTTACGTGGCAGCCGATGGCATTGGCGGGGAAGAAGTAGGAGGCGGCCCACTGCATGCGCAGGCGGTCGCAGGCGTCAGTGTTGTCGGAGAGCCAGAATTCCTCGTGGAAGGCAGCTGCGCCGCAGTCGAGGCGTCCGCCGCCGGCGGAGCAGCACTGGAAGGTGACATCGGGGAACTCCTGCCGCAGGCGGCGCATGAGGGCGTAGTAGCCGGAGATGTAGTCGAAGAAGAGGTTGCCCTGCTGCTCCGGCGGCAGATGGGTGGAGCCGGTGTCGCTCATCTTGCGGTTGCAGTCCCACTTGATGTAGGAGATGCCGGGATTGGCCGCCAGGGTGCGGCGCACGGGGGTGTCGATGGCGGTGGCGGGGTTGGCGAGGTCGAGCACGAGTTGGTGGCGCTCCTCGCGCGGGGGGATGCCGGGCAGCCGGATGGCCCATTCCGGGTGGGCGGTGTAGAGTTCACTGCGGGGACAGACCATTTCCGGTTCCATCCAGAGCCCGAAATCGAGGCCGCAGCTGCGGGCAAAATCGGTGAGTGGCTGCAGGCCGCCGGGCAGTTTTTCGGGGTCGGGGATCCAGTCGCCCAGGGAGGAGGTGTCGTCCTTTCGGCGGCCGAACCAGCCGTCGTCGAGCACAAAGAGTTCTACTCCGAGCTCGGCGGTGCGCTGCATCATGGCGCGCAGGGTGGGTTCGTGCACATCGAAGTGCACGCCTTCCCAGCTGTTGAGCAGGGTGCGGCGCAGTTCCTGCCCATGCGGCAGCACGTGGCGGCGCAGGTAGCGGTGCATGCAGTGGCTGGCGTGGGCGGCTCCGCTGTGGCTGTAGACCAGGATGGCGCCGGGCAGGGTGAGGCTCCGGCCGGCGGCGAGGGTATAGGGGCTGTGGGCAAAATCGTGGCCCAGGCGCAGGTAGAGGTGGCCGTAGCTGCTGTGTTTGAAGCTCAGGGTGTAGTTGCCGCTCCAGGCCAGGGCACCCAGCAGGCAGGGGGTGCCTTCTTCCCGCGCAGGGCCGCCCAGCGAGAGCAGAAAGCCGGGGGTGCCTTCCTGCGCGGTCTTGATGCCGGTGGTGCTGCCTACGCTCAGTGTGTTGCCGCGCGCGATTGCTTGCTCGCTCAGGTAATTTTCGCCGCTCCAGCCGCCGCGGAAGGTGCTGAGGTGGTAGGCCGCTGCGCGCAGGGGCAGGGCGGCGGAATCTGCCTGCAGCAGGGTGATGCTACCCTCCCCGCGGTGGTGCAGGGTGGGGGTGAGCCGGTAGGTGTCCTCCGCCGCAAAGACTTCGAGCTGCAGCTGCACCACCAGCTCCGGGTGCCGCGGGTCGCCCAGTGTGAATACCCCGCCGGCGGCGGTGCATTCCTGGTGCATCAGGTGCAGGTCGCAGCCCTGGGTGCCATCGGCATAGCGCAGGTGCAGGGCATATTCGCCGGAGTGGTTGCCCCACTGCCCGCGGGAGTCAAAATCGGTGGCGTAGAGCGGCCATTCGGCGGCGGATGCCGCCAGAGCGTCATCTGCGCAATTCAGTCGTGGCCCCAGGTAGCAGAATTGCAGCTTGCCGGTTTCAGTCAGCCGGAGGGTGAGCTGGTTGTTTTCGGTAAAGAAGTGCCAGTGCTGCATGGGTGTTCGCGGTTGTGCACCAGGCGTTATTCCATGGTGCGGGCCTGGCGGCGTGCGGTGCGCAGGCGCTCGCGCTCGGTGTGGGCCTTTTTGCCGATGTCGGAGTTGCGGTCCAGGTCGCGGGCGGTTTCCAGCGCGGCGATGGCTTCCAGCAGCTTGGCTTCGCTGGCGGGGGTGTGGGCACCGGTGTACATGTTGGTGTACTCGCGCATGAGCAGGGGATACAGGCAGTGGAAGCCGAGCCGCTGCTTATCGGCCTGGGTGGCAAAGGGGTGCTCCATGAGGGCGCGGCAGGTGCTCAGACATTGCTGCAGGGCCTCGCCCTCCAGCGGGGAAATGAGGGCCATGCGCGCAAAGAGCAGGTATTGCTGCGCCTCAAAATTGCGCTGGCGTGCCTGCTGGTCGCGGTCCGGCGCGGTGGCGGCGGCTTTGGCGGTTTCCAGCGCGGCGGCATTCAACCGGGGCAGGGGAATGGTGGCATAGGCCCCGCGCTCATCGGAAATGACCAGGCTGGGCAGCTCGCTCACGCCGGCTTTCAGCGCATTGGCGGAGTTGATGGCGGCGGCCATGGTCTCGGCCTCGTCATCCAGCACCACGTAGCGGCACTCCGCCCCGGGCACTGCTGCGCGCAGCGGGGCGAGCATCCTGACCATGGCGGCAGAGTTGGTGCCCTGCTGGAAATACACGGTATATTCCTCACCCAGGGCGCTGCTGAGCGCGCCGCCGATGAGCAGGGCTGCGAGGCGGGTTTTCATGGTTATTCGGCGCGGCTGATGGTGATGCGCTTGAAGCGGGATTCCGTCTCCTCCGACTGGGTGACAATGCCGGGGATGGTGGCCAGCTCATTGTGCACCAGGCGGCGTTGGTAGGCATTCAGCTTTTCCATGAGCAGGGGCTTGCCGGTTTTCAGCACGCGCTCGGCGCGGGAGCGCGCGCGGCGCAGCAGCTTGGCCTCGGCTCGGGCGCGGTAGCCGTCGCAATCCACCCGCACGCGCGGCGCATCGGCCCATTTGGTCTGCACCAGGCGGTTCACCATGTACTGCAGGTCATCCAGGCGGTCGCCTTCATCGCCGATGAGGTAGCGGGCATCCGGGCTGTCGATGAGCAGGGAAATGCCGTCCTCATAGGGTTCGGTGGTCAGGCTGAAACTGAAGCCCAGCGGGGAAAGCAGGGCCGTGGCGGCCTCTGTAGCCAGTGTAGAAAGACGTTCCATGAGAGAAAAGACGCGAAGGGGGTGGGTTACTCGCTGCGGTCGAAGAAGTGCAGCAGCATGACGAAGAGGTTGATGAAATCCAGATACAGGTTCAGCGCGCCGAGAATCACGGCCTTCTTCTTAATCTCGGCATCATTGCTGAGCCCGATTTTGAGCAGGTTCTGCGTATCATATGCCGTGAAGAGCGAGAAGATGACTACGCCCGCGCAGGAAATGGCGAAGTCGAACATGTTGTTCTGCCAGAAGATATTGACCAGAATGGCGACCAGCAGACCGATGAGCAGCATGAACAGCATGCGGCCCCAGGTGCTCAGGTTGCGCTTGGTCACCATGCCGTAGATGGACATGGCGCCGAACATAACCGCCGTGCAGCCGAATGCTTTGCCCACAGAATCCAGCCCATAGCAGATGAGTACCGGCCCGAACAGAAGCCCCTGCAAGCCGGCAAACACCAGCAGCAGAAGAGTCAGCGCACCCACGGTCATGCGGTTGGCCCAGAAGCTCATGGCCACCACAATGCCCAGTGTGCTCAGGCACACCAGCAGACGGTGCTCCCCGACCCAGATCAGGGATTCTATATCCTGCGCGGCATACGCCGCCACGCCGGCCGTGAGCAGCATGCACACCGCCAGCCACATGTATACTTTGTTCAGGAATACACGCGCCCGCGTCGCGCTGTCCACCACCTGTATTTCTTCATTGGGTATGTAGGAATCAGAACTCATGTATTCATTTTAGCGTGCGGGCGTTTTCAAGTCAAGCTGCCAGTGCTGCATGGCTGCACATGCCGGGAAAAGATTTGCCGACCGTAGGGGGATCTGCACCACTCGGGAAGATACTCCCCCTTTCAGTTCGATAGATGGGAATTTGTCGGGCTGAAAGCCCGAGGAATTCTGAGCCCGTCAGGGCGACATAATAATAGCCCAGCGTGGAGCCGCCACGCGGCGGAACGCTGGGTAAAACGAAGAACATATCAGAACCCCGAACGAAGTGAGCGGGT
>JAGBDZ010000004.1 GCA_017937215.1 Akkermansia sp. | reverse complement strand
CGGGGCTCAGATAAATTTTTGAGCTAACCCGGGGTTCCGCGACTACGTCGCTCCACCCCGCGCTACTGGCTGTCGCCCTCCGGGCTCAGAATTCCGCGCACTACGTGCGCCTGTATGGGCTCTGCAAATTCCAATTTGTCGTTGAGTCCAAGCAATATTCTTTAATTGCCGGAGCAATAATAGCCCAAAAACAACGGGGTCGGGAACGATGACTCGTAAAGGCACAATAGTGGTTTACAATGATAATAACACCCGACAAGGGACGATAGATTTGGCGGACGGAAAGTATACTCCTGTGACAACTACACCTGATGATGGGGATGATATCACGGGGGCTGTGCCTGATCCTATCCCCACAGAGATAAGTTTCCACTACGAAAATGCTGGTGGGCTGATGAAGAAGTCCAAGTAATTTGTCTTCACCCGTAGCAAGATTTGCCAGGCTCAGGAGGGAATCTTCACCTGAGCCTGGTTTGTTTATTGGTGCAAAGTTGATGGCATCATTGTGGCTCCGACAATTAAAGAATGATGCAAGTTGGAGCAATTAGTCAGCTTCGGAGAACACAGGGAATCAAGCACCAGATTAAGTGTTGCAACGCGTGACTCTCTCGCCTAACCTGCAGCTGCCGGTTGGGCGAGAGGGTATGCGAAAAAGCCTTACTTGGAGACGTTGAAGCGGAATTCCACCACATCTCCATCCTGCACCACGTATTCCTTGCCTTCGATGCGGAGCTTGGCCTGTTCCTTGGCTTTGGCCAGGGAACCGCAGGCCACCAGGTCCTCGTAGGCCACTACCTGGGCGGCGATGAAGCCGCGCTCGAAATCGGTGTGGATGACACCGGCGGCGCGGGGGGCTTTATCGCCGGCGCGGATGGTCCAGGCCTTGGTCTCCTTCACGCCGGTGGTGAGGTAGGTGCGCAGACCGAGGAGGTGGTAGACAGCGCGGATGAGGTCGCTCACGCCGGAGTCTTCCACGCCGATATCGTTGAGGTATTCGCGAGCCTCGGCGGGGTCGAGCTCGGAGAGTTCCTCCTCGATGCGGGCGGAGATGACGATGGCCTCAGCATTGTGGTGCTCGGCCACATACTTGCGCACGGCAGAGACGTAGGGGTGGGAGTCCGGGTCCTTCACGGCCTCTGCCAGTTCTTCCTCGCTCACGTTGCAGGCAAAGATGCTCTTCTTATCAGAAAGCAGGTAGAAGCTGTGCAGCAGCTTGCGTTCATCCTCACTCAGCTCAAGGGTAATGGCCGGATTGCCGGCATCCAGATGGGGCAGGAGCTTCTCGATGAGCGCCACCTCGGCCTTGGCTTCCTTATCGCCGCCGCGGGCTTTTTTGATACGGTTTTCCTTGCGCTTCTCCATGGCGGCCAGGTCGGCCAGGATGAGTTCGGCATTGATGATTTCGATATCGCGCACCGGGTCCACTGAGCCGAGCTCGTGGATGATATCATCATTCTCAAAGCAGCGCACCACCTGCACGATGGCATCTGTCTCGCGGATGTTGGAGAGGAATTTGTTGCCCAGGCCGGCGCCTTCGGCTGCCCCCTTCACCAAACCGGCGATGTCCACAAACTCGATGGCGGCGGGCACCACACGCTCGCTCTTGCTCATTTCGGCCAGCACGGCCAGACGCTCATCCGGCACTTCCACCATACCCACGTTGGGGTCGATGGTGCAGAACGGATAATTGGCCGCTTCCGCCTTGCGGGAGCGGGTAACGGCGTTGAAAAGGGTGGATTTGCCTACATTCGGGAGACCTACGATACCTGCCTGTAACATAACGCGCTCATTCTACACGATACGCCGTGCGCGGAAAAGCCTAAACTACGCCATGCCTCCGGAATCCCACGCGCTCGCCCCAAAGATTTTTTCTAAAAGACGCAAGTGGTCATAAATCCAAGCCTTTCCGAAAAGAATCCTTGGAAGCAGCCTGCCCTCAGCTCGATAAATTGGACTTTATCGGGCTGAAAGCCCGAGGAATTTTAAGCCCGGCAGGGCGACATACCCATAGCGAGTGGTGAAGCGCGACACGCGTCAGCGTGGCGGGCGGAACCACTCGTACAACCCAAAAAGATACCGGAACCCCGACGCAGGTCGGGGTGACAGAAAGCGATGCAATATATTGATACCACGCCTTTCCGTCTCCGGGCTTACGCCCTTCCGTCTCCGCTGAAGCTCCGCCGAGACAAGACGCCGTGACTGGCTGCCGCCCACTCCTGACGTCGGGGCTCTGATCGTTTTTTTTCGTTTACGAGTGGTTTCGCTGCTGACGCAGCTCCACCACTTATATGCAGTTCCTGTTCGTACAGTCGGGATTTCCCCTCGAACTTCCTTTCCCACGGTTCGTTACCTCCCCGCAGTTGCTCTTCAGGTCTGGGATTCCGCATCATCGCGGCTCCGCGCGGACTTTCACCGCAGTGCGCATATCGCGTCGGTCGTACCAAAAAGGCCGGAGCTTTTCAGCTCCGGCCATAATCAGTGAAGATTTAGTTTATCAGAGAAGTTCAAGTATACCCTTGGGGCAATTGCTCACAGTGTAGTAGTACTCCTTTGGTCCCGTTTCGGCACCATCGATGACATCATCAGGATCCGGATTTTGATTTGCGGATGTAAATTTCCCGTCTTCCAAATTGACGGTACCACGTAATACGCCTTCATCAAACAAGTTAATAAAACCTGCACGCGTCATAGTAACATCCTTTTTGCTTGTAAATTGCATCGTGAGAGTCACAGGATTACCACCTTCGCTTGTGATTCTGAGGTTAGTATTTGATACAGGTAATCCGAACCACTGAGCTAATTCCGTCGAAGTGGAAGCCTTTGAGCTATTATCGAACCACATGTATCCAGTCACGGTTGAGCCGTTCACTGAGGTAACAGAAAATCTACCTTCCTTCCCAAAGTACCTGGCACTGTACAAATCACCGGAAATGCGTTCAACCACTTCCATGTCGAAACCCGAAAGGCCTGCGGGGCCTTCGATCGTCAACCCTGTTATATTGACAAGTGCATCATCGCCGCCGCCGCCGCCGCAGGAGGTAAGAGTGAAACCAGTGACCATGCCTACAAGGGCCAGAAGGGGAAGAAAAATCTTTTTCATACGCTGTAAATTGATTTAAAGGTGTAATAAGCCTTACTAAAGCTGGAGCCAAAACGAAGCAAGAGTTGGCAGAGGGCTGCGCAGTCGTAACAATCTTACGCAGAGAGACTCGATGTCCCGAACCCCGCATTAACGAGAAAACGAACCAGAGCGCCGCCGGTGGGCGGGGCTCAAAATTCCATGGGCTTTCATCCCGATAAAATGGGAATCTGGCGTTCAGGCTGCTCCATGCTCCAGGATGCGGAGCATTTCGGGGATGGAGGTGCAGCGGCGAAGCTGGTACTCTGCTTCGGGAGAGAAATCGGGGTAGCAGAAGGCGAGGTATTTCTTCATGCGGTTGCAGTGGCCTTTTTCGGTGCGTTTGTGCAGGAGGATTCGGCCGGTTTCTTCAACGAGGATGCTGTAGTATTGCCGCATTTCTTCCAGTGTGGGGGCAGGGCCACCGCGCAGCTGGCGGAAGAGGTAGGGATTGCGCACGGCTCCGCGGCCGATGAGGAGCCCGGCGGCGCCGGTAGCTTGCAGACAGGCTGCAGCCTGGGCGGGGGTGCTGATGTCGCCATTGGCCAGCACCGGGCAGGTCAGGGTGGCAACAGCGTGTTGCACGTAAGAGAAATCGGGGAAGCCGCCGTAGAGTTGCCTGCGGGTGCGGGCGTGGATACCCACTTCATCCGGCGCGGCGGCGGCCAGGATTTCCAGAATGCGGGGGAATTCGGTCTCTGCATGTTCCCAGCCGAGGCGGCATTTGATGCTGAATTGCCCGGCGGGGAGGGCCCGGCGGAGTTCCCAGGCAATTTCGGCGAATCGGGGGAGGTCGCGCAGCAACCCGGCGCCGGCGCCATGGCGGTTGACCAGGGGTGAGGGGCAGCCGGCATTCAGGTTGATGCCGGCGACTCCCGGGCGGGCCAGCAGCATGGCGGCATCGCGCAGCAGGGCGGGCGCATCGCTCCCGGCCAGCTGGGCCAGCACGGGCACGCCTGTTTCGTTTTCATCAATGCAGCGGAGGTTGTGCTCGGCCAGGGCACAGGTGGTGGGTGTGCTCCGGAAATAGGCCGTGATGAAGGCATCCGGCAGGGAGTTGATGCGCTGCAAGGTGCGCATGAACGCCAGGTCGGTCACGTCCTGCATGGGGGCCAGGAGGAGTCTCATGCGCTCATGCTACCACGAAGCCGCAGTCGGAGCAAGAACTACCTGTGAGATGCCCATGTGAAAATAATGGGAAACGGAATCGGAATGGACTTGACAAAAACGATGTTAGCGTGCATAAATGCTGAGTCCCACTCGCACGGTTGCGATGGGGATTGCGGAACTGTACCAATTCCTCCCGATATGAAACGATGCTTCTATATGCTTGCCGCAGCGGTCTTTGCTGTGACTTCCTGTGTGAACAGCCCGAATGATCTGGCGCAGATGGCATCTGGTTATGCCTTTGCCCGCCCCAAAATCAAGGTGGATGTGACGGAGTCTGTGAGCACCGGGCAGTGGGATGTGCCGGCAGGGCTGGAGGGACCGCGCCGCATCGTGATTGATACGGAGCTGCAGCAGGCTCATTACTACATTGCCGGCCGCCGCGTGGGCTGGAGCACCATTTCCTCCGGCAAGGCCGGCAAGGATACCCCCAAGGGCGTGTTCCCCATCATTTCCAAGGACGAGGACCACATTTCCTCTACCTACGGCAGCATTGTGGATGCCGACGGCAACACGCTGGTGGCCAACTATACCAAGGGTGAGCCGATTCCCCCCGGTGGCATCTACAAAGGTGCGCCCATGACGAACGGCATGCAGCTGACCTGGGGCGGTATCTGGATGCACGAAGGCCTGGTGACCTCTGCCCCGGAGAGCCACGGCTGCATTCGCCTGCCCAAGCGCATGGCCAAGATTTTCTTTGATAACACACCGGTCGGTACGCCGGTAGAGATTAAATGATATGAAACACCCTGTGAATAAATCGGTGCGCACGTTGTGGATTTCCGCTGCGGCGGTGCTGGCAGCCGGGCTGGCTTCCTGCTCCCAGCAGCAATATGTGGCAGTGACCCCCATGACCCAGGGGATGAGTGCGTATGAGAAATTTGTGGCGCAGAGCAAGAAGTACCCAACCGTGATGGAGGTGTACATGGATGAGGCTCTGCTGGCCAGAGCCACGTCGCGCAGCCATATCGTCATCTGCCTTTCCCAGCAGCGCGGCCGCCTGTACGTGGATAACCAGGTGGCGGCGGACTGGCCTGTTTCCACCGGTGCCGATACGCACCCCACGCCCACCGGCCCCTACCGCGTGCGCTTCAAGGAAAAGAAACATGCCTCCAATCGCTATGGCAAGATGTACAATGCCGCAGGTAAGTGCATTGACCGTAATGCGGATGTGTTCAAGCAGCCTGTGCCGGAGGGTGGGCGTTTCGAAGGCTCCCCCATGCCGAACTGGATGCGCCTGACCTCCGATGGTGTGGGGATGCACACCGGAAAGGTAGTGGCGGGCAAGCGCCTGTCCCACGGCTGCATCCGTTTGCCGCACGTGGTTTCCACCATGTTGTTTGATATCGTGGAGTACGGCACGCGCGTCATCATTACCGAGGATATCGAGCCCGGTTACCCGGTGGCCGCCTTCATGGCGCGGAGGGAAATCGAGGAGGCTGAAGCAAAAGCTGAAGCGCGCCCCTCGGCTCTGTGACTGAAGCCTTGCGACTCGCCTCTGTAAATTGGAATTTGGCGAGCCGCAGGCGAGCGGAAAATCAGCCCCGGCAGGGGCGTAAGAACACTAGCCGGGGGTAAGAGCGCGTCAGCGCTCGCAGCCCCCGGTATATTGAAAAAAATATCGGAGCCCCGGAGGGGTGACAGAAAGCACAGCATCAGTGTATTGCATCGCTTTCTGTCACCCCTCCGGGGCTCCATTTTATTTTGTCGCATTCCGGGGGCTGCGCCCGCTTTGCGGGCTTACCCCCGGCTAGTGTTCTTTCACCCACTTCGTGGGCTCAAAATTCCTCGGGCTTTCAGCCCGCCAAATTCCAATTTATCGGGCGGCGGGGCTTGTGTCGGTATCTGCTTGACCCGCCGGTGCGGCGGGTGTAAAGTAGGGGTATGCTGAATAAGGACTTGCTTGAGCGCTGCAGCAATGCAGCGGGGGTATCCGGGTTTGAGGATGATGTGCGCACCCTCATTGCCGGGGAATTGCAGGATTGCTGCGATATCACGGAAACGGTGGCCGGGAACCTCATCTGCCAGATGAAGGGCAGCGGTGCGGGACCGGTGGCGGCGCTGCTGGCGCACATGGACGAAATCGGGTTCATGGTGCAGGGGATTACGCCGGATGGTTTTCTGCTGATTGTGCCGCTGGGTGGCTGGTGGAACCACACGCTGCCCAGCCAGCGTGTGCTGGTGCACACGCGCGATGGCCGCCGCATCCCCGGGCAGATTGGTACACGCCCGCCGCACCTGCTGCCGGAGTCGCAGCGCAACCAGGTGATGTCCACGGATTCGCTTTTCATTGATATCGGAGCATCCAGTGCCGAGGAAGTGGCAGCCTGTGGTATTCGCCTGGGCTGCGCGGTGACGCCGGATGTGGCGCTGCGGTCGCTGGAGGTGCCCCACCGCTGGATGGGCAAGGCTTTTGATAACCGCGCCGGTGTGTACTGCATGATTGAGGTGATGCGCCGCCTGGCCGGTGAGGAACTGGATTGCACGCTGCAGGCTATCGGCACGGTGCAGGAGGAGGTGGGAACCCGCGGAGCCCGCGCGCTGGAGCAGACGCCGGATTTAGCCATTGTGCTGGAGGGCACGCCTGCGGATGATACTTACGGCCAGAGTGGCATCTGCCGCCAGGGGGTGCTGGGCAAGGGGGTGCAGGTGCGTCTTTACGACCCCACGAATATCACCCCGCCAGCGCTGGTGGATACGGTGCTGGAAATCGCAGAGCGCGAGGGAATCCCCTGCCAGCCCACGGTGCGCCGCACCGGCGGAACAGATGCTGCCGCCGCTTACCCTCACTGGTATGGCTGCCCGGCTATCGTGTTCGGTGTTCCGGTGCGTTACATCCACTCGCACAATGGGATTCTGGATGAGCGCGACCTGGAGTCCTGCATTGACCTGACCTGTGCTCTGGTGCGCAGCGTGAGCAAATGAGCACCCCCACTGCCAGAGCCACCTGGGTGGATTGCGCCCGCACGTTGGCCATGTTCTGCATCGTGTGGCTGCATGCGGATGCGGCCCCGGCAGGGCTGGGGCGCGCGGTCGGAGGGGCTATTGCGCTCTTTTTCCTGCTGGCGGGGTATTTTCTGCCGCAGGGGGCGGGGCGGGTGCTGATGCGCACCGGGCGGCTGGCGCTGGCCTGGCTGCTGTGGTCGCTGCTGAGTCTGGGGCTCATGGCAGCGGCTGCGCCTGATTTTGAGTTCAGCTGGCAGCGCAGCATAGGCTGGGGAGTGGCGGCGTATAACACGCCGCTCTGGTTCCTGAAAACGCTGGTGGTCTACCAGCTGGTAGCGGCGGGGCTGCTGGCGCTGCGTCTGCTGCCGCGCTTCACCTGGGTGGTGGTGCCGGTGCTCATGCTTTGCAGCTACACCTGCGCCCCGGCGCAGTATGCGGCTGTGCGCTTTGATTATTTCTGGATTTTTCTGCTCGGCTTTGCGCTCAGGTCGGTGCCGCCGGAGCGCATCGGCAGCTGGATGGGGCATCATCTGCCGGCGCTTGCGGCGGCGGCTCTGGTCTGCCTGTGCCAGCCGTATGTGCTGGCGCGGTGCGCGCAGTGGGCCGGGCTGCCCTGGCGGCACTGCAGTCTGCCGGTGGGGGCGCTGGCCTGGGCGCTGCTGATGCTGCTGGGTGGTGTGGTGGCCGGGCGCTACCTGCCTCGAGTGGCTGAGGGACTGGCGTTCTGCGGGCGGTGGATGCTGTTCATCTATGCGGCGCACTCATTTGTGCTGGCTCCGCTGTATGGGGGGTATAATCCGCATTTTCTGTGGAATGTGTGGGTGCCGGTGGTGGTGATTCCGCTGCTGGCAGTGGCCGGGTGGTGGCTGAACCGGCGTTTTCCGCGCACCATGGCACTGTTGCTGGCGCGAAAGCGGTTGACCTGACCGCTGAAACGCGGTATGATAAGCGCGCATGTACGAGCAACTCTTATCCCGTATTCAGCAGTGCAGCACCATTGGTGTGACTTCTCATTTCCGGCCGGATGGCGATGCCATCGGCTCTACTCTGGCGCTGGGTCTGGCCCTGCAGGGCATGGGCAAGAAGGTTTATATGTGGAATGAGGATGGGGTGCCGGCCCGCTATTCCTTCCTGGAGGGGACGGAGCAGATTCTGCCGCTGCCGGAGGAACTGCCGGGCGACCTGGAGATGCTCATCTGTGTGGACACGGGCGACTGGAAGCGCCTGGGCGACCGCTCGCAGCAGCTTTTTGCCGGGTTCCCGCTTATTGTGAACATTGACCACCACGGTACCAATACCCGCTATGGCCATGTGCATGTGATTGAGCCGGAAACCGCTGCCTGCGCTTTTGTGCTGTTCAATATCCTGAAATCCTGGGGTGTGAAGCTCACGAAGCCGGTGGCGGAGGCCCTCTATGTGGGTATCAACACAGATACGGGCTCGTTCCAGTACGGCAGCACGACGCCTGAGGTGATGTATGCCGCCGGTGAGCTGCTGGCGGCCGGGGTGGATGTGGCGGATGTGAATCGCCGGGTTTATCAGGAGGTGCCTTACACGGCCCTGCTCATGCAGCGCGAGGTGCTTAACCACATGGTGGTGGAGTGCGGCGGTGCTCTGGCCCACTATTCCATGCCGGCCGGCCGCAAGGCGGAGCTCGGGGTGGGGCTGGAGGATACCAAGGACCTGGTGGATGTGGTACGCGTGCTCCAGGGGGTGCGCGTGGCGGTGATTTTCGAGGACCTGGACGACGGCCGCATCCGTGTTTCCCTGCGCAGCAAGGACCCGGCTGTGAGTGTGGCGGCTGTTGCGGCGCAGTTCGGGGGCGGTGGGCATGCCATGGCCTCCGGAATCCGCATGCGCGGGGAGCTGGCCGACTGCCGCGAGCGCGTGCTGAACGCTATCAGAAAGGAGCTTCAGGCATGAGTGAGGAAGCTCCCAGCGGCGTGTTGCTGGTGGATAAGGACCCCGGCTTCACTTCCCACAATGCGGTGGCGCTCTGCCGCCGGATTCTGCAGACCAAGAAGGTGGGCCACTGCGGCACGCTGGATCCCATGGCCACCGGCATGCTGATAGTGGTCATCGGCAAGGCAACGAAGATGCAGGACCTGCTCATGTGCGAGGATAAGGTCTACACCGCCACCATGAAACTGGGCGTGGAGACCAACAGCCAGGATGCCGATGGCGAAGTGGTGGCCGAAAAGCCCACCGATGGCCTGACGGAAGACGCCATCCGCGCCGCGTTCGAACATTTTAATGGCGAATTCGACCAGGTGCCGCCCATGTATTCAGCGGTGAAAATCAACGGCGTTCCCTGCTACAAACTGGCCCGCAAGGGCAAGGAAGTGGAACGCAAGTCGCGCCACGTGGCGGTGCTGGATTATGAAATCACCCGCATTGACCTGGCCGCGGCCGAGGTGGATTTCCGCGTGCACTGCACCAAAGGGTTTTATGTGCGCACTTATGCGCATGATATCGGGCAGTACCTGGGTTGCGGGGCGCACCTCACGGCCCTGCGCCGTATCTGCAGCGGTAAGTTCGATATTGCCGAGGCGGTGGATGTGCCCACGCTGAAGGCTGCCGGGCGCGAAGAGCTGCTGGCTCGTCTGCTGCCGGTGGAAAAGGTGCTGGCTGACCGGGCATGAGATTATGTTGATTCTGCATTCCATCAATGAACTAGCCACTGTGAGCCAACCGGTGCACTGGGCCATGGGCTTTTTCGATGGGGTGCACTGCGGGCACCGGCGGGTTATCGAATCGGCCGACACGCCCGGCGCTTTACGCGGGGTGCTCACATTTGCGCAGCATCCGCTGGCGGTGCTGGCACCGCAACGGCAGCCGAAGCTGATAACGCCGGTTGCGGAGCAGAAGCGCGCTTTACTGGCGGAGCTGGGGGTGCAAGTGCTGCTGGAACTGCCTTTTACCCCGGAGCTGGCTGCCACGAGTCCGTTCGATTTTCTGGATGGCCTGCGTGCTGCCTGCCGCATGGCCGGTATTTCCGTGGGCCGCAACTGGCATTTCGGCAAGGGCGGCGTGGGTAATGCCGCTTTTGTGGAGACATACGCTGCCGAACACGGCTTGCGCGCCTGCGTGCAGGATATGGCGGAGCTGCAGGGGGAGCGCATCTGCTCCAGCCGCATCCGCGAGCTGCTGCAAGAGGGAAATCTCCCCCTGGCGCAGGAGATGCTGGGGCATACATTCAGCATACAGGGCACTGTGGAACCCGGCCAGAAACTGGCACGCAAACTGGGTTTCCCCACGGCGAATATGCAGATTCACCCCGCGGCGGTGCTGCCGCCTTTCGGGGTGTATGAGGTGGCGGCGCAGATGGAGGGCACCGTGGTGCGCGGTATTGCCAATCTGGGGCTCCGGCCTACGATTGATGAGGCGCAGAAGGTGCTGCGCCTGGAAACGCACTTGCTGAACTGGCAGGGTGATTTATATGGCCGCCCGCTGCAGGTGGCGCTGCTCCGTTTCCTGCGCCCTGAGCGCAAGTTCGCCTCAGTGGCCGAGCTGCAGGCACAGATTACTGCGGATATTCAGATGCTGGGATGAGCCGGGTCGGCTGGTTGTTACCACTGCGGACTGCAGCCGGCTGCTTTGTATAGCATCTCCCTCATGTCATCGTAGTGTTTCTGGCCCTCAGGCTTACATACGGTGTCCAGCGTGTGGATATGCAGCCGCCCCAGTTCGTTCCCCGCTTCATCGAGGAAACAGAAGCAATCGTTTGTATGGAATACTCCGGCAATATCGAAATTGACGAAGGTGAGCTGCAACCACTCCGGGGCTGTGGCCCAGCGCTGTGCCAGGGTGCGGAGCGCATCGTTCATCGGGACCGCGGGCAGTTCTCTTTCTTTTCTCTCCGGGCTCCAGATGTCAGACGTTGCTGCTCGTGTCTGTATGATGCGGACCTGAGCTGCCTGCTGCATGGCTTTCAGTATCTTTGCCCGCTGCTGCCCTTCGATGATTTCGCCGGCCAGGTAGGGAATGCCGTCAAATGTCCCTTGCTCCGGATCGTCCGGATATAGTTCTTCCGGGGGAATGGGTACGTACCCTTCTGCAAGTGCCGCTTCCTTGTATGTTTGCCACTGAATAAAGCTACAGCAGCTGAGCGTGAGGAGGGTGAGGGAAAGGAGAAGGGGGCTGATTCTCATCATGAGTGCATCAGATGCTGTGATTCACCGCAAATTGCTCACCGAGTCTGTGGGAAGTGGCAATGGCGCGGGCGATGTAGCTGAGGCCGTTTTCGACGGCGAGTTCCAGCGGCTGGCCTTTGGCCAGGAAGGCGGTGATGGCGCTGGAGAGGGTGCAGCCGGTGCCGTGGGTGGAGATGCCCTCCGTGCGGGGGTGGCTCCAGCGCAGGGTGGGTTTGCCGGGCTGCACCAGGATATCGGTGCAGGTGCTGCCGCCTATGTGGCCGCCTTTGGCCAGGATGGCGCAGTTGTAGCGGGCGCAAAGCAGGTTGGCGGCGGCTTCCAGTTCTTCTACCGTGGTGATGGGGGCGGTGCCGGCCAGCTTGGCGAGTTCATCGCCATTCGGGGTGAGCAGAGTGGTGCGGGGGATGAGCACCTCCTCGTACACCGCAATGGCTTCCTGCAGAATGAGGGCTTCGCCCGCGGTGGCTATCATGACCGGGTCCACCACGATGGGACCGTCAAAGTCCTTGAGCGCCGCTACGGTGGCACGCACGATTTCCGGTGAGTAGAGCATGCCGGTCTTGACCGCGCGCACCGGGAAGCTGCGCAGGCAGAGTGCCACCTGCGCGGCTACGAATTCAGGCTCCATGGCCACGATGCCTTCCACCAGCCCGGGTACTTCATTCACCACGCAGGTGACGGCGGTGAGGGGGTAGCACCCCAGGGCAAAGCCGGTTTTGAGGTCGGCTTGCAGCCCGGCTCCGGCGGAGCAGTCGGAACCGGCAATGCTGATGTAGACGGGCGTTTCCATGAAAGAGTTATTGGAATGCTTTTTCCAGAGCGGAGGCGGCCTGAAGCAGGCGTGTTTCCGCAAAGTGCGGGGCCAGCAGCTGGATGCCCACCGGGTGCTCGCCTTCCGCCACCGGGGTGGGGATGGAGATGCCGGGCAGCCCCGCCAGGTTGGCCGGAATGGTGTAGATATCGGCCAGGTAGGTCTGCAGCGGCGTCATGCTGTCGTCGAACAGTTTCGGGGCGCTGGTGGGTGCCACGGGCCCCAGAATCAGGTCTACTTTCTCAAAAGCGGCGGCAAAGTCGCCCGCTACCAGGGAACGCACCTTCTGCGCCTTGGCATAGTAGGCATCGTAGAAACCGCTGGAGAGCACGTAGGTGCCCAGGATGATGCGGCGCTTTACTTCCGGGCCGAAGCCGGTCTCGCGGGTTTTGCTGTAGAGGTCGTCCAGCCCATTGGTGCCGGCGGCGCGGTAGCCGTAGCGGATGCCGTCGAATCGGGAAAGGTTGGAGGAGGCCTCGGCGCAGGCGATGATGTAGTAGGCGGCCACCACGGCCTCGGCATGGGGCAGGGAGATTTCCACAATCTCAGCGCCCAGCTCGGTGAGCTTGCCGATGCTTTTTTCGAGCGCTGCGGAAACGGCTGGGCTGTTGCCGCTGGAGAGGTATTCCTTGGGCAGGCCGATGCGCAGGCCCTTGATATCCTTGCCGAGTCCGGCGGTGAAATCCTCTGTGGGCACGGTGGAGGAGGTGGAGTCCTTGGCATCGTGGCCGCAGATGGCGTTCAGGATGGTGGCGGCATCTTCCACGTTCTGGGTGATGGGACCAATCTGGTCGAGCGAGGAGGCGAAGGCCACCAGACCGTAGCGCGAGACGCGGCCATAGGTGGGTTTGATGCCCACCACGCCGCAGTGAGAGGCCGGCTGGCGGATGGAACCACCGGTATCAGACCCCAGGGCGGCAATAGCCATGCCGCCGGCCACGGCAGCGGCAGAGCCGCTGGAGGAACCACCCGGCACGTGACCGGGAGCGGCGGGGTTCTGGGTCTCACCGAAAGCGGAGTTCTGGCCGTAGGAGCCCATGGCGAACTCGTCCATATTGGTGCGGCCGAAGGGGATGGCGCCGGCGGCAGTCAGCTTGGTGACGGCTGTGGCATCATAGGGGGAAATGAAGTTTTCCAGCATGCGGGAGGCGCAGCGGGTGGGCTGGCCGAGCATGGCGATGTTGTCCTTTACCGCAATGGGAATGCCGCCGAGCGGTTTGCTGAGGTCGGCCTGGGCGGCTGCGGCAAGTGCGGCTTCCTTATCCCAGGAGAGGCATGCATTGATGCCGGGGTTACGCTCCTCCATGGAGCGGGCGATTTCTTCCACCAGCTCGGCGGGGGAGATGGCGCCGCCGGTGAGCTGCTGGCGCCAGTGAGAAATGGTTCCGGTAAGCATAATCGGGAAAATTGTTGGAGAGGCTGGGGGTTAGTGTGCGGATTCCACCACCTTGGGCACGCGGAACTGGCCGTCCTCCTGGGCGGGGGCGTTGGAAAGGGCTGCTTCGTTGCTCAGGCTGGTGCCCGGCACGTCCTCGCGCAGAGCATCATACACCGGCAGCGGGTGGTACATGGGCTCCACGCCGGTGGTATCCCACTGGTCGAGCTGCGCCACATAGGCCAGCACCTGGTTCAGGTCTTCGGAAAAGCGGGCGGTCTCGTCCTCGGTGAGCTCAAGCTTGGCCAGGCGGGCGATGTAGGCCACATCGATGAGGTTGTTCTGTGCCATGGGAAAATCAGGAATGGGTGAGAAGATAGACGATGAGGGAGTAGAGACCCCAGATGGATGCGGCGATGAACGCCAGAATGAAGAGGTTTTCCAGCAGAATGTTGCGGTTCTGCGGGGCCGCCCCAGTGATGGTGACGTGGGAGCGGTGCATGCCGCGGCGGCGCTCCACGATGTCCTCGTTGGGGCCCAGGGTGTTGGCCGGGTAGCGGCGCTGATAGTCGCGGCGTGGGGTAGGACTGCCGGTGCTGCGCATGTTGCGGCGCTGCTCCAGTTCGCGAAGTCGGTCGAGTGATGAGTGCGGCATGGTCAGATTCGAGAGATGAGTGCGTAGGCTCCCCACACCAGGAGGAGCAGGATAAAGAGAGGAAGGTGGAAGAAGAAGCCGCGGGCCAGCTCGCCCCGGAGCCCCGCCCAGTTGATTCCCTGGCGTTCGTTCACCCCTGGTTTGTGGCGGAATATTTCCGTGTGCCGGTAGCGGGGCGGTCCGGCATAGGCCTCTTCAAAATCATTGATGGCGCGGTCCAGTTTCGGCATGGCCTCGCGCAGCCGGTCGTTGAATCCTTCCGTGCTCCAGTTCTGGGGCTGCATGGAGGAGAGTATCTGCAGGTGCCGCTTCAGGCATTCGTTGATCTGCGCCACCTCGGCCTGCTCGCGGTCCATGGATTCCAGCTCCTTCTCAATGCGCCGCACGGCGTTGTGCAGCTTCATGCCGATTTCGTTCAGACTGTCGTTGAAGAGCACTTTGCGCTCGTTGCTCTCCTCCAGCTCGCGCCGCTGCGCTTCCCACTGCAGCCGCTGCGCTTCGTAAAACTCCGCCTGCTGCCGGGCCTGCTCCACCTGCTGCCTCATCTGCTCCGGTGAGTGCATCTCCCCATCGGCTATGCGTGGGTTCAGTTCCATCTGACGGTATGCGGCGGCTTGCTTCATGGGCTTAAACGACTCTAGGAAAAAGTGTTTCGGAAAAGTTAAAGGTTTTGAGCGGGATTGTCAAGCTCATAAGTGAGAAAGACGGTACTAAAAACGGCAGAGACGAGAGCCGACTCTGCCGTAATGAGTGGTGTGCTACGGGCGACGGGAATCGAACCCGTGTCTCATGCTTGGGAAGCACGCGTCCTACCATTGAACGACGCCCGCATGCGGTGTGCGGCGATTCTACAGCTTTGGTGGTGGGGTGTCAAGCATAAATAGAAAAATTACGCGTTGGAATAATCAGAATCCCCGACAAACATCAATCTATCGAGCGCTTTTTTCAAACTTTGGGACACGCGTGGGGAAAAATTCACACGTGTCCCAAAGTTTGAGTACGGAGCTCGATAAATTGATGTTTATCGTTATCGGAGCACGGGACTTCAGTCCCGAAATCACGGTGCATTTAATCGGGACTAAAGTCCCGTGCTTCGACAAAGTTCCTCCCCCGATAACTTCCCATTTATCAAGCTCCATACTCAAACTTTGGGACACATGCGGGAAAAATTTGTCTGTATATCAGATTCTGCTTGAAATGGCGAAATGGGTGTGCTAGTATACGAGCAAGTTCGCGGG
>JAGBDZ010000027.1 GCA_017937215.1 Akkermansia sp. | reverse complement strand
TTGCCTGAAGAAGCAGAACTATGGCATCCTGTTGTTTTATTTTTAAGACCATACACACATTATAGTGTGCATTTTTGTCCGCGCTATTCTTTTCTGCCCCCAATTTTTGCATTTCGGTGTGCATATTTTTGTCCGAATGCGCACGCCACCGAAATTGCTTTCCGGGCTTGACCGCGCCGGGGGTGCGGGGTATACTCGGCGGCATGAGTAATTATGCGTTGATTCTCGCCGGCGGCAGCGGCACGCGATTCTGGCCGCTTTCCCGCAATGCAAAGCCCAAGCAGCTTCTCGATTTGTTCGGCAGCGGCACCATGCTGCGCCAGGCCATCGACCGCGTGAAGGGACTGGTACCGGCAGAAAACATCTTCATTCTCACCAACCACCTGCAGGAAGCCGAGGTGCGTCGCCAGGCCGCCGAACTACCCGCGGAGAACATCGTGGCCGAGCCCGCCCGCCGCGACACCGCACCGGCTGTGGCCCTGGGTGTGGGGCTCATTGCTGCCCGCGACCCGCAGGCCAATATGATTATCATCCCCAGCGATTCGCTCATTCTGGATAACAACGCTTTCCGAGCCCTGGCAGAGGACGCCCTCTCCCTGGCCGGGCGCGAAGCTGCTCTCATCACCATCGGCATCAAGCCCACCTGGGCCTGCCCCAGCTATGGCTATATCGAACGCGCCGGCAAGCTGGAGGATGCAGCACTCACCCACAATTGCTACGAAGTGGTGCGCTTCCGCGAAAAGCCGGATGCCGCCACCGCTGCCGAATACCTGGCCAGCGGCAATTTCTCTTGGAATGCCGGCATGTTCATCTGGAATGTGGCCCACGTGCGCAGCCAGCTGGCCGCCCACAGCCCCGAGCTCGCCGGCTTCATCGACCGCCTGACTGCGGCCACTGACCTGCCCGCCTTCATCGGCAGCGAGTTCCCACAGCTCACCCCCATTTCCATTGACTTTGCGCTGCTGGAGAAAGCCGACCGCGTGCTCAACTTCGAAGCCACCTTCGACTGGGACGACGTGGGTTCCTGGATTTCTGTGGGCAAGTACCTGCCGCAGCAGGAGGGAGGCAACGTGAGCAACAGCCCGATGAGCCAGGTGCAGGCCACCAACAACATCGTCTTCACTGACTCCGGCAAACGCGTGGCCCTGGTGGGCGTGGATGACCTCATTGTGGTGGACACCGGCGATGCCCTGCTCGTGGCCCGCCGCTCCGAGGCCGATAAGATTAAGAACATCGTCTCCGGCCTGCCGGAAAACCTGGTCTGATGCACCCCGCCCTCGGCATAGATTACGGAGAAGCCCGCATCGGCATTGCCGCCACGGATGCCTGCGGCATTCTCGCGCACCCGGTGGAGAGCATCCACCTGCAACGCACCGAGCCGCTGCAGCGCATCGCTGCGCTGGTGGCAGAGCGCGGCATCCGCACCCTGGTGCTGGGGCTCCCCCTCCGCATGGATGGCACCGAAGGCACCGCCTGCGCCAAGGTGCGCGCCTTCGGCGACAAACTGCACTCCCGCCTGCCCCAGCTCCCCCTCATCTATGTGGATGAATACCTGACCACCACAGTGGCCCAGGAAAAACTGCACCAAGCTGGCAAAAAGGCAAAGAACTTCCGCCCCATCATCGACCAGGCCGCCGCCGTGGAAATCCTCAACAACTGGCTGGATAGCACGTCCACCGAACTTCCCTACCCCGACTAATGGGGTAAAATCAGCCATTTCCACCAAAACTTTGCCATAAAAGTGCCAAAGTAGCTTGCAAACAGTTGGTCGGAGTGCTACAATCCTTTGCGGAGCCGTGTATACCGGTTCTTCAATTTTTCAACCAAATAATAACAACAACCATGTCACTCGAAACATTCTTCAATCCGAAGAGCATTGCAGTCGTCGGTGTATCCGCCGACCCCACGAAGCTGGGCGCCGTTGTATTCAACAACATCATCTCCGCTGATTACAAGGGCAAGCTTTACGGCATCAACCCCAAGATGGCCGGTCAGGAACTCTGCGGCAAGCCCTGCTATGCCAGCGTGGACGCCCTGCCCGAACCCATGGACCTGGTCGTTATCCTCGTTCCCGCCCGCTTCACCGAGGCCGTGATTGACGCCTGCATCGTGAACGGCACCAAGAACATTTCCATCATCACCGCCGGTTTCGCCGAAGTGGGTGAGAAGGAACTCGAAAAGCGCATCGCCCAGAAGTGCCTGGACAACGGCATCAACCTGCTGGGCCCGAACTGCCTCGGCCACATCTCCACCTTCGACAACGTGAACGCCTCCTTCGCCGATGGCTTCCCCGCCCGCGGTAACGTGGCCTTCGTTTCCCAGTCCGGTGCCTACTGCTCCGCCATCATGGACTGGGCCGCCGGCAAGGGCATCGGCTTCTCCCACTTCATCTCCATCGGTAACAAGGCCGTGATGGGTGAGGACGCCCTGCTCGCTGCCCTGAAGGACGACTCCAACACCAACGCCTTCGTGTTCTACCTGGAATCCCTCAAGAACGGTAAGGAATTCCTCAAGGTGATTAAGGAAGTTTCCGACACCAAGCCCTGCGTGATCATGGAGCCCGGTAAGAGCGCCAAGGCCCAGGCCGCTTCTCTTTCCCACACCGGTTCTCTGGCTCCGAACTACCGCGTGCTGGAGATGGCCCTGCAGGGTGCCGGCGCCATCCAGGCCTACAACGACCGCGAGCTCTTCGGCCTGCTTGAGGTGCTGCAGTACTGCAACCACAACCAGTTCGACGGCCAGGTGGCTGTGCTGACCAACGCCGGCGGCGTGGGCGTGCTCACCTCCGACCTCTGCGAAGAAGCCGGTCTTGACCTGGCCCGCCCGAGCGAGAAGACCATCGAGGCCCTGCGCGCCGTGCTTACCCCCGAGGCTTCCCTGGGCAACCCCATCGACGTGGTGGGCGACGCCAAGGCCGACCGCTACGAGGCCGCCCTCAAGGTGCTCTGCGAGAGCGGTGAGTACAAGAACATCCTCGTGCTCCTCACCCCGCAGCGCGTGACCGACTGCCCCGGCACCGCTGAGGCTGTCATCAAGCTGGCTCCCCAGTACCCGGACGTGAACATCTACTGCTCCTTCGTGGGTGGTGCCCGTGTGGACGAGGGTCGCGTGCTGCTCGACAAGGCCAAGATTCTCAACTACGAGTACCCGGCCGACATCGTGCGTCTGCTCGGTCTGCTGAAGGCCCAGATGGCCTTCCGCGGCAAGAAGCTTGCCACCTGCGAGACCGGCGAAGTGCCCGCCGAAATCAAGGCTGCTGTGACCGCCGCCAAGGAAGCCGGTCTGGCCTCCCTGCCCCAGGACACCGTGAACATGCTCATGGACCACTACGGCATCGATTACCCGAAGTGCGGCAACTTCACCGATAAGGAAGAAGCCCTGGCCTTCTGCAAGACCATCTTCCCGAACGCTGTGGTGCTCAAGCTCTCCGCCCCCGATGCTCTGCACAAGACCGAAATGAAGGGTATCTACCTCAACATCAATGACGAGGCTTCCTTCACCGAGGCCTGGGAAGGCCTGTGGGGCTCCATCACCAAGTTCAACCTGAAGGGCGCTTCCGTGCTCATCCAGGAGATGATCACCAAGGCCACCGAAACCATCATCGGTGTGAACAGCGACAAGAACTTCGGCCGCGTCATGGTATTCGGCACCGGCGGTATCTACACCGAAGTGATGCGCGACACCACCATGCGCATCCTGCCCGCTGATGACTTCACCGATATGATCAAGGAGACCAAGGTCGGCACCATCCTCAACGGTGTGCGCGGCGAGGCTCCCAAGGCTGTGGGTCCGCTGGCCGACACCCTGGCCAAGGTGCAGAAGCTCGTGCTCGAGATTCCCGAAATCACCGCTATCGACGGCAACCCGGTGCTCGTCACCGCCGACCGCGCTGTGGTGGTGGACTTCAAGATGATTCTCAAGTAATCTTCCCTGAAATCCCATTCAGCATCACCCCCGCTTTCTCCGGAAAGCGGGGGTGATTGTATATGCGACCGCCTCGAAAAAATGGAAAGTTGAGGGTTTAATTCACAGCAGCACCATGAGTCCCAGCGCCGCGAGCACGGCGACAACGGCCATGGCCCACCCGAGTACAAAGTGGGGATTACCGCGCTCCAGCCACTCCTCGTGCACGACCAGCGGCACACCGCAGCCGAAAAGCACGACAACTAACAGAGCCTCCAGCATCGGTTATTCCTCAACCGCCTGCTTGCGGGTGAAATATCTCTTCAGGCCGAACAGCAGAACCAGCTGGCCCACAAAGGCCAGCGGGAATACGATGAACCAGTTCTGCACGAAGCCGGCCAGCAGGAAAGCCACCAGCGAAATGCCCGAAACCAGCAGCACATAAGGCAACTGGGTGGAGACATGGCTCAGGTGGTCGCACTGCGCACCGGCGCTGGACATGATGGTGGTATCCGAAATCGGGGAGCAATGGTCACCCGCCACCGCACCGGCCAGACAGGCGGACATGCCGATGAACATGAGCGGGCTGGTGGGGTCGAAGGTGCTCACCACAATGGGAATGAGGATGCCGAATGTGGCCCAGGAGGTGCCGGTGGAGAAGGCCAGCACACCGGCCACCACAAAGATAACCGCCGGCAGGAAGTTCACCAGCCCGGCAGCGCTGTGCTCCATGTGGAAGGCGATGAACTCGCGGGCTTCCAGAGCGGTGGTCACGTTCTTCAGAGAGGTAGCCAGTGTAAGGATGAGGATGGCCGGCACCATGGCCACAAAGCCCTCCGGGATGCAGCGCATCGCAGCACGGAAGCTCAGCACACCGCGCATGCGGTAGAATGCCACGACCAGCACCAGGGCAATGATGGCGCCCCAGGGCAGGCCCACCGTAGCATCGGTCGCGCTGAGCGCATCCGCAAAGGATTTACCTTCCAGAATACCGCCCACATATACCAGGGCAAAGGTTTCCAGCGCAATCAGCAGCAGCACCGGCAGCACCAGGTCCACCAGCTTGCCGCGGCCGGGTGTGGTATGCTCCAGCTCCTGCATGACCTGCTCCGGCACCACGGTGTGTACGTCGCCATTCTTGATGGCATTGCGTTCATAACGCGCCATGGGGCCGAAATCGAAACGCATCAGCACCAGCATGACCACAAAGCTGAGCATGAGCAGCGAATAGAAATTGTACGGAATGGCGTGAATGAACAGCTCCAGCCCATTGTAACCAGTGCCGCTGGAGTACTGCGATACCGCCGCCGCCCAGCTCGAAATGGGCGCAATCATGCAAATGGGGGCCGCTGTGGCATCAATGATAAAGGCCAGCTTGGCGCGGGATACCCGCTTGGCATCCGTCACCGGCTTCATCACACTACCCACAGCCAGGCAGTTGAAATAGTCATCGATGAAAATCAGCACCCCGAGCACAAAGGAAGCCAGCTGGCTGCCAATGCGGGATTTCACGTGCGTCTGCGCCCACTCACCGAAAGCGCGGGCCGCGCCGGTCTTGTTAATCATGCAGACAAAGGCGCCGAGAATCACCAGAAAGATGAACACGCCGGTAGTATCCTTCATGCCGGCCATGAGGCCTTTATTGACCACAAAGTCCACCGTATCGAAGAACGAAAACTGGGTCACAAAGCAGGCTCCCAGCACAATACCCGCAAACAGGGAGGAATACACCTCCTTGGAAATCAGCGCCAGCACAATGGCCAGTATGGCAGGAGCCAGCGCCCAAAAGGTTCCGCAGAAAGCCGATTTCTGCACCACTTCCGCCTCAGTGGCAGCAAAACTCTGCGCGGCGAACATCAAAACAGCGACCAGGAGCAGGGAGAGGAGATTCTTCAAGGTATTTCGCATTTCTCTTTCAGTAGGTTGCGTCTGCAACTTAACACAAAACACATGGCGTGTCAATATTATTGATAACAGTCAACGCAATACAGGTCGCCCGCCCGCGCATTTGCGTAAGGCGCACGCTTCTTGCCCCGGCAATCAAAAGAACGATAAATGGGAATTTGCGGGGGAGGAACTTTGTCGAAGCACGGGACTTTAGTCCCGATTAAATGCACCGTGATTTCGGGACTGAAGTCCCGTGCTCCGATAACGATAAACATCAATTTATCGTTTGATTTACCCCTTCAACAATGCTAGAATACCCTCGTATGAACAACTGGATTTCTGCCGTATTCAGCCCCACCGGGGGCTGCTCCTCCATTGCAACCGCCATTGCCGGTGCCCGCATGGGCAAGCGTATCGACCTCTGCTCCCCTGTGGAGCCGCAGGAGGTACCCACCTGGGTGCCGGTGCTCGCCGTGGTGCCGGTATACGGCGGGCGCGTGCCCGCTGTGGCCATTCAACGGCTGCGAGCCCTGAAAGGCCAAGGCGGTCCGGCCATTGCCGTAGTCGTCTACGGCAACCGCGCGTATGAAGATGCCCTGCTGGAGCTCAAAACCACCCTCACCGAATCCGGTTTCGCAGTGATTGCTGCTGCGGCCTTCATCGCTGAGCACAGCATCATCCGCAGCATAGCCCCCGGACGCCCCGATGCCGCCGACCTCGCCAAGTGCGTGGAATTCGGCGCGGCGGTGGAAGCCAAGCTGGCGCAGGATGCACCCGGCACCGTGGAGGTGCCCGGCAATGCAGAATACCGCCCTCTGCCCCAGATGCCTGCTACCCCACTGGTGACGGATGCCTGCGGCGGCTGCGGCATGTGCGCCCGCAAATGCCCGGTGGGGGCCATTCCGCTGAGCGACCCGCGCAGCACAGATGCGGCCAAGTGCATCCTCTGCATGCGCTGCGTGGCCATCTGCCCGCGCAAAGCCCGCATATTGCCCCCACCCGTGGAGAAAGTCTTCACAGCCAGGCTCACCGCTGTTGCCTCCGAACCGAAACAACCTGAACTCTTCATCTGATTATGACTGCCGCTGCACCACTTCTTGCCTTTGCCATCGTGGCAGCTATTCTCTTTGGTTTCATCTTCCTCGGCTTTTTCATTGCGGGGCGAACGCAATGCACAAAGCAGGAGATACTGCGATGCAGCGCCGCGCTCGCCGGTCTGGGATTGATGCTCGGCATGCTCGGCAGCATGCTGAATGTGCTCCTCCCCGTATGGGGCACCCGGGTGCTGATTAACGTAGCTTTCATCATCCTGCATTACCAATTCGGGCGCCGGATGCTTAAGCTCTCCTGGAAACGGGCCCTGCTTGCAGTCTGTATCACTATAGGCCTGTTCCTGCTGCTGATTTTCGCTCTCATCGGTATGCTGTATGCCGGCAGATACGGTGGCTGATTCCCTCATAATCGTCGATTAATCTTTCATTCCTTCAACTATAATCATTGAATACAGATCCGAACAGTGCTAAAATCTGCTCGTTAGCGGACTCTTTCAACTGATACAAATCTACCTCGTATAACCGAACATGAACAACAATAGCGAAAACACCGGCACAACCAAGCCCGGCAAAAACATCGGCGCCTGGTTGCTGATGGGCATGCTGGCTCTCCTGCTGCTCACCCCCCTGTGTGTGAAGTTTGACTTGTACACGCCCTATTGCCTTGCTTCTGCCGCCTCCTGGTGGAAAAGCTCACTGGTATTGGCTTTAAGCATCATCTTCCTTATCATCAACAGCAAGAAAGGCTGGCTCTGCCTGCCCCGCCCCGGGAAGCTGGCAGCGCTGCTCGCCATGGTCTTCTTCCTGACGGCCATCACCTGTCCCTTCACCTACAGTGAATCGGAGCTATTCTTCCACAGCGCGGCCATGTTCATCTGCGTGGTGGTGGGTATCTGGCTGCTGCTGCGCGGCTTCTCGTTCATCCTCTTCATTCCGCTCATGCTCATCGGCATGCTGGAAGCCGGTGCCTTCATCCAGTACCGCTCCATGCTGAACTCCATGGTGCTGGTGGAGGCGCTGGAGTGCTCCGAAGAAGAGTTCATGGTGTATATCACCCCGCTGAACATCACGCTCCTCGTGGTGGGTGTCACCGTTGTGGCCGTATCGAGCTACCTTCTCAACCGTCTGCTGCGCTCTATTCCCAAGCGAGCCCTGCTCGGCACCGTCATCTGCACCGGCTGCATCTTCTATATCCTGTACCCCTTCCTGCCGAATGGCTGCACCTCCCTTTCCAAGGTTGGCATCAACGGTGCCTTCAAACGCACCACCCAGTCCTACCGCGACATGAAGAAAGCCGCCAAGGCAGATGCCAAACTGGCCACATCCATTCCCTCCCCCGCGGCCCAGCCCTCCAGCCTCCCCACCTTGCAGGGAAATGAAGGCTGCGTCATTGTGTTCCATATCGGTGAAAGCGTGCGCGCAGACCGTCTGGGATTCAATGGGTTCAACCGCGATACCACCCCCTTGCTTTCCAAGGTGCCGAATCTGATGAGCTGGAAGCGCTGCGTGGCTGCCTCCGGCCTGACAGTGACGAGCCTGCACGTGCTGCTCACCAATGCCCGTCGCGCAGAAGGCGGCGTATATGGCACACCGTCTGATGACATGAAAGCCACCTGCGGCCCGGTGCTCGACTTGTTCAAGGCCAATGGCTTCGATGTACGCTGCTTCCTGGGTTCTCTCAACAAGCAATCCATCCGCGCAGACAAAGCGCTGCGCAACCTCACCCAGGCATGCAGCAAGCGCTATTACACCCGCGGCGATGTCATGGATGCCACAGAGCAGATTCACCAGTGCCTGCAGGAATCCGGCAAGAAGAACCTCTTCCTCATGGTGAACAACGAAGGCAGCCACCTGCCCTTCCGCAACTATGATCATGAGAATCCCCCCTTCACGCCCAGCAAGCCGATTCTGCAGCCCAATGGCTCCGACGAGGACGCCGTGCGCAATGCTTACGACAACACCATCCACTACACGGACCGCTTTGTGCACCGAGTGCTGGAATCCCTGAAAGGCCGCCCCTACGTGTACATTTACGTGAGCGACCACGGCGAATACCTGGGTGACTACGACGGCACCTGGGGCCGCGCCCGCGTGGGTGCCGAAAAGGGTTTCTTCCACTCCACCCAGGCTGCGGCAGTAGGCGCCTTTGCTATCTGTTCGCCTGAATTTGAAGCCCTGAATCCCCAGTTTGCCCAGGCCGTGCAGCAGCTCAGGAGCTCCACTGCCATGCAGATTGGCCACGAGCACTACTTCCACACCCTGCTGGGTCTGGTAGGGCTGCAGACTCCCTATTACAACGCTGAGCTGGATCTGTGCTCCCCCTCGGCCAAGCCCTACGACGGCCCCGCCCCCACCGACTGGCCGGCCTACTTCAACGAAGCCCCGGCTTCTGCACAATAAGGGCTGATTCCATACACCCTGACAATTCAGAATCCCCCTCTGCTCTCACCGGCCGTGGGGGATTTTTTATGCACGGCAGGCTTGGCAGGGGGCTGAGTTTCTGCTAGAATGGCGGCGTTATGGAGTTCACGGCAGAGGCAGAGGCACGCGTTCTGGCGCAGTTCGGCAAAAGGGCGCTGCGTGCCGGGCAGCGGCGGCTCATCGAGCTGGTGCTGGCCGGGCAGAATGCCCTCGGCGTGCTACCCACCGGGCATGGCAAGAGCCTGTGCTACCAGGCGGCGGCCGAGCTACTGGGCGGCACCTCGCTTGTGATTTCGCCGCTCATCGCCCTCATGCGCGACCAGTGCGAGGCACTGCGCACACTGGGCATTGCCGCCGCTCGCTTCGATTCCACTCTGGAGCCAGAGGAACGAGAGCGCGTGCTGACCGATCTGCGCAACGGGGTGCTCCGCATCCTCTTTGTGGCGCCGGAATCAGTGGAGAACCGCGAACTGCGGCAGACGCTGGTCACAGCCACCCTCGCCCTGCTGGTGGTGGATGAAGCCCACTGCGTTTCCGAATGGGGGCACAGCTTCCGGCCGGATTACCTCAAGCTCCCCGCCCTGCAGGCGCAGTTGCGCCCTCATGCCACCCTGGCCCTCACCGCCACCGCCACCCCGCGCGTGCAGCAGGACCTCGGCCATGCCTTCAATATTCCTGAACAGAACCGCATCGTCCTCCCGCCCTACCGGCCGAATATCACCCGCATCTGCCGCCCGGTGCAGGAACGCATGCCCGCCCTGCTCGATTTTCTGGGCAGCGCCGGCAATCTCCCCGCCATCGTCTACTGCCGCACACGCAAGGAAACCGAGTGGCTGGCCGGCGAACTGAGCCGCCAGGGCCACCCCGCCGCCCACTACCACGCCGGGCTCCCCGCCGACCAGCGAGAGAGCCTGCAGGATGCCTTCCTGCGCAACGAAATCACCGTGCTGGTGGCCACCATCGCCTTCGGCATGGGCATTGACAAGCCGGATATACGCGCCGTGGTACACTGGAGCACCCCTTCCTCGCCGGAGGCCTACCTGCAGGAATCCGGCCGAGCCGGGCGCGATGGTGCGCCCTGCACCAGCCTCATCCTGCTGCATGCACCGGATTTAGTTGAGGCTCGCAACCGCATCCTCGCCGCCGAGCCGGATGCCGAGGGCGTGCTTCGCTGCGTGCGTTGGCTCATCCCCGCCGGGCAGCGCGTCGTCTCTCTCTGGGAACTGGGCACCAGCTGCGATGTGCCGGATGATGTGCCCACCCGAGCCCTCATGACCATGGAGGATAGCGTGCGCATCGAAAGCAAGGGCAGCAAATATTACAAGGTGAAGCCCCTCTACCCCCTCAGCACCATCACGGATGGACGCGATGCCGCCGAGTGCGCCCGCCTCCGCTGGCTGGACTCCCACCGCGAGGGCGAGGTGGAGGACGCTGCCCTCGCCTGGGGCTGCACCTTTGCCGATGCCGTGGAATACCTCTACGAATGCGAAGCCGCCGGTGAATGGAAGCTCACCATGCGCCAGCAGGCCCTCTGCCTGCAGCAGGTGCCCGGAGCCCCCGTGCCGGATGCCCGCAGCGTGGCCGCTGCGCTCAGCGCTGCCTTCACCCGCCGCCGCGAGGCCGACCTGGCCCGCCAGCAGGCCATCGTAGATATGCTGCTGGCCCCCACCTGCCTGAATGATGCACTGGAGCGCTACTTTGTAGAATCTTCTCGACCCGCCTGCGGCCACTGCACCGCCTGCCTCGGGCTCACCGCCCCCCTGCCCCCGGCACCGGAGCTTCCGCCCTACGACCCGGCGGATTTCTGCACAGAGGAAAAACCCATGCCGGAGTTTGACCGCCTCACCCAGCGCCGCCGCTTCCTGCTCGGGCTGCTCAGCCCCGGGCTCATGGCCCGCCGCCTCTGGGCTCACCCGGCCTACGCCACCGCCGCCGGCCACCCCTGGGAAACACTGTAAAAGTGAATAGTGTATAAGGAACAGTGAATAATTATCTCCAGAAAGAGCTTTTATTCCTATTGGCGGCGTTGTTCCCGGCGTGCCACACGCCGCAGACGCCAATAATACAACCGGAATACTCAGCTCACTACACCGCCCCTGCCGCACCCGGACTGACTCACATCAACACCCCTTGGATGAAAACCGGAGAATCCTATCCGCTGGCGGAGGCTTGCGCCCGGCTCCGAGTCGAAAACTCTGCAGATGGCGAGGAAAAACACCTCATGCTGCACCGTGGGGATTCCTGGCCGGCCCGGCTTGGCACCTCAATCCGTCATTTCGGCTATGCCTGGTCCTCCCTAGCCCCGGAATACCTTATTGTGTTCAACAACTATGCCAGCAAGGAGAACAGCGCCCGCATCTACCGTCTCCTGCCCGAAACAGAAGAGCTTTATTACAAAATCGAAAACGCTACGGACGAGCGCTGCACATGGAGCGTAAAAACCTGGACCCCGACGCGCATCATCCTTGAAGGTACGCAGGAAGCCAAAACAAAAAAAATCTACTGCACCATTCCCCTGCTCCGCTGATTTTCTCCTTTCCCTGGCATAATTCTCATTTTATCTTGACTCTCCGCGCATTTCGCGGTTTAATCATCGCACATCACCCCACCAGCGCCGGCTTGGCGGAATGGTAGACGCGCTCGACTCAAAATCGAGTTCCCAAAAGAGTGTGGGTTCGAGTCCCACAGCCGGTATCACAAAAAGCCCTGCAGGTTTCAACCTGCGGGGCTTTTTGCGTGGCCGGCGGGGGGGCAGTAAAAAGCCGGGGTGCTGCGTGAGCACCCCGGCGCGTATTGAACTGAGTATGAAAGCTTACTTCTGGGCGGCTTCGACCTCTGCGTAGGTCTCAGTGTAGGCCTTTTCAGCAGCAGCCTTGGCGGCGGCTGTGGCCTTCTCAGCCGTGGCAATCTCGGCATCGAGCTGAGCAGCGGCGGCCTCGTAGGCCTTCACGGCAGCAGCGTCACCGGACTGGGCGGCGTCGTACAGGTTCCAGAGGTTCAGCTTCTTCACAGCAATCTTCTGTGCTTCAGTGTAAGCCTCGGCAGCAGCCTCGGTGGCAGCCTCCTCGGCGGGGGCAGCCCAGGCGTGCTTGTAGCCCTTCACATCGTTCCAGTGACCGCGGGTGAAGTCGGGGAAGGCGACGGAGCAGTTGCCGTTGTCCATGGACAGGGAGCCAAGCTCAGCCAGGCAGCACCATTCGGCCAGGTCGTACACGTCCATATCCAGGGGCAGACCGTTCTGCAGGCAGTAGACCATGCGCACGTCCATGAAGAAGTCCATGCCGCCGTGGCCACCCACCTTCTCGGCCATCTCGCCGTACTTCTTGATGATGGGGTGACGGTAGGTCTCGCGAAGCTTCTTCATGTTGGCCTCGCTCATGAAGGAGTGGGAGTCGAGGTCCTCCAGGTCGGGGGCACCCTCAGCACCTTCCAGGTGAGCGCTCTCCAGCACAAAGCCTTCGATGGGGTACTTGTTGGCAAAACCGCGGGTACCGGTCAGCTGGAACAGGCGGTTGTAGGGCTGCGGGTTCATCACGTTGTGCTGAATCTCCACAACCTTGCCGTTGGCGGTGCGCATGAGCGTGGTGGTGTGGTCGCCATTGCGGAATTCCGGGCAGGGCTTGCCGGTCTTCTTCTCCACGTACTCCTTGCCGTGCACGGACTTGGTGTCCATAGCCACGAGGGTGGTGAAGCGGTCGCCGCGGTGAATGTCCATCACCTGAGCCACCGGGCCGAGACCGTGGGTAGCGTACACGTCGCCGCGGTTCTCCTTGTTGTAAAGCATGCGCCAGCCGAGCTTCTCGGGGTCCTTGGCGGGGTTCACCCAGTAATCGTCCCAGAAAGCATCGAGGTTATGGATGTATGCGCCCTTGGCGTAAAGCACCTCACCGAACACGCCCTTCTGGGCCATGTTCAGGGAGTCCAGCTCGAACCAGTCGTAGCAGCAGTTCTCCAGAATCATGCAGTGCTTGCGGGTCTTCTCAGAAAGGTTGATGAGCTCCCAGCACTGCTGCAGGTTCATGGCGCTGGGCACCTCGATGGCGGTGTGCTTGCCATTCTCCAGGGCGCACTTGGCCACGGGGAAGTGGTGATCCCAGTCGGTAGCGATGTACACCAGGTCGATGTCGTCGCGCTTGCAAAGTTCTTCGTAACCGGTTGCACCGTAGTAGATGGCAGCGGGAGCCAGACCTGCCTTACGCAGACGCTCCTGGCACTTTTCGGCACGTTTCTTCTCATAGTCGCAAAGAGCCACAACTTCCACACCGGGAATGTAGGTGAAACGGGAAACAGCACCCGGGCCGCGCATACCAAGGCCCACAAATGCCACGCGAACGGTCTTCATCTTGGGGGCTGTCAGACCCACCGCATGCTGCTGACCTTCCGGACGAACGGGGGACTCCACCACGAGGGTGCCCTTATCCCAATGAGTCTTGGTGTCCGGAGACAGCGACTGTGCCTGCAGCCCGCTCACTGCGAAGAGGGCGAGGAACGCCAGTGTCAATACTCGATTCAGTTTCATATGTATGATTAATACGAAGGTTCAGCTCCTTTTCTTTCAGGAATCTACCTGCTTACGCATTTTCCCAGGCAAAGGAAGCTCCCCCAGTGTAGCCTTTACAACACGCCAGGTCAAGCCTATTTTCCTGCTGCGGCGCGCGAGTCACATAGCTGTCCAAAAAGCGTTCTAAAGAAAGAGGGGGTCATGAGGGAAAAAATATCAACGAAATAAAAGAAAACAAAAATGGAGATTGAGTTCTGGGGTGCCAGCTATTAAACTGGCGGTGCTAAAAAAAATGAACCA
>JAGBDZ010000003.1 GCA_017937215.1 Akkermansia sp. | reverse complement strand
CCTGCGTCGGGGTTCCGGTATCTTTTTGGGTTGTACGAGTGGTTCCGCCCGCCACGCTGACGCGTGTCGCGCTCCACCACTCGCTATGGATATGTCGCCCTGCCGGGCTCTAAATTCCTCGGGCTTGCAGCCCGACAAATTTCAATTTGTTGATTAGTTTCGAGTTTTTAGAAGTCCCCATCAGTTTATCGCTCTTTTTTTCAAAAAATCACGCGGGGTATCTTGCAAAAGCGGGGGAGCGGGTGTAGTATGGTAGGCATACTGAAACGCTCTCTCTGTCTATGATTTTCACGCTTGTAATCGGGCTTACACTGGCGCTGGTGCTGGGCATGCTGGCGCAGAAACTTCGTTTATCTCCCCTGGTGGGGTATCTGGTGGCCGGCATGCTGGCGGCACAGCCCTGGTGGGGTGAGCCGGTGGATGCGCACATCGTTGAGGATTTTTCGCACATCGGTGTGGTGCTGCTGCTTTTCGGCGTGGGACTGCAGTTTCATATCAAAGACCTGCTGGCGGTGCAGAAGGTGGCCGTGCCGGGGGCGCTGGTGTGCATGCTGACCGTTTCCCTGCTGGGCATGGTGGCCTTCCATTTCCTGGGCATGGGCGATGTGGCCTGGGTGAACAGCCTCATGTTCGGCCTCTGCGTGTGCGTTTCCAGTACGGTGGTGCTCACTCGCGTGCTGGGCGATAACCGCGTGCTGCAGACCCCCACGGGCCACACCGCGCTGGGCTGGCTGGTGGTGGAGGATATGTTCACCATCATCCTGCTGGTGCTGCTGCCTGCGCTTTTCGGCGGGCAGGAACTGGGGCCGGCTCTGGGGATGATGGCGCTCAAACTCACCCTGCTCGTGGTGGTGGTGGCTCTCTTCGGCCGCAAAGTTATCAAGCAGGTCCTCACCTATATCTCCCGCCACTGCTCGGATGAGCTCTTTACCCTGGCGGTGCTGGTGTGCGCGCTGGGCATTGCCGTGCTTTCCGCCACCGTGTTCAATGCCTCCATGGAGTTCGGCGCCTTCCTTTCCGGCATGGTGGTGGGGCAGAGCAAGTTTGCCAGCCGCGCCGCGAGCGATGCTCTGCCCATGCGCGATGCCTTCGCCGTGCTCTTCTTCGTATCCGTGGGCATGGGCTTCCACATCGGCGGGCTGCTGGAGCACTGGCCGCTGGCCCTGGCCACCCTGGCTATCTGCATGCTCGCCAAGCCCATCATGGCGGCCATCATGGTGAGCCTGCTGGGCAAGCCGATGCGCCTGAGCCTCATGGTGGGCGGCTCGCTCTCGCAGATTGGTGAGTTCTCCTTCATTCTGGCCACCCTCATTGCCGGCACCTACAAGCTGCTGCCCATGGAGGCGGTGAACGTGATTACCGGCGTGGCCATTGTCTCCATCACACTGAATGCCGCCCTGTACCGCTTTGTGCCGGTGGCTGTGCACAAGCTCGAGGACCGCGGCATCGGCACCCGGCACGCTCATGCCGATTCCATTCCCGCCCCGGCGGATGATGTGTACCGCATCCTGCTGGTGGGCTACGGCCCCTGCGGCGAACTGGTCAGCCAGGTGCTGCGCCGCCACGATATGGAAGTGGTCGTGCTGGAGATGAATGTGGACACTGTGGCCCGCCTGCACCAGGAAGGCCTGCCCGCCATCCTTGGCGATGCCTCGAACCGCACCATCCTGCGCCTGGCCGGGGTAGAGAAGGCCAAGGCCATCATCATTTCCTCTGCCGCGGCGCCGGCGGTGCCTATTGCCGCCGCTGCCCGCAGCCTGAACCCGGGCATCCGCGTCGTGGCCCACACAAACTACATCCGCATTGCCCAGGCCATTGCCCAGTCCGGCGATGCTCATGCCTTCGCCGGTGAGGCCGAAGTCGCCCTGGCCATGACCAGCCACATGCTCCGCGCCCTCGGCGCCACCGAGGAGCAGGTCATGCGCGAATGCGGCGAAAACCGCCGCCGCCTCATGGGCGAAGAGAATTGACTACAGGGAACTTCTAAAAACTCGAAACTAATCAACAAATTGGAATTTGGCGAGCCGACCTGTCTCGGCGTAGCGCCGAAAGGCGCGAAGACGGAAGGCGAGCGGAATTCAGAGCCCCGCCCACCGGCGGGGCGGTAGTACAATAGCCCAGGGTGCAGCCGCGATAGCGGCGGAACCCTGGGTATGGTACAAAGAATGACCGGAACCCCGGAGCGTAGCGGAGTGGGT
>JAGBDZ010000026.1 GCA_017937215.1 Akkermansia sp. | reverse complement strand
ATGTTCAGCTCCCAGAAAATCAGATTCCGGGAGCTCAAGACTTATGGTTTCAAAATTTGCACAATTTTGTATGACACAAAGCACGATTGCTCGCTATGGATATGTCGCCCTGCCGGGCTCTAAATTCCTCGGGCTTGCAGCCCGACAAATTCCAATTTGTTGATTAGTTTGGAGTTTTTAGAAGTCCCCATTTATCGAGCAGTTGGTGAGCCGTAGGCGAACGGAATTCTGAGCCCCGTCCACCGGTGGGGCGGTAGTACAATAGCCCCGCCGGTGGACGGGGCTCAAAATTCCGCGGACGTACCGTCCGCCGACTGCAGGAAATCCAGGAGCCGGCTAATTGTTCCAACGCGTAATGATTTATATTTCGTCTGCCAGATAGCCCTGGAGCAGACGGTGTGCATAGTGCAGTCGGGAGCGCAGGGTGCCTTCCGAGATATTGGTCAGTCTGGCAATTTCCGGGTAGGAAAGCCCCTGGATGTCGCAGAGGTTCACGACTTCCTGGTGGGCAGGGGAGAGCTGGGCAATGGCACGTGCCAGTTTACCGCGCAGGTCTTTCATCTGGGCTTTGCGGATGGGGTCTGATTCCAGATTGGTGTCGGCCAGTTCAGAATCCTTCTCCAGGGGATTCCCCTTTTCGTCGTCGTCCACACTGTAGCTGCGCTCGCGCTTGCGTTTGCGCATCAGGTTGCGGGCGTTATTCAGGGCAATGGTGTAGAGCCAGGTATAGAAGGAGCTGTTTCCCTTGAAGTAGCGCAGGGAATGAAAAGCTTTCAGAAATGATTCCTGGGCTACGTCGTAGGCATCGGCCTCGCTGTTGAGCATCTGCACCAGCATTGCGTTCAATTTGCGACTGTGGCGGCGGATAAGCTCATCATACGCACGGGTGTGGCCGGACAGGGTGCTCTTGACGAGCTCCTCGTCCGGTTTATCTGCGTATGATTCTCTGGGGGCTTCTTTCATGGTGGTGGGGCATAGGGTGGGTTGGGGTAGTTTGCACCGCGGGGATGAGTGGCTCATCCCCGCGAGTGCGGAGAATCTTACAGCACGAACTCACCCACGACACCGTGAGTCTTTTCGTACCATTCGATATAGGTCTTGTTGATGAGGGTGTAGCCACCGGGGGTCGGATAGTGACCGCTGAAGTACCAGTCGCCGCAGGGGGCTTCGATGGCATCGTGCAGTCCTTCCAGTGTCTGGAAAATGCACTGAATCTCACAGGGTGAGTCTTCCGGCGTGACCATGCGGGAGATTTCCGCCGTAATCTCATCGGGCGTGAGGGCGTTGTAGATGCGGCGCACGGGGTTGGTGCGTTTCTCTGCCGGCTGTGTGAGCTGGTAGCGGCATTCGTTGTACACATCGGTGATGATGTTGGAGAGCCCCTTGCGGTTCAGCAGGTTGATGGCTGCCAGGAACGCCACGAACTGCCCCATCTCGCACATGTCGATGCCGTAGAAATCCGGATAGCGCACCTGCGGAGCAGAGGAAACGATGACAATCTTGCGAGCCTTGGTGCGGGAAAGCAGACGCAGCAGACTCATCTTGAGCGTGGTGCCGCGTACGATGGAGTCGTCGATTGCGACGAGCACTTCGTCCTGACCTACGGCGCCGTAGGTCAGGTCGTACACCATAGAGGCCATCTGCTTGCGGCTGCTGGCTTCAGAGATGAAGGTGCGGAGCTTGATATCCTTGTGTGCAATCTTTTCTGCGCGGGGCCAGCGGCGGAGGATGAGCTCGTTGATGAGTTCTTCGCTCATGGTGCCGTTGCGGAAGGCTTCGAGCATGGCCTGGGTCACTTTGTTGCGGCGGTAGGCGCGCAGCCCTTCCAGCAGACCGTAGTAGGAAACCTCGGCCGTGTTGGGAATGAATGTGATAGCAGCCTTGGAGAAGTCGCTCTTGTCGAGGCTGGCCACCACTTTTTCCGTAAGATTGGCGCCCAGGGCCTTGCGCTCGCGGTAGATGACGGGGTCATTTCCGCGGGAGGTGTAGATATCCTCGAAACAGCACGGGGTGAACTTACCCGGGGTGGTGTATTCCTTGATGGTCACCTGACCATCTGCCTTGACCAGCACCATATTGGCAGCTCCCAGTTCATGCACTTCGTCTGCATCGACCTCCATCACGCTCATGAGCGGAGCCCGCTCACTGGCAATGGCCAGGTATTCATCCGTCAGGATGTAGTAGCAGTGGCGGATGCCGTGCGGGTCGCGCAGGCAGAAGAAGTCGCCGTTGCCTACGGCACCCATGATGACGTAGCCGCCGTCCCAATCCTTGCTGGCATTGCCGATGACATCGAAGAGGTTGAGCTCCGCAGAAATAATCTGGGGAATTTCGCGGCCGTCCACGTTCTTCTTGCGAAGTTCGCGGTACATATCGGTGTGGGCTTCATCGAGGTGGTAGCCCACTTCTTCCAGAATGGCCTGGGTGTTATTGTCGAACACCGGGTGCTGGCCGCGTGCCATGAGCTTCTCGTGCAGTTCCTCCACGTTGGTCATGGAGAAATCGCCCTGGAGCATCAGGGTGCGTGTGGGCCAGTTGGAACGGCGCAGGAAGGGGTGGCAGTTGCCTTCTTCATACTGCACGCCACTGCTGCCGTAGAGCATGTGCCCCATGAGTACCTCACCGCCGAAGTTGAAGTTCTTCTTGAAGGTGATGGCATCTGTGCCGTTGATGGTGCCTTCCTTGCGCATGCGGCGCAGGTTGCGCTGCTGGGCCGTGAAGATGTCCGTGAGGGCAGAGCCCCCCACCGCACGGGAGCGGAAGATATAGGGCTCGCCCAGAGGCATGTTCAGCTTGATGCTGCCGAACCCGGCGCCGTCCTGGCCGCGGTTGCGCTGCTTTTCCATGAGGAGAAACAGCTTGTTGAAAGCCCACTCCGGATTCCCGTACTTTTCCTCGAAGTAGGAAAGCGGTTTGAGCAGGCGGATAGCTGCGGACATATAGAGGAGGGGGTGAGAGATTGATTTACTTGCGAACGCTTACCTTGATGCCCTTGCCTTCGCGCATGGTGCCGATGACCGTGCCGCCGGGGCCGGCCGTGAGGGCCTGCTCAACCTGGTCGGGGGAGACGATGGCCACCCAGCCGATACCCATGTTGAAGGTGTGGAAGCGGTCTTCCGCATCCACGAACTGCAGCACCTTCTGGGCGGGCTCGTTGTCCCAGTAGGGAATTTCGAGGTCGGCGCCCTTCTCGCCAAGGAAGCGTTCCAGGTTCTCGGGCAGACCGCCGCCGGTGATGTGGGCGTAGGCCTTGGGAGTGATGCCGAGCTTGCGCATGTCGTACACCACGTCGTGGTAAAGGCGGGTCGGGGCAAGCAGCTCGCGCAGCTCATCCTTGGTGAGCAGGTCAGGGTTTTGTGCCAGCACGCGGCGCACCAGGCTCCAGCCGTTGGCATGGAAACCATCGCTGGGGTAGCCGATGAGCACATCGCCCACGGCCACCTGGGAGGGGTCAATCATTTCGCTCTTTTCCACGCAGCCGATGCTGAAACCAGCCAGCTCCACGAGACCCTCGGGCACTACGCCGGGCATTTCTGCGGTCTCGCCACCGGCGAGGATGCAGTTGCAGCTTTCCAGGTAATCGCACATGCCGGCCACCAGGCGGGTGATGCGGGGTCGCTCTACTTCCAGGTTGGAGATGCCGAGATAGTCAAGGAACATGACGGGGTCACCACCGGTGGTGAGAAGGTCGTTCACGTTCATGGCCACCAGGTCCTTGCCGGCGGTTTCGAGCATATCCATATCGAAGAGAATCTCCGTCTTGGTACCCACGCCGTCGGTGCCGGTCACGATAACCGGTTCCTTGTAGGAAGACAGGTCATAGGCTGCTGCGAAAAGACCGAAAGCATTGCAGAGCTTGCGGTTTTTCTGCGTGCGCTTCACGTGCGCGCTGATATCTGAAACAAAAGACTGCGCCTCAATAGTGTCGACGCCGGACTGCTTGTATGTGAGATTGCCGGACATAATAGCTTGATGCATCGCTCGAATGCGCGCGCATTATACATGAGAACGCCCGCTTTGGCAAGCCGATTCTGCCACCTTTTTCCAACTGATTTACACGGATAAAGAATAAAAAGCACACCGGAAAGCCTTAGCTGTCCGGTGTGGAGATAAAAAGAGAGATAATGATGAAAATCAGCGGTTCTTGTGCTTCATGCGCAGGCGGTATTTCACGCGGTCTGCCTCGTGGTTGAATTCCACGCTGGAGCAGAGTTCGTTGAGCACTCGATTAGATTCCAGCTCAATCGGTTCTGCACCGATGGGGAGCAGCACTTCCATGCTCATCTCGCGGGTCTGCTCCGAGTAGCGGAAGTAGAAGTCGAGCGTGCCTTTTTCCAGCGGCATGTGGCGGAACAGTGCATTGCCGATAAGCTGCGCCTTGCGCATGCTCTCGCGGGTCAGGAAGTACTTGTTGCAGTAGGCCTGCCACTCGGATTTGAGCAGGAATCGGTCGTAGTCCGGGCTGTGGAATTCGAAGTGGAAATCGCGGATGCGGTTCACGAAGACACGGGTGCGTTCGCGCTTCGGGTGCTCGAAAATCTCTTCCGGTGTGCCTTCTTCGTAGATGATGCCTTCGTCCATGTACACGACACGCGTGCTCACATCGCGGGCGAAGTTCATTTCGTGTGTCACAATGGCCATGGTCATTCCCTGGCGAGCCAGGGCGCGGATGACGGAGAGTACCTCGCTTACCATGGTGGGGTCCAGGGCGGAGGTGGGTTCATCGAAGAGAATGATTTCCGGGTCCATGGAGAGACAGCGGGCAATGGCTGCGCGCTGTTTCTGACCGCCGGAAAGATCGTCGGGCATGGAATGGGCTTTTTCTGCCATGCCTACCAGCTTCAGCAGTACCATGGCCTTGGCTTCTGCTTCTTTGCGGCTCTTGCCCAGCAGTTTCACCGGGCCGATGCACACGTTGTCCAGCACGGAAAGGTGGTTGAACAAGTTGAAGGACTGGAACACCATGCCCATTTTCTGGCGCAGCTTAGAGGCGTTTATCTTGCCGTTGAGTACCTCCTCGCCATCGATGACGATGCTGCCGCCGGTAGGCTGCTCCAGCAGGTTGAGGCAGCGCAGGAAAGTGCTCTTGCCGGTGCCGGAGGGACCGATGATGGAGATGACTTCGCCCTGTTTGATGTTCAGGTTCACATCGCGCAGAACATCCAGGTTATCGAAACTCTTCTGAAGGTGTTTGATTTGAATCATCGTTTCAATAGGTGGTGTGAACGTTAGCAGATTTTGCGGCCGATGCGGTCAAGAATGTAGGTGAACAGCCAGGCGATGAGGAAGTACATGAGCGCCACCATGAGCAGCGGGAAGAAGGGGTCGAAGGTACGGCCGCGGATGATGTAGGAGGCGCGCGTCAGGTCCGCCACGGCCACGTAACCCACGATGGAGGTGTTCTTGATGAGGGAAATGAGCTCACCCTTGTACACCGGCAGCACTCGGCGCACCGCCTGAGGCAGCACGATGTAGCAGAAGGTGCGCACCGGGGAGAATCCCAGCGCAATGCCGGCTTCGGTCTGCCCTTTATCAATGCTGCAGATGGAGGTGCGGAACATTTCGCTCACGTAGGCCGCAAAGTTCATGGCGAAGGTGATGATGGCCACGGGCGTGTTGTCAAACTGGGTGAAGGCCACATAGCACATCATCATGAGCAGTACCAGCACGGGGGTGCCGCGCATCACGTCGATGTACACCTTGGCTATGTTGCGGAGCACCGTTACCTTGCTCATGCGCAGGTAGCAGATGAAGGCACCCAGAATGGTACCCAGCAGGGCGGAGAAGAAGGAAATATGCACCGTTACCTTCAGACCATCCCACAGGAGCATGTAGCGGCGTTCCTCGATGATGTTGCGGTAGAAACTGCGCTTGATGCTGCCCCAGATGCCGAGAATCTGCGGACCTTCATTGCCGGAGACAATCGAGGGATGCGCGTTCTTGGTGAGCACGGCTACGCGGGAGTGGCTGTCGTAGTACGGGTCGGAGAAGAGCACGCTTTCCGCGCGTTCATCGGTGATAAGAATGCCGGAGGCGGCCATGTCGGCCTTGCCGGTGGTGGTGGAGGCAATGAGCGAGTCGTACTCCATTTCCACGATTTCCACCGGGCGGTTGATGTATACGGAGAATCGCTGAATCAGCTCGGCGTCGAACCCGGCTATCTTTTCATTCTTTATGAAGACGATGGGCTCGGTGCAGGGCTCCATGGCCACGCGGATGGGCTCGCCTTTGGTGGGCAGGGGAAGGTCCGGCATTTCAGCCGTATCAAAGTGCTTGATCCAGCGCTCCATGATGGGCTCGAGCTCCCCCTTTTCTTTCAACTGGCGGATGAAGGCGTTGAACTGCTTGCAGAGCTCTGCGTTATGCTTGCCGAAGACAACTCCCATCTGGCAGGGGGGAACAGGGCTGTCGGGCAGGATGGTGACGCCTTCTGTCTTGCGCACCAGGGCGTAGCAGATAACATCGTCCATGATGGCGCCATCGCATTTCTCCTGCTGCAGGGAGAGCATCATATCTGCCTCGGTGTCAAAGCGGTCGAGCTTGATGTCGGGATAATGTTCCTCCACATAGATATCCTGCACCGTGGAGGAGGGAACTGCGAGCACCCGGCCGCGCAGGTCTTCAAAACAGGCGATGCCCTCGGCTGCCTGTTGCGTGGTTGTTGCCGGGGATTCTGTCCCAGCTGCTGCGCTGGCGGGAATCACGTAGACAATGAGAAAAGCAACCAGAGTTGCTGCAATATGAAAGCATTTGTTCATGATGTAGCACCCGGGGTTGTACTGCCCCGCGCGCGGATTGTAACACACACGAACGATATTGCAAGCTAAATGTTGGACGATACAAAACTTATTGTAATTCCTACTATTTGGGTATTGTTCTGATTCTTATTGCTACAACTCCCCGGAAAAGGAAGTCACCCAGGGGCCGAAGCCCCTGGGTGCCCAACTACCCTATGAATCGGACCCTTTCGAGCCCGGGAACCTTGTTTTACGTCCGGTCCCGAAGACGAGGTCAGTATATCTGCTTTTAGGTATTTCGTCAAGAGGAAATCTAAAAAATATTTGATTTTTTCTCTTATAAATTGCTAATATTTCAAGTGTTCATCAATAAGGTCTTGAGCTTTTTGGGCGCAGAAGGCGACACAGCGCTCGCATGGGCGTGCGGCGTAATAGTCTGGAGTACGCTCGTTTGGGCGTGCGGAGCTTTCCATCTCTTCGTCGAGGTGGAGCAATTCGCGGCAGGAGAGAGTGCCGAATTCCTGTTTAAAGGAATCTGCCAGTTCACGGGTGAGGGAGAAGATGATCTCTTTCTCCTGCGGGTTGCCGGAGAGATTTCCCTTGCAGAAACCGGCCACCATGCAGAGGCCGGAAAACGCACCGCAGGTGCCGCGCATGCGCCCCAGACCGGCTCCGAAAGCAGAGGAAAAGAGCAGGGCATCCCGTTCGCTCATGCCTACCTGGTCTGCAAAGGCAGCAAAAACGGATTGGGCGCAGTTGAATCCCTGGTGGAAATAATCCAGAGCCTTGGTTGAAGCCTCATTCATGCGCCCAAGCATACGCCCGCGCCGGAGCTTTGTCAATGCCGGTTTTTTTGCTCGCCATGCGGCAGGGGTGGTGCTACAATGACGAGCAGACATGACTATGCAGCGTACTTTGGTGAAACACGCGTTGGCCAGTGAGGCTCCGATGGAGCAGATTCTGGTGGAAGGCTGGGTGAGAACCCGCCGCGATTCCAAGACTTTTTCCTTCCTGGAGGTGAACGATGGCACCAGCCTGGCGTCCATTCAGGTAGTGGCCGATGCCGGTATTCCCGGCTACGAGGATATCGGCCGCATGACCACCGGTTCCTCGGTGAGCATCATTGGTCGCCTCGTGGAAAGCCCCGGCAAGCAGAAGTGGGAAATTCAGGCCACGGAAGTGAAGCTGGTGGGGCCCTCCCCGGAATCCTATCCGCTGCAGAAGAAGGGGCACTCGCCTGAGTTCCTGCGCACCATTGCGCACCTGCGCCCCCGCACCAACCTGTTCGGGGCCATCTTCCGCACCCGCTCCCGCATGGCTGCAGCCGTGCATCAGTTTTTCCTGGAACGAGATTTCGTGTGGGTGCACACGCCCATCATCACGGCCAGCGACTGCGAAGGCGCGGGCGAGATGTTCCATGTGACCACGCTGGACCCGCTGGCTGAGAATAAGGGATATGATAACGACTTCTTCGGCAAACCTGCCAACCTGACCGTTTCCGGCCAGCTGGAGGGTGAGACCTTTGCCTGTGCGCTGAGCAATATCTATACCTTCGGCCCCACCTTCCGCGCGGAGAACAGCAACACCTCCCGCCATGCCGCAGAGTTCTGGATGATTGAACCCGAGATTGCCTTCTGCGATATTTACGGAGATATGGAGATAGCCGAGGCGTTTATCAAGCACATTGCCCGCACCATGCTGGCCGATACCAGCGGCGATTTTGACTTCTTCTGCAAGTTCGTGGACAAAGGGCTGCGCGCCCGCCTTGAGGAGGTTGCAGAGAAGCCCTTTGTGCGCTGCTCCTATACAGAGGCCATCGAAATCATGCAGGCCAGCGGCGAGAAGTTCGAATACAAGCCCTATTGGGGGATGGACATGCAGACGGAGCATGAGCGTTTCCTTACTGAAAAGCATTTCAAGTGCCCGGTCATTGTGTACAACTACCCGAAGGAAATCAAGCCCTTCTACATGCGCCTCAATGACGATGGCAAGACCGTGACCGCCATGGACGTGCTCGTGCCCGGCATCGGCGAAATCATTGGCGGCAGCCAGCGAGAGGAGCGTCTGGATGTGCTGGAAGGCAACATCGAGCGCATGGGTATGGATATGGACGCCTACTACTGGTACAACGACCTGCGCCGCTTCGGCACCGTGCCGCACGCCGGTTTCGGTGTGGGCTTTGAGCGCCTCATCATGTTCGTGACCGGGGTGCAGAATATCCGCGACGTACTGCCTTATCCGCGCACTCCTCGCAATTGCGAGTTCTGATGTTGACTTGAGCAGCCGGAGCTGTTAGGATAGCAGACGTATGAAATCACGCGCGGAAGAGTTTGCAGAGTGGGGTACCGAGGTGGTCTTCGGGCGAGCCCGCGGATTCCGCGCGTGGATGATGCGCTGCCTGTTGCGTTTTGCCTCGTTCTTTTTCTGGATTCTGGTGCAGGTACGCCTGTTCCTGTTCCGCCGCCGCCTCAAGACGGTGCATTACCTCGGCACTTTTGTGGTGAGTGTAGGCAATATAACGGCCGGCGGCACGGGTAAGACCCCGGTGGTTGAGCTGCTTTCCCGCAGCCTGGCTTCCCGGGGGCGCAAGTGTGCCATTCTGACCCGCGGTTACAAGAGCCACGACCTGGAGCAGCCGCAGGTGTGGTTGGATAAAGAGGGCAAGCGTGTGAAGCGCATCCCGAAAATCGCCAGCGATGGCGTAACCCGCTACCTCAGCCCGCTGTATGCCGGCGACGAGCCGTTTATGCTGGCCCGCAATCTGGATGGTGTGGCGGTACTGGTGGATAAAGACCGTGTGAAGTCCGGCATTTTTGCCATCGAACAACTGGGGAGCAATACCCTCATTCTGGACGATGGCATGCAGTTCCTGAAGCTCAAGCACGAGATTGACATTGTGCTGGTGGACTGCGGTTTCCCCTTCGGCACCGGCGCACTGCTGCCTCGTGGCACCATGCGTGAGCCGCGCCGCAGCCTGAAGCGCGCCAGCTATATCATCCTCACCAAGAGCGAGGGCAAGCCTCAGGACGAACTGATTGCCACCATCCGCAAGTACAATAAGGTGGCCGATATCATCGTGACGAACCATGCTCCTGTGCTGCTGGAGAATATCTTTACCGGAGAGCAGCTGCCGCTTTCTGCGCTGAAAGGCAAGTATGTAGCCTGTCTCAGCGGTATTGCCCGCCCGGAGAGCTTTGAGAACCTGGTGCAGGCGCTCGGTGCGAACGTGGAAATCCGCCGCAGCTATCCTGACCACTACTGGTTTGACCAGGAAGACCTGGATGCTTTTGTGGAGCGCTGCGCCGAGCGTGCCATGGACATGATTGTGACTACGGAGAAAGATGCCGTGCGTTTCCTGCGCCCCGGTGAGATGGAGGTGCCCATCTATTTCCTCCGCATTCAGATTGATATCCTGCAGGGCCAGGATAAGTGGGATGCCATGATTGACCGCATCTGCGGTCTTGGTGCTCCTCAGCCCGCCCCGGAGTGGGGCGATGTGCTGTAATGGGGGGTGAACTTAGCTGTGGGTAAATGGCGGCTTCAGCGCTTGCGGTAGAGTCGCCACGAACCGTCCTGGGCGATGAGTTCCCAGGCGTCGGGATGCGTGATGAGATGGTACTGAGAGCGGTGAACGGCAAGGTATTCTCCGTGGCGCACGCGTTCTATATCCTTAGTCAGCAGCTCGGCCCGCCCCGCTGAATAGAATTGGGCAGAGTAGGGCACCTTGTCATCGACGTAGTAGAGCGGCGCGTGCTCGTCCCAGTGACTCAGCAGTTCTTTGTGACAGCGGTATTGGATGTGGTCAAATCCCTTGCCGCAGCCGAACAGTGTAACGATGCAGAGTACCGGTAAGACAGTAAAGATGAACTGGCGATAATCGCGGCCGTCCACTTCTCTCAACAGCCAGAGCCGCCGCACCAGAAGAATGCAGAAGGCCGGTACCGCAGGCAGGATATAGGCCGGCAGAATATTGCGCGCCATGGTGAAGAATACAGGGGTGCTCAGCGCCCAGCACCAGAGGAAAGCGTTTTCCGGGCTGCTGACAGCTCGCATCATGCTGCGGCGGAGCAGGAACGGTACGAGCAGCACCCAGGGCAGGAACATTTCTACAGCGTACAGCCAGATAGTGCCGAGGGCGCGGGAGTGCCCCTTGCCATATAAATCGCCTTCCCAGCCTTTGACGAGGAATCGTTCAATGTGCTCACCAATGATGAAGTAACGGAGGAATCCGGGTGTAGCCTGTTCGGCTGCTATGTACCACGGCACGGTGAGCAACAGCATAAGCAGAGTGCCGCTTATCCAGGGAATGCGTTTCCAGAGCATGAACCATTGCTTCTGCCAGAGAACCCAGGCGAAAATCGGAAGCCCGCAGACAACCAGAGCCAGCGGCCCTTTGCTCAGCAGGCCGATAACCAGCCCCAGGAAGAACAGATACCCCCACAAACGGCTGGGAACTTCATCTGCCATGGCTCGGTAGAAGCTGATCATAGTCAGGGTTGTGCCTACTGCCAGGAAGGCATCTGTCATGACCGCGCCGGCTGAAACGAAGCCCATGGCTGAGGTGAAAAACACGATGATTGCGGCAACTGCTTTTTCAGCTCGGCGCTCTTGGAACGGCCACAGCAGGAAGCAGAGACCAATACCCAGTGTGGCCAGATAAGGCGCCAGTCGCGCCCCGAATTCGTTGATGCCGAAGAGCACCATGGTGCCGGCGCTTCCCCAGAAGGACAACGGCGGCTTCCCCCAGAAGGGTACGCCATAGTCAAACTGGGGCTGGAGCCAGTTGCCTGTTTCTACCATTTTGCGTGCCATTTCGCCGTATCGGGCCTCGGTGGTGTCCATGAGCGGGTAGATGCCCAGACTGAGCAGGCGCGTCAGCAGGACGCAGACCAGGAAAAGCAGCAGCAGCGGAAGCAGGTTATCTGTGGAACGCGGCAGCTTGAGAAAACGGCAAGTGCCGGGGAAGTTCTGACGCAGGAGCTGGCATATGGTGAAGAATGCAAAGAAAACAGCCCCCAGGTAGATGCAGGGAAGCGCGTATATCTGCGCAATGTCGGGCACTGCTGTCAGGTCATATATCCATTTGAATATGTGAAAAAGCCCATCGTCGTACAATGCCGGAACATCTGCCAGTTCATCGAATGCCTTGGCCTGGTACATCAGGAGAAAGGCAAAACCAACCGTCAATCCCGGAACGGCCAGGCGGAATACATAGTGAGGAACCGGAGATTGCGGCATGAGGCGTTTGCGCAGCAGAAGAATCGTGACCACCAGCTCAACCAGCAGGATAGCAGCCCACCACTCGCAATAGGGTAAGTCCAGCATCTCCTGCAAGGCCGAAGCCGGTGACATGATGAAATCTCTGGTGAGCAGGTGGAAGGAATCCGCTGAAACAATTTCCACCAGTTCCTCTAGCCAGTTTATCAGGCAGAACAGGGAAAAGAAAATGAGCGTGGCTCGCTTATCCCACCGGCCGCAGTGAAAGTCGCGGGGCAGCACGGTCAGGTACAGAAGATACGGCAGCAGCGTGAAAAGAAGACATGCCGTGTTTTCATTGATGAAAGAAAGTACGGATTCCTGAAAATCTCCGTCAGTAGGCTGGCTTACGCCGCAGGCCAGCAGAATGCCCAGCTCTATCAGTTCAAAGAATACATAAACTCCGATAAAGGGGGCAAGTCGTTGCCAGTAGTAGCGTAAAGCTTCAGTCATGGCGCGAGTATACCACTACCATATTCGTAGGACAAGAGTTTTCTCGTCTATAAATAACATAAAGATGCAAAAAAATCCTCCGGTGGATTACCACTGGAGGATTGTTGTAATATTTTAACTGTTTGTTAGTTCTGTTCAGCAATGGCCTGGTTGATGAGCTCCTGGATTTCCTCAGCCTTGGCTTTGAGCGCGCGGAGTTCCTTGAAGGCCTCGGGCAGTTTGCGCATGGCTGCAAACTGGCGGGCGGCTTCGCCGTAGGGAACCGCGGGTGCGCCCCAGTAAGTCTTGCCGGATTCGAGGGTGTTCATCACGCCGGAACGGGCTGCAACGACGACTTTGTCTTCAATCTTGATGTGACCGGTGATACCGCACTGTGCTGCGATGGTCACGTAGTCGCCAATCTGGGTGCTGCCGGCAATGCCGCTCTGGGCACACATGACGCAGTGCTTGCCCATGGTCACGTTGTGGCCGATCTGAATCTGGTTGTCGAGCTTGGTGCCTTCGCCGATGACGGTGCGGCCGAAGCGGGCGCGGTCGATGGTGGTGTTGGCTCCGATATCGACGTGGTCACCGATTACAACGATGCCGACCTGGTCAATAGTGTCGTAGCGGCCGGTTTCCTTGTTGAGAAGGAATCCGAAGCCATCGCCACCGATGACAGCACCCGGCTGAATGACCACGTGGCTGCCAACGATGCAGCGCTCACGAATGACCACCTTGGGGTAGAGCTTGCAGTTTTCGCCCATCTTGACAGCTTTGCAGATGACGCAGCCGGGGCCGATGTCGGAGCCATCGCCGATTTCGGCATCGGCCTCGATGACTGCACAGGGACCTACGCGCACCTTGGTGGGGTCCAGCTTGGCGGCCGGGTCAACATAGGCAGTGGGGTGAATGCCGGGCACAAAATCCGTGCTGGCTTTCATGAAGTGGGCAACGAGAGCATTGAATGCCAGCGAGGGATTTTCCACCTCAATGAAGGCTACGCCTTCGGGGTACTGAGGAAGTGCCGGGGGTACAAGCACGGCGCCGGCTTTAGTAGCCAGGAAGTCGTTGAAGTACTTTTCGTTGCCGAGGAAGGCAATCTCACCGGGGGTGGCGCTGTCTAATGTAGCGACTCCGGAGATGGAAATCTCCGGAGCCGGGTCATTGATAAGTTTGCCACCGGTGAGCTCGAGAACTTCGGAGAGAGTGAGGTTCATGATAAGCTCGAGGGGGTTAGTGGGTGAATCAGTTGGCTGCGGGGGCAGCGGCGGGGGTGCCGTAAAGGCGCTTCAGCTCGGCATCGGGGTCAAAGCCCTGGGGCGCACCGGCATTGAGCTGCTTGAGCACTTCGGGCGTCAGGTCGATGTCCTTCTTCATGTAGGGGAACACGCGGGTGCCGATACCAATCTGGGGCTGGGGGGAGATGGCGCCGGAATCAATCACGAGGTCGGAACCGCTCTGGTCGGCCACGGTGTTGATTGCGGTCTGCACTTCTTCAACCAGCAGGCGCATTTCGCTGTTGCGCATCTCGCGGAAAGCAACCTCGCGGCGCTGCACAAAGTCCTTCATCTCCTGGTCGGCAGCCTTGAGCTCGTTTGCCTTGGCCTGGTACTGCTCGCGCAGCTTGGCTACTGCGGAGTCAGAAAGGCTGGAATCATACTTGCCCTGAATCTTCTTCAGGTCTTCCTGGAGAGCGCGAAGCTTGTCCTCACGAGTCTTGATGTCTGCCTTAATCTCAGCCAGCTGCTTCTGGAGAGTCACTTCCGTATCGAAGCGCTTGTAGAACTTGGTGTAGAGCTCCTGCACGTTGACGGAAGCAATCTTGATTTCGGCCTGAGCAGTGGCGGTCAGTGCGCACAGCGTCACGAGAGCGGTGGAGATGATGGGGAACTTCATAATATGTGAGGTTTTGGATGTTCCAATTCTATCTCTTGTTCAAATTAAGTCAAGGAAACGTTGCGTCACTTTTTGGCATATGCTGCATATTTTGCCGGTATCTGTTAAGAAATGTTATTCTAACTCCTTGAAATCAAGTAAGGAAAGGAATAGATTCCGAGTATATGAAAAAAGCCGAGCTAAGTTTGCGAGATATTGATATTCTGTTCACCCCGTACAGCCACCGCAAGTTGAAGCTGCGTACGCGCCTGGTAATGGCGCCGCTGCCGCGTCTGTTTTCTCAGAATGGCGTGCCGACTCCGGAAATGTTGCATTATTATCAGCGGCGGGCCCGGAATATGGTGGGGCTCATTATCACGGAACCGGTAGCGGTCAACGATCCGTCCGCCGCAGCAGATTCCGGCATGGCTCATTTTTATGGTGGTGCAGCCTTGAGAGCGTGGCGGCAGATATGTCGCGCTGTTCATGCATGCGCTTGCGGCATCGTGCCTCAGTTGAATCACGTGGGGATGCTCCGTCCGGCAAATGGTGATATGCCCCATCCGGAAGCTCCCGCAGTAGGCCCCAATGGAATTGACCCGATAAGCGGTGAAAAACGAGGCGAAGAGATGAGTCGGGGGCGTATTAGTTCAGTCATTGCATCTTTTGCTACTGCAGCCCGCTCTGCATGTGTGCTCGGGTTCGATGGCGTGGAAATCAATGGCGGCAGCGGCAGCCTGGTAGAGCAGTTCCTGCGAAAGGAAACTAATAAGCGGCACGATGAGTATGGTGGGGATATCATGCGCCGAGCCAGATTTGCATGTCAGGTGGTTCAGTCTGTGCGCAAAGTGGTCGGCCGGCATTTTCCGGTCATCTTCCGTTTTTCTCAGTCCGGTGGGGATATATGGGATACTCCGCTGCTGGCATCACCCGCAGAATTGGAAGAATTGCTTCAAATGCTGTGCGAGTCCGGGGTGGATTTCTTTGCCTGCGATGGTGCTGACAGACCCGCATTCCCGGGGAGCGCTCTTCCTCTGGCCGGGTGGGTACGGGTGCTGGCTGATCGGCCGGTTATCATCAACGGTGGAATTGGTCTGCCCGGTGCCGGCTGCACTGGGGATTCAGTCTTGCATTGGGCTGATCTGGTGGCCGTGGGCCGTGCTTTGCTGGCAGATGCGGAGTGGGGTACCAAAGTGCATATGGGCCGCGAACATGATATCATTCCCTTTACTCAGAGAGCGTGGATGCACCTTTTCTGAAAAAAACAAAACGCGCCGGCTTTCGTCATGAAATCCGGCGCGTGCGTTCAAAGCAGTCTTCCGCAGTTATTTGTTACCGAGCTTGTCGTAGTGGTCAATCATGGAGTAAATCTCCTTGACGTCTCGGCGGGAACTGCGGCCAATCAGGAAAGCAGCAACGAGGAGGCAGATGGCGCCGCCTACGGGTGCCCATTTTGCAAGTTCTTTCATATTTTTTTCTTGTTGGTGGTTGGTGTTTTACGGACCTTTTTCTTTTCCTCCGCAGCATTGAACTCTGCCGGCGGAGCCGCGGGTTCGAGACGACCGTCTTCCGTGAACAGGAAAGGAAAATCAACAATACCGTCGCGCGTGATGTAGGGGAAAGCTTCTTCCGGGTCGGCTCCGTTTTTCATGGCTTCCATAGCATTGCGGCAGCCTCCGATGAAGAAATCCGCGAGCTGCAGGCCGCGGTCGACGGCTTCTTTGAGCTTGCTGAGCTGTTCGCGGGCGCTGAGCATCATTTCCAGACGCCTTGGCAGGGTGGCCACGCCTTCGATGGTGACATCCATGAACGCCTTAATCTGCGGCAGGGTCATGCCGGCCTGCTTCATGCAGAGAACTCCCAGCAGGCATCCCATGCTTGCTTCTCCATAGACGCGGCGCCCGGATTCTGTGCGCTCAACATAGCGGAGCAGACCCTCTTTCTCGTAATATCGGAGGGTGTGAATAGAAAGCCCGGTCTTACGGGATAACGCTGAAATGCTGTATTTCATAACGAGAGATGAGACGGAACGACGTGGCGCGATTTTGCCATATTTCTAGAGCTTGGTCAAGCTTAATATGAGATGATGAATGAGCGGAATTGTTCAAATGTTAAGAAAAAATCCTGAATCAGGATGTGTAGATGGCAATCGAAGATTGACATTCGGCCGCAATGTGTCAGAATATTCACAGACTGATATGAGTACCTACGGATATTACCGTCTGGCTGCCGCGACCCCGCGGGTGAAAGTGGCAGATGTAGCATTTAATGCTGACGAAATGGTGAAAGCGATGAGAGAAGCCGCAAAGGGCGGAGCTCATGCTGTGCTGTTTCCGGAATTGAGCCTTACTGGCGCCTCGTGCGGAGACCTGTTTTTCCAGCCCCATCTGCAGCAGGCAGCACTGCGTTCGCTGGCGCACTTTGCGGCAGAGACCGCGCGCCTGAATGTGCCGGCTGTACTCGGGTTGCCTCTGTTTGTAGAAGAGGGCTTATACAACGTGGCAGCTGTGGTGCAGGGGGGGCACGTGCTGGGCCTGGTGCCGAAGAGTTTTCTGCCGAACAACCGCGGCGATTATGAACGCCGCCAGTTTCGCCCAGCTGCCGATTTGAGCCTCTCAGAGGTGGAATTACCCGGGTTTGGCGTGGTGCCGATCGGAACTGACCTGGTGTTCACGGACCGTGGAGATTTTACTTTCGGTATAGAGATAGGCGCCGATTTGTGGAGTGTGGTGCCCCCCAGTAGCATGCTCGCCATGCAGGGGGCTCGTGTTATTTTCAATCCCGGTGCTGCACCCGCGCTTGCCGGCAGCTCTTCCTATTGCAAGGGGCTGGTTGCCCAGCAGAGCGCTCGTTGCCTGGCTGCGTATGTGTATGCCTCTGCCGCTGTGGGAGAAAGCACGCAGGATGTGGTGTTCGGTGGTCAGTCGGTTATTGCGGATAATGGTCGCATTGCCGCTGAAGGCAGCATGTTTGCCCGTGAAACTCAAATTATCTATGCCGATATAGATTTACAGCGTCTTGGTGCAGCGCGCAGCAGTGAAGGAACCTTCAATGATTCACGGAATGCAGCAGGCCTGCTGCCTGTTCGCAGGATAACGCTTGCTAAGTTCGATGCCCGTTGCGACCTTTCATATGCGTGTTTGCCCTCGCGACCCTTTATCCCGGCGCCGGAAGACCAGAAAACCCGCTGTGAGGAAATACTGAACACGCAGGCGGCAGCTCTGGCCAAGCGTGTGGAGCATACGCATGCCCGGAGTCTCGTAATCGGAATCTCCGGCGGACTGGACAGCACTCTGGCTCTCATGGTCTGCGTGCGGGCCTGCCGCATGCTGAATCTGCCGAATACCACCATCCTGGCGGTGACGATGCCCGGGTTCGGCACGACGGGGCGCACCTATAACAATGCCGTGGCCATGATGAAGCTGCTGGGGGTTACCTTTAAGGAAGTCAACATCAAGGAGTCTTGTCTGCTTCAATTCCAGGACCTCGATTTTGATCCCTCTCTGCGCACCAGTACCTATGAAAATGTGCAGGCCCGCCAGCGCACCAGCATTCTGATGAATCTGGCCAATAAGACCGGCGGTATGGTGGTCGGCACCGGCGACCTTTCCGAAATCGCCTTGGGCTGGTCCACGTACAACGGCGACCACATGAGTATGTATGGCGTGAATTGCTCTGTGCCGAAGACTCTTATCCGATGTCTGCTGAGTTATGAAGCCGCGCATTGCGGTGATGCTCGCCTGGCAGAGACGATTCAGGATGTGATTGATACGCCTGTGAGCCCGGAGCTGCTTCCTCCTGCCGATGATGGCAGTATGGAGCAAAAGACGGAGGATATTCTCGGACCGTACGATTTGCATGATTTCTTCCTGTATCATTTCATTAAGTATGGAGCAGAACCCACCAAGCTCCGTGTGCTGGCCCAGGTCGCCTTTGCCGGTGAGTTCTCCGAGGCTCTCATCGGCCGCACGCTCGAAACATTCCTGCGCCGTTTCTTCCAGCAGCAGTTCAAACGCAGCTGCGTTCCGGACGGCCCCAAGGTCGGCAGTATAGCGCTTTCGCCGCGCGGCGATTGGCGCATGCCCACAGATGCCTGCGGCGAACTCTGGAAACCTTGACATAGTCCACACCTTCGTGATATAAGAAGTACATATGAAACGCATTGAACAAGCGCTGGCAACTTTCCGGCAGAAACCCTACATGTACAATTGTGCCCAGACCGTCTGTGCTGCATTCGGCCGCGAGGATTTGGTTGAACCTATGGCGCTGTGTGGCGGCGGGCGTGCGCCGGAAGGGACCTGCGGCGCATTGTATGGCGCCATGCAGGTGATGCCTGAGAAATCGGCAGCTATCCTGGCAGCTTTTGCTGCGGCCAATGGGGCCTCGACCTGCCGTGAAATCAAAGGCTGCAACAAGGTGCCATGTCAGGAATGCGTGCGCCGGGCTGCTGCCATTCTGGTTGAACTCGGGGCCTGATAGAATAGTATTTTCCCGCAGAAGGAGGTGTGGAACGCGGTTTCCACACCTCTTTTCTTGTTGCCTGGGGCACGGCGGCATGTTACACCATGCTGCATATGCAGGAAATACCAATAGTACTCGGTTTTACATCGGGCGAGCTCAGCCCCTGGCTCGGCTCGCGGTTTGATTTGCAGGCATACCAGCGCGGGGCCGCAGAAATTACTAACTTTCAGATTCAGCCTTATGGCGGTATACAGTTGCGTCCCGGAACGCGTTTTGTAAACACTCTCCTATCGGAGAATGTACGCCTGGTGCCGTTTTACTATGCTGAGAATGACGCGCTGATGCTGGAGTTCTTTCCCGGTGGAATGCATGTGTACAAAGATGGCAGATTATTGACTACTCAGGCCGGTGAAACTTTTGTGCTGCCAACCCCATGGTCCACAGCCGGTGAATTGGAAACTCTCCATTTTAACCAGGTGAATGATGCCGTCTATGTATCATGCCCGACGCATCCGCCGGTTGTGCTGTATCGCTATAACGATACGAGCTGGACCTGCGTGCAGCCCTCATTCCATGTGATGCCGCGAGAAACATACGCGCAGCAGCAAGGGTTGCTTACAGTGGAATTTGAAAATGACGGCGAGTATGCCAGCCTCACCATTCAGGCCGGTGAACACCGCTTTACGCCCGCAATGGAGGGTAATGAAATTGTACTTGCCGACGCCACGATGCCGGCACGCATCCTTTTTGCGAACTCTGCGCAAAAGACAAAGGCAGTGGCGGCCCCGGATATCAGCGCAAAAAATGTCGCTCTCGGCGCTGTCTTGTATCAGGAGGATTCAGCAAGTGCCATGTGCTATTTTTACAGGTGCATCCGACCCTATTCTGTCAGCTCGTTCAATGGAAGCAAGCTGTTGAGAGATTACCCGCATTTTTTCCAGCCCGGTATCATGCGACTCGATGATTCGAATGAACCGTATGAGGTTGCGGGGGATTGGGACCTCCAGACCACTGGTAACTGGAATGCATACTGGGAGGTGTGGCGCTCCTATGATACGCCGGATGAGGAACCGGATTTTCATCTGTGGAACTGGACCTGCGTGAAAACCTTTTCTCAATCCAATCATGAGACGCGGCAGAACTGGGCTATCAGTGGTTCGGAAGACCGCCCTTGCCGCATGGTGCTGGTCTGCCGTTGTTGCACAGATCCGGATACGCTGGGTGCCATGGTGCAGTTCCGCATTCTGCGCGCAACCCGCGAATACCGCTTTCGGATTACGTCGGTGACCGATGCCCAGCATGCCCGAGCTCGGGTGATGCAGACTTATCTGGGTATGCCTGTCAGTTTTTCCACGCGCATGTGGAGCTTTGCTGCCATGGGCCCCAGAAATGGATACCCGGCATTTTCTGCTATGTTTCAGGGGCGTTTGTGGCTCGGCGGCATGCCGGGGTTGCCCACAACGCTGCTGGCGAGCGCCATTGATGATTTTCAGAATTTCCGCATGGGTTCCAATGATGATGATGCCTTGCATCTGAATATCATGGGAAGTGACCAGAGCCGCATCTGCTGGCTGTGTGCAACCCGCCAGCTCCTGGTGGGAACGTCCGATAGTGAATGGGTCCTTGTGTCGGGCAACGGCAGTACGCTGACACCCACTTCCGTGTCGTTTCGCAGGCAATCGTCTGTGGGAAGCGAAAGCATACCCGCCCGGGCGGTGGAAAATACCATCATGTTTGTCCAGCGTGGCTCCCGCCGTATGCGGGAGATAGCATATCGACTGGAAGCAGACGGCTTTTCGACTACAGATATCAGCATGCTGGCAGAGCATTTGTTTGCCGCCGGGATTAAAGAGTGGTGCGTGCAGCGCGGAGCTAATTTCAATATATGGGCATTGATGAAGGATAACTCTCTTGCCATGCTGACCATTAATCTGGAACAGCAGGTCACGGCCTGGCAGCGAGTGGCGTTAAAAGGGAGACGCGTGCTCACGCTGGCGGCCCTCCAGAGCAAAGCCGGCAAGGAGGATGATGTGTGGCTGGCTGTTCAGGTGGAAAACACCGGCGCTGTGGTGCTGGAATGCATGAGCAATGATACTCCGCACCTGGATTGCCTGGAGGAGCTTGTATCAGATAGGGATGGAACGCTGAAATGCGCAGCTCACCTCGCGGGGCATGATGTGTGTGTGCAGGATGTCACTGCCGATGAATCAGTGATGGTTACCGCAGAGGCTTCCGGCCTGCAGAATGTGGCGAGCGTCCGGGCCGGTAGAACGTATCGCGCCGGTATTCCCTTGGAGGCACGATTGCGCACAATGCCCATGGAGAGCAACGCCAGTTTCAATTCCGTGCGTCAGTTCAGCCGCTTCAAACTCCGTTTGTTGGAAAGCGATACGGATTTTGAGTTCCGAAGTACGGCGAATGATATTTGGGAGCACCACTTGCCCGATAAGCCGGATATGCCCTTTACTGGTTCCTTGCGGTTGGCGCAGATGCCGGATGCCGGGGTGGGGCAGTCATTGTGCATTCGTTATACCGGGCACAGGGATTTCCGTATCCTGGCTATCACTCAGGAAGTGGACCACCACGGCAAATAGTGCCGCTCAACTCAGACGCACGGGCTGGCCGGGTTCGGGAACGAGAATCTCCGTGCCCGGCATCAGCTCTTTGAGCTCGTTGCTGAGGGATTCGACCGCCGGCGGGTCGCCATGCACCAGCAGAATCTTCCCGGGGTTGAGCCTGCGGGCGTAGTCAATGAGTGCTCTGCGGGTGGCGTGACCGGAGAAGTCGAAACACTCCACCCGGCATTTCAATGGATAGGCCTGACCGCCTTTTTCCCGCAGATGCACCAGTTCTCCATGGTTGGCTGCCTTGATTTTGCCTGCGGGGGTTTCCGGGTCGCTGTAGCCCACGAAGAGAATGGCGTCATTCGGGTGGGTGATAATCTGCTCAGCCAGGATGTGGGAGACGGTGTGCTCACTCATCATGCCGCTGGAAACCAGGTAAATGTTGCCCGGAGAGGCCACGAGCGGAGCTTGCCCCTGGCGGGGCAGCCCGTGGGTTTCCACGTGTTCTTTGATGCGGAATCCGGGCTTGAGTCGGGGGGTGCTGTCGGCGAGTTTATCGTAAACAGCTGTAATCTTGGAACTCAGCCCACCGAAATAGACAGGCACATCGGGGATGAGACCCTGTTCCTTGAAGCGCCCTATTTCAGTGAGCAGACACTGACTCTTGCCCAGGGCAAACACAGGAATGAGAACGGCTCCATTGTTTTCCAGTACTTCACGGATTGTATCAGCAAAACGGCGGAGCTCTTTCGCGCGTGTGTACTCTGCATCTCGCTCGGTGCAGCCGTGCGTGCTTTCCATGATGAGAATATCAATGCCACTCTGCGGGAAATCTGCACCGGCAATGAGGGTCTGGTTATCGAACTGAACGTCGCCGGTGTAGAGTATAGTGGTGCCGCTTTCGCTTTCGAGCTCAACGCCGCAGCTGCCCAGAATGTGCCCGGCATCGTGCAGGGTGGCCAGCACTCGTCCATTGCGGCCGATGCGGAAGGGCGTGCCGTAGGGGCGCGGCATCCAGCAGCGGGCAACGTGGTCCAGCTCTGCGTGTGTGTAGAAAGGATACTCGATGATGCCATCCTGCGTGCGCTTGGCGGTCATCACGTTTACGGAGTTGTGGAGCATGGCCTGGCCCACTTCGCAGGTGGCGGCTGTCATGTTGACCTCTGCTGAGGGGTATTTATCCTGGAGCACGGGCAGGGTGCCGATATGGTCCAGGTGGGAGTGGGTGATGAAAATGGTGTCGGGGTCGGCGGCTCCTATCAGATTGAATTCGGGGGTGGCATCGGCGCCGTCTTTCTTGGGATGCATGCCGGAATCCAGCACTATACGTACGCCATCCATATCGAGCAGGTAGCAGTTGGAGCCGATATCGGTGTAGCGGGAAAGGTTCGTGAAACTTATCATCTCGAAATTAACGTGCGGCGCAGAGGGTACACCATTTTGTCCGATTTGTCAATGACAGGCTTGATTCAGCGCCCATGGCAGAGCGAGGTGCATAGCTCAGCAAAGCTGCGGATGGTATCTCCCAGACGGTAGGGATAGGGTAGTTCTTCGCTCATGTGCGGGCGGTAGGCATGCCACTGTTCCAGTCGGTCTGCTATGCCGGAAGTATCACCGGGGGCTACACGCCCTTCAGGCAGGAACGCATCCAGCATTTCGCCCACCACACCGTGGTCGTAACCGGCTACCGGGCGTCCCAAGGCAAGCGCTTCCAGCACGGTGCGGTCGTGGCTGGCCGGAACTCTGGCAAGAGAGAGAACAACATCACAAATGCAGATGATATCCCGCAGGTCCGGGCGCAGCCCAAGCCAGGTGATTTGCTTCTCGATGCCACTCTTCTTGTATAATTTTTTTAACGTGCTGAGATAATGCCGGTCTGCACGCGCAGTATCGCCGGCTATGTAGACATGAATCGGGATGCCGATTCGGTTGAGACCGGCCAGAATGGGCGCCACATCCTCGAGCCCATGCAGGGGGGTGATGGCTCCGGGAATACAGACAGAAAGCGTGTTTTCCAATTCTTTGTGGGTGCGCAACCATTGCTCTATCCAGGCATCGGAAGGCTTGTAATCGGGGTTGCAGAGCTCTTCGTTAACGCCATAGGGGATAACCCAGATATTGCGCTCTGAATCGAGCCGTGCGCGGTGGGTTAATTCATTGCGCAGGTGCCGGGAAATGGCGACGATGGCGTCGCAGCGGTTCAGACTGGCAGCCCAGCCGGGGTGGCGGGGATAGGTGGTGTGAATCCCGATGATGCGGGGGCGCTGTTCCTCCGGCAGGTTGGCACAGGCCCGCCAGGCCAGGCTTGACGCAGGTGTGGTGTAGGCGAGAATGATATTCGCCTTGGTGCTGTTAATCAGTCTGCGGACTCTCTGAAGCTCTTTCAGGTAGGTGAAGACCGCAATGTTGCGGGAGCTGTGGTGCTGCACAGAGGCTGCGGTTAATTTGCCGACCAGCTCATTGGGCGGAGAAATGACCGTGTTCCGGAATCCGGCCTGTTGCAAGCCGCAGGCCAGGTCTGCAGCCAGCTGGTTGACACCGCCGGGGCGCAGACGCGGACTGATGTGCAGCACATTCATGCAGACTAAGTTATTTACGGAGCTCCTCGTAGAGGTCGATGTGAGCCTGTATCATGTCCTCGCGGCGGTAGGGTGCAGGTATGGGCGCGAGGGGAACAGGGCGCGTGCTGTACCATTTCTCCAGCAGCTCGGCCATGGCCTGGGTATCTCCGGTGGGAACCATACCTTCCGGCAGGAAAAGCTGGAGCTGCTCGCCCACTCCGCCATGCTCGTATCCTGCAACCGGGCGGCCAAGGGAAAGTGCCTCCAGGGTGGTTTTGCCGAATGACTCCGGCTGAAGGGTGAGGGAGAGGGTTACATCGCATGCGCAGAGTACATCTGCCAGATCTCTGCGATGCCCGGTCCAGGTCACGCAATCGGCTACGCCGGCTGCGGCAAATCCTGCCTGGACTTCTTCGCGATAGGCTTCTTTTCCTTTCTTGGTTTCACCCACCACCACGGCATGAGCGGGGATGCCCTTGCTTCTCAGGTAACTGAGGATGGGTCCCAGATGAGGAGCTCCTTTCAGGCGGGTGATGCGGCCGGGTAGGCAGAGCGTGTATTTGCTCTTAAGCTCGGGGTAATCTGTGTACCATTTATCCAGCCATTCCGGGGTGGGCTTGTAGGAGGGGTTGAACCGCGCGGCATCCACAGAATTCGGAATGACGACTATGCTGGATTCCGGAGTGGCCGGGTAGTTATCCAGAATGTGCTGGCGCATGCAGCGCGATACGGCAATGACGCGGTCCCCCTTGGCCATGATGGCTGAATAGGCATTGACCGAGTGGAACCCATGGAAGGAGGATACGATGGCTGGCCGCTCGGCAGCCGGGATCCGCTTGCAGGCGAGCTGCCCCACCCAGGCCGGCACGCGGGAGTGGAGGTGAAGGATGTCCGGCTTTTCCTCGCGGATGAGTCTGGCGGTCTTACCCACCTGCAGGAGAGTAAGCAGGCTCTTCTTGCCGATGGGACGCGTGATGTGGCGCGCGCCGGTGGCCTCGATGGCCGGAACCATGCTGCCCCCTGCGGAAACAACAACATTTTCAACGCCGCGGGCGCAGAGTCCTTCGCAGAGTTCAAGTACGACTTGTTCCACCCCGCCGGAGCTGAGGGAGGGCAGCAGGTGCATCACTTTCATGGCAGAAGCTTGGGGAAGTTTTCCAGAATGTAGGTGGCAGCACGTCCGGCTTCATTCATCACGGTGCCGGTCTGAGGAATCGTGTTGGTCTTGGCCCATTCGGTGAAGCGGCATACGCTGCCGTCTGCAATGAGCATGTTGAGACCGCGGGCAATGCGCGAGGCATCCGGTTTGTGCGGGCCTTCCTTTGCCGGCATCTCGATAATGCCCACCGGAGCCCCGCTGGAGAGCGCTTCGTACACCATGCTCACGCTGTCCTGCGTTACCCACACTTCCTTTGCCTTGGCCAGGTTCTCCGGCACCCAGTTGGGGCCGGTTTCGTCTACAGGAATCACACGGATATTCGGGCAGGCTGTGGTCACGTCGTGCACAAAATCGGCCGGGGTGCGGCGGGAGGTGGTGAGCACGATGGGGGTGGTTGTCAGGCGTGCAATGGAGGAAAGCTGGTTGAGCACCAGCTCGGCATCCCAGTTGTAGCTCTTGCTGGGTCCGCCGATAAGGATGAGCGTCTGCGTCTTCTCCACGCCGGGCGTGGGGCGGATGCCGTTGATGGCGCCGTTTGTCGGGAACACCTGGCCATTGGCCTCGAAGCCGTCCGGCAGGTCGTGACGCGGGGTGATGCACAGGTCGAACATGCTTGCCGGCAGACTCGGACGCATGCAAACCATGCAGAGACAACGCAGGTGGCGGGCCAGACTCAAAGCTGCCAGGTGGGTGCCGTGACCGGCGCACAGAATGAGATCCGGTCGCGGGTGGGTCAGTTCCTTACCCTTGTAAAAGAGCTTTTTGAACCAGCTCAGACCGGTGATGTCCACCTCAAAGCATTCGTGCTTGCGTTCGGGGTTGCGCTCAGTGGCTTGTTCAATAAGGGCATTGGCCAGTCCGCGGGTCTGGGAAAGGTGGCCTTTCTTGCCATCGCTGATGATGTAGATAATCATGGCTTTATTGGAGAGGGAGGGTTACTCCGCCGCAGAGCGTGTGGCCCAGCAGCGGGGTGTTCAGGGTGCCGCATGGCAGAGTTTCTTCGGTGACGACCGACGCGGCTTGCGGGTCGAAAAGGAGCAGGGGCATGCCTTCCGGTTCCTCGGCATCAATCACGTCCGGGTAGGCGATGGTGCAGGGGTTCACGCAGCATGCTTGTACCAGTTCGCCCCAGCTCAGTTTGCCGGGCTTCACCAGGTAGGTGTAGATTGTGGGCAGGAAGTAATCCAGCAGACACATTCCTTGCGGCGCGGAGGGGAAGTCCTGCTTCTTGGCAAAGGGGGTGCAGGGGGTGTGGTCGGATACGATGCAGTCGATAGTGCCGTCCTTCACACCGGCCAGCAGTGCCTCTGTGTCGGTCTTATCGCGCAGCGGGGGCAGGGTCTTGTAGTTGGTGTCGTAATCACCCACATTCTCGTGCGTGAAGAGAAGGTGGTGCAGAGCTACTTCTGCCGTCACTTTGCAGCCGGCAGCCTTGGCCCGGCGGATGATTTCCACACCCTCGGCGGTGCTCACTGTCTGCACATGCAGCTTGCAGCCGGCATCCTGAGCCAGACGCACGATGATTTCAAGGCCGATTTCCTCGGCGCAGGCCGGGGTGCCGTGCAAGCCCAGCTTGTAGGAGGTTGTGCCGGGGTGCATGCAGGTGTTGGCGGTAATGCTGGGTACATCGCCACGAATGGCCATGGTCATGCCCAGTTCTGCCACATATTTCATGGCTCGGTGCATCATGAGCAGGTTGCCGGGGCGCTCGCCGGCATCGCTCAGGATGCTGATGCCGCGCGCAGCCAGTGTGTTGTAGGGGGCCTGCTGGTCACCCTTCATACCCTGCGAAATGCAACCGGCAGGAATCATTTCTGCTGCGGAACGCTGGCCCACTGCCTCGCGGAAACTGTCGAGCGCGGCGCTGTTGTCGAACATGAATCCGGCTGTGGGCTGCACCAGCATGCCCCACACGCCGCCTTGCACTGCGGCCTGGCCGGTGCGAGTCACAGATTCCCGCTTGCTGCGGCCTTCGATTTCCACCTTGGCGTGCATGTCAAAGAGGGCCGGCAGAATCAGTTTGCCGGCGGCGTCGATGATGCGTGCCCGCTCAGGAATATTCATCTGGCCGGCGGGGCTCACCTCTGCATCGCTGATGGTGATACCGCCAAACTCCGGCACAACCTGGCTGTGGCCCGGGGCCAGGCGGATATCAAATTTCTCACCCGTGGGGGCCCAGGTGGCATTCCGAATGTAAGTACTAGTCATTGTTCTGAGTCCGGGGAGTGAGGTAGGAAAGGATGCTCATGCGGGCGGCTACACCGTTTTCGACCTGGTTGCAGATGAGGCTGTTGCGGTATTCCATGGCGTTGTCGCACAGTTCCACGCCGCGGTTCACCGGGCCCGGGTGCATGATGCTCAGGTCAAGGTCATCGATGCGCTTCAGACGCTCCTCGGTCACGCCGAAGGCATTGTGATAATCTGCCGAGGGGAAGAAGGGGGTGTCCATGCGCTCGTTCTGCACGCGCAGCAGGTAGATGACATCCGGCTTCCATTCGAACACGGCATCCCAGTTCGTGAAACGGGGAATGCCAGTGTGTTTTTCCTGCGGCACCAGCGGACCGGGCCCCATGTAGGCCACGGCGGCGCCGAGACGCTTCAGGATGGTGCTGGTGGAGCGGGCTACGCGGCTGTGCAGAATATCGCCGATGATGACGACGCGCTTGCCGGTGAGTTCACCGTATTTTTCCTGCAGGGTGAAAGCATCCAGAAAAGCCTGGCTTGGGTGTGCATGGGCGCCGTCGCCTGCGTTGATGACGGAGGCCTTGGCGTGGCGCCCGATGACGGCGGGAATACCGCTGTTCTTATGGCGCACAATGATGTAGTCCATGTGCATGCTCATGAGCGTATCGATGGTGTCGTGTACGCACTCGCCCTTGACTACAGACGATGTAGCCACGGTGAAGGTGGTCACATCGGCCTGCAGACGTCGCGCTGCCAGTTCGAACGAGGAACGCGTGCGGGTACTGGGCTCATAGAACAGGGTGAGTACCGATTTGCCGGCCAGAGCCGGGTGGGTTTTGCCGCTGCAGAATACCTGCTTCATCTCCGCGGCTCCTTTCAGGATGCTGCGGATGTCGGTATCACTGAGCGACTCAATGGTGAGAAGATCTTTAGGCGTACTCATGGGGATGATGGTGAGTGGATTGCCCGGGGGCGGCGCCCGTTTCTTATTCTGCCAGCTTGATGATGCGGTGGGCTGCCATGGCGGCATTCACGGGGGTCTTCTTGTGCAGGCCCACGGTGGTGGCAGGCACGCCACCCGGCAGCTGGGAGATTGCCAGCAGGGCGTCTACGCCGTTGAGGGGGCCACAGGGCACCGGCACGCCGATAACGGGCAGCTCTGTGTTCATTACCACCACGCCGGGCAGGGCTGCGGAAAGACCGGCCACGCAGAGCAGCACAGCCTTGGTACCGCTGGCTTCCAGGTCTTTCAGGTATTCGATGAGGGCGGGTAAATCGCGGTGGGCAGAGTAGATTACCTCCTCGTGTTCAACATTGTTCTCCTGGAAGTATACGCGAGCCGGTTCCATGAAAGGAAGGTCGCTCTTGCTGCCGTAAATCGTGATAACTTTCATGCTACCGCATAGCTTAACACGCACACACGCGCGAAGCAAGCAAAAACCACGCCACGCTTCTTTGAATTCACAGCTTGATGAATACGCGTTTCCTGTACAGGAACCAGCACAGCCACCAGGCCAGAAGCAGCGCTGCGGCGGCGTTGGCTACGCGTTGCCATTCCGGCGTAAGGAACAGCGCCCAGGTGCCACCCAGCATGCGGTTGGTAAGCATGGGGAAACTGATGAGGTGCGTGAGGATGTAGATGGCCAGAGCATTCAGTCCCACCACGCGCAACGGCAGACACCAGCGCACCAGTCCCAGAACATCGATGACCAGGTGGAATATGGCCATGAGGATAGCACTGATGCCGGCGCAGCAGAGCACGAAACCAGGGGTCCAGATGCCTTTGATGCAGGGTAAACACCAGCCTCCTGCCAGCAGGATGAGCCCGCACACCAGCATCGTGCTGACCCGCAGGGGCCCCCGCTCAATATTCAGGAAAAGTCTTCCGGCACAATAGCCCAGCAGGGACAACGCTGTGGCAGATATGATGCAGAACGGACCCTCCGGGTCATAGCTGCCGCTATGTAGCACTCCCGGGCAAAGCAGGGCATCCACCCGGGCATTGAAACAGCCGCCTGGGGTGTAGTCGCCCCCGAGCTGTTGAGCCACGCCCACGCCGCACAGAATGAGTCCGGCCAGTGCGAGATTCGGCAACATCCGGCCACCGCAGAGCAGGGTGAATGTGCCTGCAAGTGCTCCGGAAAGCCCGATGAGCCCCAGCACCGAGGCGCAGCGCATGGTGGATAAATCCCAGCTGATATTGCCGTTGACCAGGAACCCCAGCAGCACCAGAGCCAGCGCTCGGCCCCAGAGGTGCCGCAGCGTTTTCCCCAGTGGTGCATCTATCCGCCGCAGATGCGAAAAACACATGGCCATGCCGGACATAAATACGAAGAGAGGGAAGACACAGTCATATAATCTCAGCCCTTCCCAGGGCGCATGCCCCATTTGTTCGCGGATGAATTTCCAGGCCTCCCCGCCCCCGCTGACCGGGTATAATGCATACACGAGTGCATCTACCCCCATGATAATGAGCATGTCCAGCCCCCGCAGGGCATCCAGTGAGGTGAGTCTCGCTCCCGGTGTTTCCATATGCGCCCAAACTTATCATATTTTTCAATTTCTGACAAGATGTGAAAAATAATTTTAGAAAAGTTCTAAAAAAGCTTGAACAAAATCGAGCGTTAGTGTATCTTAACGCCAACAACCAATAATTACATATCATGTTAGTAGGAAAACAAGCTCCCGTATTCAAGGCGACCGCAGTGGTGAATGGTGAAATCGTGAATGATTTCAGTCTTCAGGACTATGTGGACAAGAAGTATGTAGTGTTCTTCTTCTATCCGAAGGATTTTACCTTCGTATGCCCGACGGAGTTGCTGGGGTTCCAGGCTGCACTGCCAGAGTTTGCCAAGCGCGATACCGTGGTGGTCGGCTGCTCCACGGATACCGAGTACAGCCACTGGGCCTGGTGCCAGAAGCCGCAGTGTGAGGGTGGTATCAGCGGTGTTACATACCCGCTGGTGGCCGATACAAACAAGACTATCGCCGATGCATTCGATGTGCTGGCCGGCGAACGCTATGTGGATGAAAACGGCAAGTTGCAGGTGAAGGGTGAGCTGGTAGCCTACCGCGGCCTCTTCCTTATCGATAAGCAGGGCATTGTGCGCCACCAGCTTGTGAACGATATGCCGCTTGGCCGCTCTATCGACGAAGCAATCCGTATGGTAGATGCGCTGCATCACTTCGAGCAGTATGGCGAGGTATGCCCTCTGGGCTGGCATCCCGGTCAGGAAGCCATGCAGGCCACTCACGAAGGTGTTGCGAAGTACCTCTCGCAGAATGCATAATTCAGAACGCAGAATGCAGAATAATTAAGTTAGTGCGCGGCTTTTGTCGCGCCTGAAGCAGAACCGGTCTGAGCTGAGCTCAGACCGGTTTAATTGCCGGAGCAATAAAAAAAGCCTGAGCAACGCTCAGGCTTTTTTCTGTCCACGAGCTGCACGCAGCTCGCTCATTGTTTATTCTGCATTCTGCGTTCTGCAATCTGCATTTAATAAACGTCTTTCTGGTAACGCTTGGCAGCCTTCATATCGGCCAGGTAGGCTGCGGCTTCCTCCTCGGAGCGGTTGCCGTACTTGGAGATGATGGCGAGCAGGGCCTTTTCCACGTCCTTGGCCATGCGGTTGGCGTCGCCGCACATGTAGAAAGCTGCACCCTTTTCGAGCCACTGCCAGATTTCCTCGCCGGCCTGCTCCATGAGGTTCTGCACGTAAATCTTGTAGGCCTGGTCACGGCTCCAGGCGACGGAGAGCTTGAGCTTGCCGCTTTCCACAAGCGGGGCCGTCTCGTCCTCGTAGCAGTTGTCGGTGGCCTGGTAGGGGTTGCCGAAGAAGAGCCACATGGGGCCGGCTGCGTTGTCGGCTACGCGCTGCTGCCAGAAGGCGCGGAACGGAGCAATACCGGTGCCGGGACCCACCATGATGATGGGGGTGTTGCCATCCTCGGGCAGTCGGAAGTTCTTGTTGCTGTGCACGAACACCTTTACCTTGTCGCCGGGCTGCAGACGGTCGGCCATGAACGTGGAGCATACGCCGCCACGCTTGCGATCGTTGGTGGTGTAGCGCACAGCGCCAACGCAGAGAGAAACCTGGCCGGGCACGGCATCAGGGCTGGAGGCGATGGAGTACAGACGCGGGGAAATCTTGCCCAGGATGCTCACGAAAGCGGCTGCATCCGGGAACGTGGCCTTGCAGGTCGGGCAGGTGGCGAGGTCGAGCAGGTCACGGCCCCAGCAGAAATCCTTGAGGGCGTCCTTATCGGCCAGAATGCCGGCCAGTTTCTCGCTGTTGGCCACGGCATTCCACTTGGTCAGGTTGCCCTTCTTCAGGTTGGTGATGTCGTAGGAGCTGATAAGCGCCTCGCGCAGCGGAGCCGTTTCACCACTGGGGGTGGGTACCTCGGCTGCGGCATCAAGGCCAAGTGCTGCGATGAGGGCATCCACCAGTGCGGGATCATTGCAGGGAATCACCCCCAGGGCATCACCCGTGGTGTAGGTCAGACCGGAACCCTCCAGTGAGTAATCCACGTGGATGGTTTCCTTGGCGCTGCCGGGCTTGGTAACAGAGCGGACTCCCAGCACCGTGGCTGGGAACGGGTTCTTCATGCTGTACGGTTCCATTTTGTGAAAAAAGGTATACTTTTACTGCCGTATAATCTGCCTGACAGGTGGAGATTTGTCAAGCAAAAACGACGCTCTGCGCCGGCTCTGTCTCAATTATTGATGAGGCAATTAAAGATTGATGTGTTATCCGTATTGGTGGTGACGGACAAATTGATGTTTATCGGGCTGAAAGCCCGAGGCGTTTTTGAGTCCCGGAGGGACGTCAGCCCGTAGACCGGGGTGAAGCCTCGAAGAGGCGGAACCCCGGGTCAGGCAAATAATATTCCCGGAACCCCCGAAGTGGGGTGGCAGCAGGCGCGGCTATCATATGAAGCTCAGCATTAAGAATCTGAACCCTTTTCTGCCACCCCTGCCGGGGTTCGGTTAGTATTTATACCATACCCGGGGTTCCGCTGCTGACGCAGCTGCACCCCGGTCTAAGGGCTGACGTCCCTCCGGGACTCTGAATTCCGAGGACGTTCCGTCCGCCAACTGTCCGATAAATTCCAATTTGTCGTTGAGTCTAAGCAATATTCTTTAATTGCCGGAGCAATAAATCCGCACTGGGGGGTGCCGGTGTCTGTTTCGTACAGCAAAAGCCGCCATCTTATCCGACGGCGGCTTGTTTTATAGATGTTTCGCAGCTTCGTTTATCAGGCAATGGTGACCTTGGCTGCTTTGTGGATGAGCTCAGCTTCCTGCTTCACGCGCACCTGGAGGTCGGCAAGGGCGTTCATGTAGTAGATATAGGCATCATACGGTGAGGGGTAGGGGGTAAAGCCGTTGCTCTTTTCCATGTAGTGGAAGTGGTCCGCGCTTTGCAGCTTGCGCCACACGTGAATCATATCACGGTCCTCGCTGGCTTTCACTGAGCTTTCGAGGTCGTAAATCTTCTTGATGGCCTCCTGCTGCATCACGTTGCCGTTCCAGTGGGTGGTGGTGCCATAGGTGGAGCAGCTTACGGGATTCGGGCAATTCAGAGTGCCGGTGGACGGGAAAGTGCGCACCGCTTCGCCGGGGGTGTAGAACTCGTTGCCGGCAAAGAGCGCAGCGGTAATCATGGTGCGCCAGAACTCGAACACGCCGGTGCTGTCTGCCTGGCGTTCGCCGAGGGTCTCGTAGTCCATGGAGATGTTCACCACCTGGCCTTGTTCAGCATTCAGCCACTCCACAAAGGTGTAGGGCGAGAGCGGATACTCGCTCCAGCTGGGATCGGTGCGGCGGTTTGCCAGGTCGTTGGAGAGGTGGCGGTGGCGCAGCAGGGTCTTGGTCTTGTCGATGAGTGGGGCGCACTGCAGGTCGTTTGTGTTGCGGTTGCTCATCATGCGTCCACTGCCGTCGGCCATGATACCCTCAAAGCCCATATCATAAGCCTGGGCAGCAATGGCGTTGGAGTAGAGCATGCCGGTGTTCCAGAGCACGGTGGGGCGCTGGCCGAAGAGTTTTTCAATAAGGTCGCAATGCTCCTGCACCTGCTCGGCAAATTCGCCTGTGGAATACAGGGAGGCCAGGGATGCATAGTAGGGCATGGCCAGGAACTCCACGCAGCCTGTTTCAGCAAGCTCCTGGAAGGAGGTGATGAGGTCCGGACGGTGGTATTTGGCCTGCTCCAGAATCACGCCGGAGATTGCCAATGCGAACTTGAACTTGCCATCGGAAAGCTCGATGAGCTGCTTCATCATGCGGTTGGCGGGCAGGTAGCAGCGCTCGGCCACGGCGCTCAGCACGCGGCCATTCATCTGGTCATCCTCGTAGAACGCGTGCTCGCCAATCTTGAAGAAATCATACGGTATCAGCCGGTTGGGCTGGTGCGCGTGAAATGTGAGCGTAATGTTCATTTTGTTGTCGTATAGGGGTTAGTTGTTGTTACCAGCCAAGCACATGGTGGTAGACTCGAATCATCTTATCTGCCGCCGTTTCCCAATTGGAATTCTTGATGTCCTGTGCGCTCTGTTCGGCTACCTGCTTGTAAAGCTTTTCATCCGTCACCAGGTCCACGATGTGCTTGGCCATCATGTTCACATCCCAGAAGTCTGCCTTCAGGGCTCCCTTCATCACTTCCGCCACGCCGCTCTGCTTCGAAATGACGGCGGGAATATTAAACTGGGCGGCTTCCAGCGCGGAAAGCCCGAAGGGCTCCGATACGGACGGCATGCAGTACACATCCGTCATGGAAAGCAGCTCGTTCACCTTCTGCTTGTTCAGGAAGCCGGTGAAGTGGAACTTATCGCCCACGCCGTGGAACGCCCCGGTCTCGATGAGCTGGCGGAGCTTCTCACCGGTGCCGGCCATCACGAAGCGCACGTTGTCGGTCTGCTCCAGTACCTTGGCTGCAATCTGCAGGAAGAACTCCGGCCCCTTCTGCGCCGTGAGACGGCCAAGGAACAGCACCAGCTTCTCCGGGAATTTCTTCTTGCTGTGGAATACATGCACCGGGTCGGCACCATTGTGCACCGGGAAAATCTTGGCGGGGTCAATGCCGTAGTGTCCGGCGGCGATGGTGCCGGTGTACTTGGATACGGGAATCACGGCATCTGCCTGTTCCATGCCATACTTTTCAATATCGTATATCCAGCCGCGGGCATCTGCACCGGCGCGGTCGAACTGCGAGGCGTGCAGATGCACCACCAGCGGCTTACCGGTGGCTTTCTTTACCTCTACGCCGGCCAGGTAGGTCATCCAGTCGTGCGCGTGCACCACATCGAAGTCGTACTTGCGGGCCATGACGGCGCAAATCTTGGAAAACTCGATAACCTTGCGGGCCAGGTCGCCGGCATACAGGTCTTCCTTGCCGGTGAACAGCTCTAAATCTGCTTTGTGAATGCGGGAGAAGAGCAGCTTGCCTTCCTTGGTGAAGGTGATGTTGCCCGGCGTTCCCTCCGTGCAGGCATAGGGATCCAGGTTTACCGGGGCTTTGCCTACTACGGTAAAGCTTTCGTAGGTGTAGCCCTCTTCCAGTGTTTCCATCTGCTCGTGCTTCAGGTTGTTCACGCCCATCAGCTCAAAACCATCATATTTTGCATCAGGCGCCGCCTTCGGTACGATGACGTTCAGCTCCACTTTCTGGGAAAGCGCCCGCGAAATACCCATGCACGCCACCCCAAGTCCGCCGTTAATCAGCGGGGGGAACTCCCAGCCTAGCTTCAATACTTTTATCTTCCTCATATTCAGCGTGTTTGTTAGTTGTTGTTCGTAGTTGGATTTGTTTCAGTCTCGCCGAGATTTAAGCACAAAACAAGTGGCTTGTCCAGACAAATGTCTGCCAATCCTACTAACAAAGTGTAATTTTCCGCTATTGCGGGGAAAAGGGAACTGAATCAGTTCTCGTTATTGGCGCGGCGGATATCCTCCAGCGCTGCAATGAAATCGTCCAGAATCTCCGCCGGCACCATGATGCGGTCGCGGTTGGAGCTCACTTTTTCCGTGATGCGAACCACGCGACCGCGAGCGTTGCTCTTCAGGTCAAGGAAGAAGGTTTTACGGTCAGCAATGATTTTTTCGGTGCAAATGATATCGTCGTCCACTGTTTCTATACCTGGGGTGGTTATCGTAAACCCCTATGAAGCGCAATTATAACACAACGTGCGCGTCAGTCAATCATCAAATTGGAAAAAGGACAAAGCCGGAAAAAGACCGGCTTTGCCCTTTTGAAATGAATGCATCCGGGGAATATCCTCAGCAGGACTTTTTCTCGGCCAGCCCGAAGATAATGAAGATGACTGCGGAGATTCCCATGACAAAGGGATAGAAGAGATAGGGGATGATGGAGAATGCCGTGATGCCGGCCAGAGCAGAGCCCATGAGCAGCTGTGCACCGTAAGGCAGGATGCCCTGGATGACGCAGGAGGCGGTGTCCATGAGACTGGCGGAACGGGGAGCAGAGATGCCGTATTTCTGCGCAACGCTGCGGGCAATGTTGCCGACAGCTACGATGGCCACGGTGTTGTTGGCTGTGCAGAAGTTGGCAAGTGCGGTCATGAGGGCGATACTGCATTCGGCGCCGCGGCGTCCGCGGATGCAGGCAGTGAGATGCTCCACGATGTAGGCCAGACCACCGTTGAAGCGGATGAGTTCGAGCATGCCGGCGGCCAGCAGGGTCACGATGATGAGCTCGCCCATGCCGGTCATCCCTTTGCCCATGGAGCCCACCCAGTCGATGATGGTGCAGCCGCCCTCAATCCCGGCTACGATGCCGGTAGCCACAATGCCGAGGATGAGCACTTTCATGACGTTGATGCCGCAGAGTGCAGTGATGAGCACAAGGAGATAAGGCAGCACCTTGAGCCACTCGGTGTCCTGCGTGATTTCCACCGGGGCAAGGTTCCAGCCGAGGCATACATAAAGCACCAGTACCAGAATGGCTGCCGGAAGAACAATGGCGAAGTTGGCCTTGAATTTGTCTTGCATGGCACAGCCCTGGGTGCGGGTGGAGGCGATGGTGGTATCGGAGATAAAGGAGAGGTTATCACCGAAGAAAGCGCCGCCGATTACACTGCCGGCCATGATGGCCAGGTCGGCACCCGCTTTATCTGCCAGACCCACGGCCACGGGCATGAGCGCCACGATGGTGCCCACCGAGGTGCCTATGGAAAGGGAAATGATGCATGCGGCCAGGAATACTCCCGCCAGCACCATATTGGCCGGCAGCAGGGAGAGTGTGAGGTTCACGGTGGCATCCACCGAGCCGATGTACTTGGCAGAGGTGGCAAAAGCCCCGGCAAGCACGAAAATCCACACCATCATCATGATGTTGCTGTGGGCGGCGCCGCGGGAGAATCGCTCGATGCGCTCGCTGAACCGGCGCGGGCGGCAGACGATAAAGGCCCAGGTGCAGGCAGCCATGAAGGCTACGGTTACGGGCATCTTGTAGAAATCTCCCAGAAGGATGGAGGCGCTCAGGTAGAGCACGAAGAATACCACCAGAGGGCTGAGAATCCAGAGCCCGCGGCTGTGTGTCTGAAGCGGAAGCTGTGTTTGTTGTTCGTCTTTCATGGAAATGGCTTGCTGGCGCAGAGTTTAGCAATATATTGCAGCGGTGTCAAAGAAAACCGCGTGCAATGGGTATATTTCCCAATGCACGCGGGTGGGGGTAATGAAAGCAGGCGTGGGCTTTATTCAGCCCAGGTAAGCACCACCTTGCCGGACTTGCCGGAGTTCATGACTTCAAAGCCGTCCTTGAAGTCAGTGTAGTGCATGCGGTGGGTGATGATGGGGGAAACATCCAGCCCGGAGCGCAGCATGGCATCCATCTTCTGCCAGGTGCCGAACATTTCGCGACCATAGATACCCTTCATTTTGAGCCCCTTCCACACGAAGGTGTTCCAGTCGATGCCGGAGCCGCCGGGCTGAATGCCGAGCAGGGAGATATTGGCACCGTAGGCGGAGTGTGTGATGATGTCCTTGAGGCAGGCGGGAGCACCGCTCATCTCGAGGCACACGCCGTAACCCTCGGAGATTTCGAGGTCTTCGCGGGCGGCGGCGATGCTATCGCCGGAGATGACATTCACGGTGCGGTCAGCGCCCATGATGCGGGCCAGGTTGAGCTTGTAGTCGCTCACATCGGTGATGGTCACACTCTTGGCGCCGGCTTTCTTGCAGACGGCGGCAGCCATGGAGCCGATAAGGCCGGCACCGGTGATGAGCACGTCCTCACCCACGAGGTCCCAGGAGAGGGCAGTGTGCGTAGCGTTGCCCAGGGGATCGAGGATGGAGGCAATCTCCATGGGCATATCCTTGTGGATGCGGATGACGTTGTTCTGAGGGATGCAGAGGTACTCTGCGAAGCAACCCTCGCGGTTCACGCCCACTCCCTTGGTGTTCGGGCAGAGGTGGAAAAGCCCCTTGCGGCAGTTGCGGCAATGACCGCAGACGATGTGGCCCTCGCCGGAAACAACATCACCCGGCTTGTACTCCGTAACGGCAGCGCCTACGCGCTCGATGACGCCGCAGAATTCATGCCCCACGTGCATACCCACCGGGATAGTCTGCTGGGCCCAGGGATCCCAGTTCCAGATGTGCAGGTCGGTGCCGCAGATAGCGGTCTTGTATATCTTGATGAGAACATCATTCGGGCCGACTTCAGGCATCGGCACGTCCATCAGCTCCAGGCCTTTATCGGCCTTTGTTTTGACGAGGGCTTTCATTTCGGTGCGAAACTATACTCCCGCCCCGCCTTTCACGCAAGCCAAATCTCTGTGCGTGGCACAGAAATAACGGCATATTTCTGTTGCGGCTTGTGTGGCAGGTGGGTTCATGCTAATATACCCGAGGACTATGGTGAGTGAGTTTGGAGCATATACGCCAGATACAGAAGCCGGAAGTCAGGAGCGTTATGCGGCCTGGCAGGCGGCTATTGGCCTGCAATCCGTAGATGGGTTGCAAACTTCTCCATTCCTGCAGGAGACTGCAATCCGGCACGTGGAAGGAGTTATTTCCATCGATGAAGCCCGTCAGCTCATCCATTCTTATTACGAGGATAAGGGAAAGCGTACCACTGAAGGCGAAGATGCTTCAGAGGCTGATATGGTGGCGGCCAATATTGCCAAGTTACTCGGCGAGCATGCATTTTCATTTTGCCCTGCCGCGCTATGGGAGACGCATAAACGAATTTTTGAAGGAGTATTTCCCTTTGCTGGCGAGTCCCGCAAAATCAATATTCGCAAGAAGGAATGGGTGCTGGGTGGCGCATCAGTCGCATACAGTCCTGTCGAACTGATACAGAGCTCCATTCAGTTTGATTTTGAGCGCGAACGTGCATTCAATTATGCTACCCTTGACCTGGACGGTGCCGTGAGGCATATTGCGAACTTTATTTCGGGTGTGTGGCAGATTCATCCCTTTGCCGAGGGGAATACGAGAACAACCGCTGTGTTCCTTATCACCTATCTTCGCTTTATGGGGTTTGATGTAGACAATTCCATGTTTGAGAAACATTCATGGTATTTTCGGAATGCTCTGGTGCGTGCGAATTACAGCAACCGTAAGACCGGTGTTGCACGCGATTTTACCTACTTGGAAAAGTTTTTGCGGAATTTGTTGATGGGTGAGCGGAATGAGCTCAAAAATAGATACTTGCGTATCCATGAAACCCCGTCCGCCTAACAAGTGACCGAACAAGTAACCGAACAAGTACAGGAACCCTTGCCGGATACGGTAGCACTGCTGGTATCCAGGATGGGAGATGAAGAGTGCTCTGTCCGTGAGTTGATGCAACGTTGCGGTTTGAAACACCGGCCTTCCTTCCTGCAGAATTATCTGCAGCCAGCCATGGGGGTGGGGCTGGTGCGCATGTTGTACCCGGAGCAGCCCCGGCATCCGCGTCAGAAGTATATGCTCTCGGTGCGGGGCTTGCTGCTGAAGAATAGCTAGGCCGGATTAAGATACATAATTTGATGTTGCGGGGCAGAATTTCAGCTGACAACAACATATTGGGTCGCGCTGACTCACTCTGAACTTTACAGAGCAGGGGAAACGTGCTACTGTTCAGCTTTCCCGGAATTTATATAGAGCCATGAATAACCTTCTTTCCATTGAAGAACTGAGCGCTGACCAGATTCGTGAACTACTGGCCCTGGGCCACAAGCTCAAGGCAGAGCGCGGTTGCCACACCGAGCAGCCCTTGGCCGGGCAGACCTGGGCACTGATTTTCTCCAAATCGTCCACCCGCACGCGTGTTTCTTTTGAGGTGGGTATTTCCGAACTGGGCGGCCGCCCGATGTTCCTTTCCACCCGCGATATCCAGCTGGGCCGCGGCGAACCCATCAAGGATACAGCCCGTGTGCTGGGGCGCATGATTCACGGTGCCATCATCCGCACCTATGACCAGCAGGACGTGGTGGATTTCGCGGATTATTCCAAGCTGCCGACCATCAATGCGCTGACCGATCTGGAGCATCCCTGCCAGATTCTGGCTGACCTGCTCACCATCGAGGAGCAGTACGGCGTGGGCTCCTGGAAGGATATGAAGATTTCTTTCCTGGGCGATGTGGATAACAACATGGGCCGTTCCTGGATGTGGGCCGCCAAGCACCTCGGCTTCACGCTGGTGCTGGCCGGCCCGGAGCAGGCTCTGCCCAAGGCTGAGACCCTGGCAGCACTCGATTGCCCGAATATCATCTGCACGACTGATGCTGCCGAGGCGGTGCGCGATTGCATGGTCATCAATACCGATACATGGATTTCCATGGGGCAGGAGGCAGAGAAGGGTACTAAGGAAAAGGCATTCTTCCCCTACCAGGTGAATGATGAACTGCTGAAGCTGGCAGCCCCCGGCCACATCGTGCTGCATTGCCTGCCCGCCTACCGCGGCTATGAAATCACGGATGAGGTGCTGGAGGCCAACGCGCCGGTTATTTTCCGCGAGGCTGAGAATCGTCTGCACGCCCAGAAGGCTGTGCTTTACACGCTGGCAACCAGCCGCAATAAGTGATGGATTACAACGCACGCATCGAGGAGCTGCTGGATGATATGTCCGTCTTCGAGGACTGGACAGAGAAGTACGAATTCATCATCTCGCTGGGGCGGCGTCTGCCGGCTATGCCCGAAACCTACCGCAAGAACAGCAACCTCATCAAAGGCTGCCAGAGCCGCGTGTGGGTCGGTACTGAGATGGATGACGGCAAGCTCATCATCCATGCAGATAGTGACTCTCTCATCACGAAGGGGCTCATTGCGCTGTTCATTCGTCTGCTGTCAGGGCTCACTCCGGCAGAGATTCTGGCCGCTGACCTCAGCAGGCTGGATGACTGCGGCCTGAAAGAACATCTGGCTTCCACCCGTGCCAATGCTCTCACTTCCATGGCTGCCACCATCCGCAAGGCTGCCGACAACGCAGCCAAGACTTTCCTTCTGTGAAAAATCCCCTGCAGAGGCTCCTGGAGCAACGCCTGACCAAGCTGCCACCTGAGACGGATGCTTTCCGCGTGTCTGATGGTGCACCCTGGCCGGGCGTGTTTATTGATGCTCTGGCGGATCGTCTGCTGGTTTCGCTGCGAGATACGGCGCTGCCCGCTGCGCTGAAGGATTGCTTGAAAGCAAGCGGCCGCCCGGTGTATGTGAAGCGCCTTGATAAGGATGTGAAGGAACCGCCGGTGTTTCTCTGTGGCCCGGAGGTTCCTCCGCGTTTCGTGATTCAGGAGAACGGTGTACGCTATCTCATGGATATGGGGGCAGGGTACTCCCAGGGTATTTTCCTGGACCAGCGTGATAACCGCGCAGAGCTCCGCCGTATCTGCCGCCCCGGCATGAAGGTGCTCAACACCTTTGCCTACACCGGCGCTTTTTCTGTGTGTGCGGCGCTGGCCGGGGCGCAAACCACCACGCTGGACCTGGCCCAGCCCTGCCTGAGCTGGTGCCGCGAAAATATGGCGCTGAATGATATTGACCCGGATGAACATTACTTCTGCAAGGGCGATGCTCTGCACTGGATGGACCGCTTTGCCCGCCAGGGCCGCCGCTTCGATATCATTGTGCTTGACCCTCCCACTTTCTCGCGCGATGAGAAGGGGCATGTGTGGCGTGTGGAAAAAGATTATGACCACTTGGTGAACCTTGCGGCTGCCTGCCTCGCTCCCGCTGGGCGTATCCTTTGCTCCACCAATTGCCGCAAACTGAGCATGTCGGCCTTCCGTCGCATGGTGGCGGAAGGAATTCCCTCTGCCAGCCTCATTCCGGTGCCCATGCCCTTCGATTTCGACGGAGATGACTACTTAAAGTGCATCTGGGCAAAAAATTAATCCAACTCAAAAATGCTTTTTGCACCCGCAACATTTTGTGGGTGCTTTTTTGTAACCACACCATATAGAGCCTTAGCTAAGAAGGCGTTTTTTCGTCGCAGAACCCGCTTGAATCAACGTCTTCGGACAATATTTCATACGAGAATCACTAGAAATGTTCTAAAATAGGACATGTGACGTATATATACAATATATAGTGTAGCGAAATGTTTAAGTGTTCCATATTTTGTATAAAGAAAAGTGTGCCCCCATTCATTTTTTTGCTTGCAAAGGGGTATTATGCATGATACATTCAACCCCGAACACCGAGCCACAACCCGCTGGCTGGAGTGCCCCGGTTAACGGGTTAAGAAAACTTATAAATCTCTCACGCAACCATGCCTGAAATTATCAAAAGAAACGGTAAGCGCGAACGCTTCGAGGCCTACAAGGTACAGCAGGCCATCGAGAAGGCGTTCCACGCCTCGCAGGAGGAGTACAATCCTCTTGTCTATGCAAATGTGCTGGACAAACTGAAGCACGAAGAATACCTGCCTGTGGAAATGGTGCAGGACCGCATCGAAAAGGAACTGATGCGAGCCGGCGCCTACGACACAGCCCGCAATTTCATTAAATACCGTTTCCTGCACAAGCTGCAGCGCGAGCAGATTGCCGGCCTTTACAAGGGTAACACCTGGGTGGATTGTAAGCAGACCATCGAGGAATATGTGGGTAACACGGACTGGCGCATCAAGGCCAACTCCAACACCACGTACTCCAACGCAGGTCTTGTGAACAACACCGCCGGTAAGGTGATTGCCAACTACTGGCTGGACCAGGTGTACACCCCGGAGGAAGGTGCCGCCCACCGCAATGGCGACTACCACATCCATGACCTTGACTGCCTTACCGGCTACTGCGCCGGCTGGAGCCTGCGCGCCCTGCTGAACGAGGGCTTCAATGGTGTGCGCAGCCGTGTGAACAGCCGCCCGCCCAAGCACTTCCGCGAGGCTCTGGGGCAGATGGCCAATTTCCTGGGCATTCTGCAGAGTGAGTGGGCCGGTGCACAGGCTTTCAGCTCGTTCGATACCTACCTTTCCCCCTACCTGTTCAAGGACCAGCTGCCCTACAAGGCAGTGAAGAAGGCTCTGCGTGGCTTTGTGTACAACCTGAACGTGCCGAGCCGCTGGGGCCAGAGCCCGTTCACCAACGTGACCATCGACTGGACGGTGCCCCGCGACCTGCGCGAGCAGACTCCCATGTCCGGCAACCAGCACATCTTCGAAGGTATCGAGGACGAGAAGCTGCTGGCCATCGCCAAGGAACGTGGTGTGGAGAGCCTGACGGACCTGACCTATAAGCACTTCCAGAAGGAAATGATGGTCATCCAGAAGGCTTTCTACGAGGTGCTCACCGAAGGCGACAGCACGGGCCAGCCCTTCACCTTCCCGATTCCCACGGTGAATATCACCGAGGACTTCGACTGGGACGGCGAGAACGTGCCGCTGCTCTTCGAGAACGCCGCCAAGATCGGTTCCTCCTACTTCCAGAACTTCGTGGGTTCCCAGTACAAGTACGACGAGAACGGCAACAAGGTAATCGACGAAGAGGCCTACAAGCCGGATGCCGTGCGCTCTATGTGCTGCCGTCTGCAGCTGGACCTGCGCGAACTGCTAAAGCGCGGCGGCGGTCTGTTCGGCTCTGCTGAAATGACCGGTTCCATCGGCGTGGTGACCATCAACCTTGCCCGCCTGGGTTACCTGTACAAGGGCAACAAGAACCTGCTGTACAGCAAGTTGGGCGAGCTCATGGACCTGGCCAAGGACACGCTGGAGAAGAAGCGCGTGTTCATCAACACCCTGTACGAGCGTGGCCTGTATCCCTACACCAAGCGCTACCTGCCGCACCTGCGCAACCACTTCTCCACCATCGGTCTGAACGGCATGAACGAAATGCTGCGCAACTTCTCCAATGACACGATGAACACCGCCGAGCCGCAGGGCATCGCCTTTGCCGAGGAAGTGCTGCACTTCATGCGCGAACGAATCCGCGGCTACCAGGAGGCTACCGGCAACCTCTACAACCTGGAGGCTACCCCTGCAGAAGGCACCACTCACCGCTTTGCCCGCGAAGACCAGAAGCGCTTCCCCGATATCATCCAGAGCGGTACCCCCGGCCACCGTTACTACACGAACAGCTCTCAGCTGCCGGCCGGTTACACGCACGACCTGTTCAAGGCTCTGAAGATGCAGGACAAGCTGCAGTGCTGCTACACGGGTGGTACGGTGTTCCACATGTACATGAACGAGGCTATCTCCTCCCCGGAGGCCTGCCGCGACATCGTGCGCAAGGTGCTTACCAACTTCAAGATGCCCTACATCACGGTAACTCCGCTCTTCTCCGTGTGCGAGAAGCACGGCTACCTCCGCGGCCGCCACGACTTCTGCCCGCTCTGCGACCAGGAGATTATCGACCGCGCCCGCACCGAGGAGCAGCCTGAGCTGCCGCTGTTCTGATGCCCGCCAGATTTAACCCAAACCAACCAATAGAAACCACGACCATGAGCGATCAGGAAGTAAAACCCGTATACAAGACCGACGAGCAGCTGCTTAGCGAGCACGCCGAGGAGCGCACCAAGTGCACCGTGTACACCCGCGTGATGGGCTACCACCGACCGGTGGAGACCTTCAACGCCGGCAAGCAGGGTGAGTTCGAGGAGCGCGCTCACTTTGTGGAGCCCTGCGGCTGTGGCTGCGACGCCATCCTCAAGTAACTCGCGTTTGCGAACCCTCAGGTTATGCGTCACCCCGCAGATATCACCCCGCTTACCTTTCTGGATTACCCGAAAAAAGCGGCCTGTATCTTCTGGTACACCGGGTGTAATCTGCGATGCCCCTACTGCTATAACCCGGAACTTGTTCTGAGTCATGGTGGCGGGCAGGATGAGATGGCTTTCCTCCGGGAGCGCGCCGGCTTTCTCGATGCCGTAGTGCTTTCCGGAGGAGAGTCCACCCTCAACCCCGATATTGCTGAAGTCTGCCGCGAGATTAAGAAGCTCGGCTACCTCATCAAGGTTGATACGAACGGCAGCAATCCCCACGTCGTCCGCGCCCTGCTGGAGGAAGGGCTTATCAACTACGTGGCGCTTGATAACAAAATGCCCTCCAACCGCAGCTGGCGTCTCCCCGGCGGCAAACTGCTTTTCGAGCGCTACCAGGAAACGCTCACGACCCTGATTGAATACGGAATCGAGCATGAGGTGCGCACCACCGTGCACCCCGACTTGCTGGATGAAGCGGATATCCTCCGCATGATACGCGATACCCACGCCCTGGGCTACACCGGCAACTACTACCTCCAGTTCTTCTTTGAGCCGGACAAGGGCAAGACCCTCGGCAACCTGGAGCCGCCCCGCCGCCGCTACGACCGCCGCCTGCTGGATGACATGAGCCCGCTCACCATCGGCTACCGCAACTTCCCGGAAGAGCGGTACAGATAAGGCAGCGAACTTGCGGATATTCTCTCATTGGCTGGTCATGAAAGCTCATTTGTTCTTCCTGGCAGTATGCTGCCTTTTGCTGAGTTCCTGCGTGCTGAATACACACACGCGCCTGGCAGACTATGGGCGCGAGTATGATTGTGTGCAGACCAATGGTCGGCGGTGGTGCGTTCATCAACCGTCTATCCCGGGAATCCGGTCCCATGATTTGTACATAGAGGGGCGCGTGGTTTCCTGCTCCCGGAAAACGGACTGGGTGCAAAGTGCCATGGCGCCAACACCCGAAGCGACCTATGAGCTCATCTCCGATACCCGGGATGAACAACCACTTTTGACCTACCGTCTGGATATGTGGAGCGGGACCGCCGTGCCTGCCGAACTGTCGGACTCCGCAGTCTTGCAGGAATTCGAAAATAGCCCGGAACTGCTACCCACAGGAGAATACCGCACCACGCTGCATGCTGCCTGGGCTTATCCACTTTCGGCCGTCTGCTTTGTGGTGGTTGATGTTCCCTGTGTTCTGGTCAGCGGACTCCTGTTCGTCCTCTCGACTCCCTTTGCTGAAATGGGTGTGTATCCCTTTACCGAGTGGCTCAAATAAATACTCCGTTCATGGATTTTCCTTTTGAAATGACCGGAATCTGCGTGGGGGTATCCGATGGTGATTCCCTGATTCTGGAATTGCCGGGCGCTGAGCGCGTGCGGATTCGTCTCTATGGAATTGACGCGCCGGAGAAAGACCAGCCGCTTGCCCGGGAAGCCCGCAAGAAACTTGGTTACCTGGTTTATGATAAGCCCATCCGGGTGGAGGTGTTGGACAAGGACCAGTACGGCCGCTACGTGGGCAAAGTCTATGCCGGCGCTCGTTATGTGAACCGCTTTATGCTCAAGGAAGGTCTCGCCTGGCTCTACCGCCACTACGCGGCCGATGATGCTGTGCTGGCCGAAGCTGAAGCCCGTGCCCGCGCCGCCGCCCGTGGCATATGGACCTCAGCTTCGCCCCTCCGCCCCCGAATCTTCCGCAGCGAGAAAAGGAAGGGGAGGGAATGAGGCGGTCACGCATGCTATATGGCTTCACGTGTCACAATGATTGAGAAGGTTGCGCGATAAATTGGAATTTGTAGAGTAGTTTGCGGAGCGTCAGCGTAGCGGAATTTTGAGCCCGGAGGGCGGTATATTCTTAGCCCAGGGTGCAGCCGCGATAGCGGCGAAACCCTGGGTATGGTACAAAGAATGACCGGAACCCCGGAGCGTAGCGGAGTGGGTGGCAGCCCGCCACGGCGTAGGGCGTGAGCCCGGAGACGGGAAGCTTTGGCTTAGTGTTTTAGCTGCGCTTTCTGCCACCCGCTCACTTCGTTCGGGGTTCTGATATGTTCTTCGTTTTACCCAGCGTTCCGCCGCGTGGCGGCTCCACGCTGGGCTAT
>JAGBDZ010000025.1 GCA_017937215.1 Akkermansia sp. | reverse complement strand
GTATCTTTTCGTTTTGCATATACGTGTGTTAGTTGATTATACACACGCCTGCTGTGCTACACAAGCAAAAGGGGGCTTAAACTGGTGTCCTAAATTCCGGGGCCATTATAGTGGCTTTTTGTTCGTTTTATGTTTCGGACTCGGAACCTTCACCGGGGGCGGCGGTACTTTCGGCTCCCACCAGCTTGAGCATGGCCGCGACTGCCACCTGCATGGCCTCGCAGTCAAAATAGTGGTTCGCCCGGTTCTGAATCTGCTTCCATATCCACTTGCCGCGCTCATACACTCGCCGCTCGGAGTCGAGCATGTCGAGATAATCCTGTGGCGCGTCCTTGGGAACCTCCCATGTGGCACCTTCGGCATTCTTGCGGAGGCGGGCCAGACAGTCTTTGATATTGAGGTTGCTCCAATAGAACATGGTGGCATATCGGTCGCGGCCCACGCTCACCTTGCGCTTGGTCGAGTAGTAGCGCATGACGGTCTGCCCGGAGCGGGTGCGGTGCGGGAAAGTACCCCGGCGGTCGCCCATGAGGCCGAACCATCCATGTTCGGCGCACTTGGCATACACATCCGCCGTGGAGTAGCCGCAGTCCAGGAATACAAGGCTCGAATTGACTCCCTGCGAGAGCTGCAAGCCTTCCAGAGCCTCCCAAGAAAAGACCTTTTCGCAGTGCAACAGACGGGATGCTCCGTTGGCTGCCCATGAGCGCACGACCGCATAGAAATGGCCCTTTTGCACGTCCACAGTCATCACGCGCACCGGGATGCCGCCGATATCCGCTTCCTCCTGCCAGCTTTCCCCGAGCAGGTAGTCACTGAGGCTCTGGTCAATGGTGTAGTCCTCCTTGTACTCGTTCCATGCCTGTGCCAGTCGCTTCTGGTAGAACTGCTGCAACAGACTGTTGTCTCCCTTGCGGGAGGCCTCCTTGGCGCGTAGGTACATCTCAGCAAGCGAGCCCCAGCTCATGGTGGCAAGGGCGTTCCAGTGGAAGCCGACATTCTCCCGGGCGGCGCGGGGATTGAGCGGCACGAAACAGGCATCCGCATTCAGGCGGCGGCGGGTTTCGTCATGGTCCTCGAACTCGTGGCCGCATTCCCGGCAGACAAGACGCACGGAATCGCGCACCTTGCCGAAGTCATACTCCCCGGAATCGTCCCGGCAATCCTTGGCCCATCGTACCTGTTGCCATGTGAAGGGCTGCCGGGTGCTGCAATGCGGGCAGCGGTATTGCCACTCCCTCATGTCGGTGGTGGCGTGCTTGCGGTGGGTGTCGTCATTCTCGAATCCGCCTTGCGAGCAGAAGATACACTTACCCAGCCAGCCGAAGGCGGTCACGCGGGCCTCCGCTTCTGCCATGTGGCCCTGTGGCCATCTCCAAGTCTCGTCCCCGATAAGCCAGCGGATGGAACGTCTTTGCAGGTTGCTGAGGTTATGGGCACCGGCTACCCAGAGGGTCATGCCGTTGTTGAAGTAGATAGTGGTGTTGCGCTTCTTGTTGGGGTTGGCCGGGTAGAGATTTTTCACCGGTTCGCACTCATCGAAGAGCTTTTGCAGGCGGCTTTCGCTCTGGTCCTTGGCGTCATCGTCCGTCTGGTCCAGCCAGAGGGTAGGCCCGGGCAAGTTGGCTATGATGTAGCACAGAGCCACCTCCGGCGCGGTGGTCTTGGAGCTCTGCACGGATGCCACGATGCTGACCAGCCGGACATGCGGGTCTACAATCGCGTCCATGACCTCCTGAATCATCCGGGAGTTGGCTATGCGGAAGCGGCCCGGCATGGGGCTGTACGGAATGGAGCGGATATGCTCTTCGGCCCACTGCCAGACGGGCTGACGGTCAGGCGGTCTCCATGCCTCCTGCCAGATGTTGAGTAGTTGCTCGTTGACGGACATATTCGATGATGTGGCACAGGGTTTCAGGCTTTATCTGGGGCTCGGTCAGGCGCAGGACTGCCCATCCATCCAGCGCGGCGGTAAGGTATTTTTCGGCATCCGCCATGAATCCTTTGGGGGTGAGGTGGCGGCCCCGGTTCCAGACTCCGCCCTCTATCTCGATGAGGGTCATGCTTGCCGGGTGCGCAAAATCAGCCCGCCATCGGCGCGGCGGGTGGAAGCGGTACTCCGGCAGCAGCTCCGGGCCATCGAGCAGGTTCCAGAGCTCGGAAAAGCGGCTTTCGAGGGTGGAGCTCATGAGGTCAATCCGGATTTGCTCGTATGCAGCAGGCGGCACACTTCATCTATCGCTTTGCTGTTCTCCTCCCGGATGCCTTGGGCATCCAGTCCGCTGAGGATGGGCGGCAGCTCGTTCTCGAACTTGGCACGCAGCAGCGCAATGGCTTTGCCTACCAGCGTATGCCACCCCTTCCGCACGTCTTCGAGGAGGATGTATTCTCCCTTCTTCACGGCCACCTTGAGCTCGCGCTCCTCCACTTCGGCAAGGAGCTTGCGGGCCTTCAGGGCCTCCGTCTCAGCTCCGCCGCCATCCACATGGCCCTTGAGCTCGTTAGCCTGTACAAAATCTCGCCACGCCGACACATTATGGCTCCCGTTGGGGTTGGGCTCCGGGGCTCCCTTCATCTTGCGCCAGTTGCTCAGCGTGCGCCGGGTGACTCCCAGAGCAGATGCCAGCTCGACAATGGTCTTGGCTTCGGTCAATGTGGCGGAGCTTCCGGCAGCGCGGGCCTGTACACGGGCTCGCTCGGTAGAGGTGAGAGTCTTACCGTCTCGCACCTTGCGGACGATGTTGGTAAAATCGGCCTCCAGAATCTTCTCCGCCGCTTCCTGTGTGATACCTGCCATATTACCCTCAGCCGCTTGTCAAAACGGCTGAGGGCGGCGGGCGCGTCAGTATTCTGACGGCAGCAGGATGGTGGTGTAGTCGCGTTGGCCGCTTGCCTCATTCACGGCTTCCGTGATGATGTAGACCCGGCGGCCATGGCTGCACTGGTAGCAGCTCAATATCCGGTCGCCGGAGGTGAGAGCGGCTTCATTCATCTGCTTGTCAGATTTGCACAGATCTCCCCAGTCATGGCTGATATGGCGAAGCAGTAGCTCGGTGATTTCGTGGAGATTAAAGGCCGCCATGATGCCCGGAGTGCAGACCAGCTGCCCAAGGTGGAAGTGAGGTTTTGCTTTCATGTGGCCGGGAAAAATAGCATGGCCGGACAGAGCGGAGCAAGATTGCCCATGCGTCATGTTGCTGCAAGTCTCTGGAACGCAAAGACCGGGAAAAACGGCGGAGCGTTTCTCCCGGCCTACCCGCCAACTCAGCGGGTTGTATTGCGCGGTTCCGACATTGAAGGAAAAAGCCTTATGTGTCAATTCTTTAGGTGTGCTTGCTCTCAAAAAAGTGGGAACCGCTAAAAAGCTCGCGTGCTCGAATCATAAAAAGAAGGCAGGCACAAGAAGAGCGCGGTCTCTCTTAAGGAGACTTCCTACTACCTAGTATACTATGTATCAGAGTATAAGGGAGACTCCCTCTCGCAGTAACTCTAACACAGATGTGGGGTTCTGATGGTTTTTGGACGATATTCTCCATACCTTTAGGCGGTTGTCAAAATGCGTTGGCGGTGGCGGTGAGCTGGCCTGCATACTCGACAATGGGCTGGAGTCGGGAGAGCAATTCGGCTCGATGTTCCTTCGGTAAACTGGTGGCCGGGTGCTGAGATGCCCAGAAGGTGAAGCGCGACAGTTCCAGCGCACAGGGGATGGCCTTGTCTGCCTCCTCCTGGGTCGGTAGCGGTAACAGGCCGAAAGGTCGGTCAGCGTTCGGGGCCACGGATTCCTCCGGCGTTGTGTTGCGCTCCTTCTCCTGCACGATTTGGCGCAGGTGGTGGCGCAGCTCGGTGCAGGAATACCCCTCACTCTCGGCCAGTGCCAGAAAGTTCTCGCGTTCGTCTGCGGTGCTCTGAATGCAGGCGGCCTCTTGGTGGTGAGAGAAGGACAGGCGTTCATGGCGGCGTTCCGGCGGAAAGGCGCGGCAAGTGGCAACAATGTTGCGCAGCGTGCCGTTGCTCAGGCCCGTGGCAGCCATGGCTTCGGCATACTTGCTCTGCACCTGCGGCACGCCCCATCGGCGTTCACAGAGCAGCAGCGTGTCTCCCAGCAGCCAGTTGCTCGCTTTCGCAAAGCGGATGACCGAGCGGAAGATGGCATTGAACTCCTCCGGCTGCATGGTGGCCACATCAGCTACAATGAGGCCCTGCGGGGTGAAATTGACGCCGACCACGTTCGGGAGCTCCTGCCGCCCCTCCGTCATGTCGACATGGCTAGGGGTGGCGGCATAGCTCTGCGGGTCGAAAAGTTCAAGCTGTTGGGGAATGGTCTCCATATTCACAGGTCGATGTCAAAACGGACAATTTCCGGCGATTGTTCTGCCGGTACTTGCTCCGGGATGATGCCTTCTTCTGGTTGCCCATCGGCGGCAGACCGAGCTGCTCCTGCAAGGTGCGCACATGGTAGTTGAAGCTCTGCCTGCTCATGCCGTGCCGCTTGGCATGCTCCTCGCAGGTGCCGTACCCGCAAAGGTACTGCAAACAGGACCAAGTGAGCTCAGGATGACCGGAGGCACACAGGAAGTCATGCACGACCTGCCGGGCCTCGTTGCTCCCTTTGCCGTCCAGCATGATGTCCATGAGGCTCAGCGGTGCATCCGCTTCGTCCTCGCGCAAGCCTTCCACCTCCGGCTCCACGGTAGGCATCTGCTTTTCGGTGAGCGCCTCCAGACTGAGCCCCATCTGCTGGCCTTCCAGTCGCGGCTGAAGCAATCCGGCTGCTTCCGCCCGTTCCCGTTCCTCCGGACTCATGGCTGCCATCCACGCTTGAGCGGCGGGGCCACTGAAGGCATCCCGGTAGGCTTGCATGCGGCGGATTTCGGCGGCGGCGTACTCATCGTGACGGCTCATCGGGCGGGCCTCCTTTCCATCCCTTTTTTACCTGATTTACGCACTACACTCTCCCCTATCTTTATATATATATAATTTTTTTCTTTATATTTTCCTATTTTCCCTCTTTTTCCTTCTCTTATATAAAGTTTACACAAAAAAGGTGTAAATATGTAAAGAAGGTAATGGAAGGTGTTGGAAATGAAGAAAAAGGGACATTGACACCTTTCCTGACATCCTTCGATTTGGAAGATGTAAGGAGTAAGCAAAAAACGCGATTTTCGAGCGAATGCTGTATTTCGTGAACCTTCGGCAAAAATGCCGCCGGAAAGGCAAAAAGCCCTTCCGACTGACACCTTTGCCCAAAAAGTTACACTCTTAGAAAGGGGTGTATTCATCGTTTTCGGTACCTTGGCGGTGGGTTTGAAAGTCCTCTCGTGAGATGGTCCAGTAACGCTTCCTGCCGTCTGTTTTGTGCTGGAGCGGATAGCCTTCTTTGGCTGCAATTTGCCCCAGACGCATGCCTATGGATTTGGAGGTGGCAAGGCCCTTGAGCAAGGGGCGGATGGCCTCATTGAGCATCATGTGGGAGTAAATCTCGCTTGCCGTGGCACTCAGCTCGTGTACTCCTGGCTCCATGAAATAGCAGCTCAGGAAGGTGTCGAATACCTCCGAGAATGTGCCACCTGCGCCATTGGCTTCGGCTGCAGCATAGAGCTCGGGGTGCAGGAAACCGGCCACGCCGAAGCGAGTGCCGCCCTTGCATTCAAGCGGAGTCTCGTATCCGGCAAGGAATCCGGCAAAAGCGGGTAATTCTGCCGCTACCATCTTCTCCGCCTGCGGGTCTTCCAGCTTGGTATCAGTAGAGAGGAAGAACATCAGCTTGTCGGCGTTGTTGATATCCACCACCGGGAGGATTTTCAAGCTCTCCGGGTCGGTGTTGCAGGTAACGACCAGACGACCGAGCCATGGCAGCTTCACGGCCTCGATGTACTTAGCTTCATAGAGGAAGGTATCATTGGCCACCATCTTCTTTATCATGGCAGAGTAGCATTCATGCGTGCGGCTGTCCATCAGGGGAGTAGCATCGTCCACGTACCAGATACCACTACCGAACAAGTCCTTGTTGAAGCGAGTCTGGCCTGTGAGATAGTCCGTGGCCTCCGACCTGCCGCCGAACAGGGGCGCAATGATACGGGAGGACAGGAACGACTTACCGGAACCGGCTCCACCTGCAATGTAGATGGCTTGTCCGCGTGTCGGCTTGCGGCGTAGTGCGCCCTGATAGGCCCTTGCGAGCCAGCTTAAAAAGTACGGAAGCTGCATGTGCTCATCCCCGAAGAATCTCTCCAGAAATCGCGCTATCCACGGGAACCCTTCGCCCCATGTCTCGCGCTTCATGGTGTCCGGCTGCATGGCTTCCACGGTGCTGATATTGAGGTAGCTGTGGCCGTTGAGGGTGATAGTCTCCTCGTCTGAGTACAGGAGAGGCAGTACCCCATCCAGGGTTTTAAGCCCCACTATGGAACCTATCACCCGGCTGACCTGACTCTCGTTCTCCTCCCCGGTGCGGCGCGTGCGGAGCCCGTACTGCGTAGCGAGCAGGCTTTCCGTGTTGACCCGGTTGTGGGATGTCCAAGTCGCTTTCTGCCCCGGTGCCGCTCCGGCGTGCCTGCGATGCCAGAAGTGATTGCTGATACAGTAGAAATCAGCCAGCGCGGCCCCTTCGGTCTCGTTCTCGTAGTTCTCGCAGAAGCTCTCCCCGAAGATGGCATTCCAGCTCATGAAATTGGTACCACCGGTGTATGTTACCATGCCGGTAGGTGTCACGACCGCCGCCGTTGGGTTATCGGCTGCCGGGTCCCAGAAGCGCACGCCACGCGCTCCCACAGTGAACGACCCCGACCAGCGGCCCGGGAAGCGGCGTTCCACTTCTTCCGCCACGCGGGAAAGCGGTATTTCCTGCCCAAGCGAGCACCAAGCGGCTTTCTTCCATGCCTTAGCCTGCCAGAGCATGAGCCGCTCCAAGGGAATCGGCTTGCCCCCGGTTTCGCGCCATCGCCACCCCCTGTGGTAGTATTGGGCGGTCGTGAAGAAGGCTGTCTCATCCAGCGGGCCGAAGGCAGACCCTAGGCGGAGTTCCTTGTAGGCAATGCTCAGGAGCTCGTGGGTGCTGTTGGCATCCACCAGCGGGATAGGACGTTCAAAGAGCCAGACGGCATGGGTTCCATGCGAGTAGGACTCGCTGATGTGGGTGGGCCGTATGCGCATTTTGGCAAGTGCCTTGTTGCGGCGTTCCTCGTCCATCGGGGCATCGTAGTCCGCCACCAGACCATACAGGAACACGGGCGGGTTGCTGACGCTCACGCGGACACCCGGCTGCTCCCCCTGATAGCAGGAGAAAAAGCAGTCTTGCGTGGTGGGTTTGCAGCAGTATTCCCGGTACTCTGCCTTGGTCGCAAAATACGGCGTTTCCGGCAGCCGCTCCAGCTCGCGCCGGGTAACGGCATGGCTGGAGTGGTTCGGAAGGCAGAAGAACGGAGACGAAGCGAGCACGGGCTCCGAGGAACCCGTGCAATCATTGGCGATATTGGAATTGGTCATTTGCAGTAGTGTGTGGAAATAAAGGTTTCAGCGGCGAGCGGGCAGCCGGGGAGCCAGTCCGGCGCGGTGCTCATGATGGTGTTCACGTGGCGGGCGGCGCGTTCGGCCTGAGCTTCCGGCACCTCCAGCACGACTTCATCGTGTACATGGAAGCGGCAGGTGTACCCGGCATCCTCCAAGGCCAGCAACATGTGGCAGAAGATATCGCGTGCCGTGGCCTGCGTGATGTTCTCGCAGAGCTTGCCCCCATAGTAGGGAGTTGTCTTACCTTGTACCGTGGCCCGCCACTCGCCCGCGAAGGGGTGCACGCGGCGGTAGTGGAGGTATCGCCCGCTGTACAGGCGGAAGGTGCAGTCGCGCCCGTTGTGCATGCGAAGACGGCTCTCCAGATTGTTCCAGAGGGCTACCAGCTTGGCATTCTTGGCGCGGAAGTCACTCACTTGGTGCTTGGCTTCTGTGAGCGTCAGATCTACACCGGCCATGGCTTTGGCCAGCAGCATGAACTTGGCCGCGCCGCATCCGTACCCGAGCCCCAGCACGCGGGCCTTGGCGAGCCGGTACATGTCCGGGTCTGCCACCTTGAGCGGCTCGGTACCGGTGTAGCCCATGGTGGCGCGGGCGTGTACTTCGTAGATGCTGGTTCCATCGCGCAGGAGGTCGAGCTGGGCCTCATCAGCGGCGAGATAGAGCACCACGCGGGCCTCAATCTGGGATAAGTCGGAGATGATAAACACGTTGCCGGGGTGCGGCACAAATATCTTGCGCATGTCTACGCCGTGCTTCTCGCCCCGGTACATGTTCTGCATGTTGAAGCCGCCGGAGCCTGAGAATCGCCCGGTACCGGCTCCGCAGTAGAGCAAGCGATTCACCTCCGCCTCGCCGTCAGGGCGCACGCGGTCGGCCAGTGTGTTGAGCTTCTCCAGCATGGTGTTGGCGGAGCGGTAGTCGTAGAGGGCCTGTATCCAGGGATGGGCGGCTCCGTAGGTCTGCATCCAGCGGATGGTCTCCGGGTTGTCCTTGGCGATGCTCCCCGGTGCCGGGATGCCTGCCAGCCCGCACTGGGTGGCGATGGCCTTCGGGGAGCCGATGGGCGCACTGTCGGCCCATGGAATGAGGTCGCGGGCGGTAAGCAGGACCTCCGCCACGCTCTCGCGGGCGCGTTGCAGGGCTGCAAGGTCAATGTGGATGCCTTCGCTGGCCATGCGGCGCGTATGGGCGGAGATGCGCCTCTCTTCCTCCGGCCAGCGGTCGCTGTATTGCTGCCAGAGGCGGCCACAGAGCGCGGCATCGTTGAGGCAGTATTCCCGGAGCCTCCGGCCCCAGTCGCGCCGCTTGGCTTCCTCCCATGTCACCCCGCACATCTCTTCGCGTACCGTCTTGTCCGGTTCCTCCCCCAGCAGTTCGCGGGCGGCCTCCTTAAGCGAACGGGCGGTACCTAAAAACGCGCAGAGGTCGGCGGTGCAGCACCATTCCACCCCAAGCCCGTCAGGTACCTTCCCGAGCTCAACAAGTCGCTTAAACACGGCTTCGTCAAAGCTGGCATTGTGGGCTACCACCCGAGCCCCGCGCAGCAGCTCCCACGGCATCCCGTCCGGCTCCCCGCAGTACATGAAGGGCGGTTCCGTTTCATCCGGCGGCACCAGCTCCACCACCGCGACCATGTAGATGTCGGTCATGGGATGGTGGAGGTAGTGGTACGGCCCCAGCTCGGTGATACTCACCTTCTTGTCATAGTAGGTCTCGAAGTCGAGGGCATACGTGCGCTTGCTCATTCGCGGGCCTCCTTTCCTTCGGTCTGTCGGATGGCATTCTGGCACAGGCCTGCCAGTCGGCTTTCGCGGCTGTCCAGCTGGTCGAGTACGTGTACCAGCCTCTCCACCCGCTTGGCATCCCCGCGCATGGCGGCTTCCCCTAGCGCAAAGGTCAGGCGCAGTGAGTTTTTCACCAGCTCGCGCCCCTCCACGGCCAGCGCATGGGCGATGTCTTCTTCCGAGGTCCGGGCCTCCGAGAAAAGCCCCCCGATGAGATTCCAGCCCTTCAGGCTTTTGGTCAGCTCTCCCAGTCGATGCTGGGTGTCCTCTATGATTTTCAACAAATTCGGATATTCTTTCATGTTTTTGGGCCCGCTGTTCTCCGGGCATATTCAAAAACTCACGGAAAATCTGTCACAGCGTCCGAAAAAATACAAAGAATGCAGCTTCTCTCTGTTCAAAGGCGTTTTTGTTTGCTAGAATGAATCACACGAAGTCATCATGCAGAAAACGCTTAAAATTCATATCTTAATAGGAACAGTTCTCCACCGATTATCTCCCCATCTTTTGCTCATGCTGGGGCGGAGATGGTGCGACCTATACAATGATTGTTTCAAAATAGAAGAAGGGGCTGGCGTGAATATGCTGCTGAAGATAAAATCCTTCCGTTCGCAATACTTTAAGCCGTACGAGGATATTTACGAATCCTACAAGAAGAAAGTCATCGACAATCTTAATAAATTAAGGGTCAATGACCCTGTTTGCGAGAAAATCATCTTGGAAGCGCACTTGCTTGGTGTAGCTGTGGATTCTGATATTTGCGACCTTGTAAGCAATCTCTCAAAAATCAAGCGCGGGCGTTTACCCGAATCTGATTACATTACCACAGTATTCTTGAAGGGCAAAGAGTCTTGTATCTGGGATGCGCTTCGGTTGCAAGGAGCTCGAAGGACCCGTAGCTACAACTATTTTGTACCGGGTAAGGAGCTTAGAGCCAACTCCCCGGAACCTCCAAGAAAACCCACTCCGGAGCTTATAGAAAGTCACAGAGCTGCAATGTCCCTGTTTTTCCATGAGGAATACGGCTCGTACTTGAGCAAAATCAATGTTGGCGTACACAATAAACAGGTGTTTCTGGACATCTGCCACGCCGGAGCTTGTATTCAGGGAACAAAAGTGGAAGAACACTCGGAGGACACGAATGCCTATGTGCTGCAACCGGTGGAGTGTGATACCCTGATTTTCGACCTCGAATCAGGAGATCTGCGTATCCACATGGAAAAGGAGCGCGTGAAGGTACTCAAGGAATATGTGAGCTTGGCCACGCAAATCTTTTTCGAGGATGACAAGGTATGGGGTGAGAATCCCAAGTACACGCTTGCCCCGCTTACTCTGTTGAAGAACCTGGACGAGCTGAGAGCTATCTTGAGTGTAGAGAAGCTGGAAGCCGCCGGAGTCAAGGGAATCAAGCGAGTCAGATTGACCGAGCTGCAAGTCGGAAATGATGATACGGGCAAGATGATTATGTACTACAGTAAGGGTAAAGAAGGATGTCTCTCTGATGGCATAGGAGAAGAATCTTTCTTTGTCCCTAAAGGCTACAAAGCACAACGTGCTAAGTTCTGCTTCGATTTCCGGACGCCCAGAAAAAAAGGCGGCAGTGTAGGCATGAACCTCACTCCCCGCAAGCGTAGCTACGATGGTTCGGAGGACCTCCGGGATATTGACACGTGGCTGGAACTCTCCAATTTTGAGGAGAATTTCAGACTATACCAATGTGCTGTTCCTGATTGGATAGAAGATTTCAATGAGCATCTTTCCGAAGAGCCGGAAGATGAGATTGCTGACGATACCCCAGAAACACCGCAAGCTCTGGAAACAGAGGAGAAAAAGCCTGATGTGGAACCTGTCCGGGAAGAACAAGATGTGGTAGGAGATTTGTTCAAGGATGCTCAAAACATGGGCAAGGTTCCGGCCATCCAGCAAACAGTGTTCGATTTCGGAGAAGATGAACCTACTTAAATTTGCCAGACTTCACCGGGGGCTCCGGGCAGCCGCTTTCGATTGGATTCACGAGTTCGGAGAAGATTATCGAAAAACGCTTTCAACGCTCGATTTTGCGGAGGATGGAGTCGCCTCTGCTATTCAGGATATCAAGCATCCGGGTGAGTGGTGCACGCTGTCCTTGGAATCGTTGACTTACCTGAACACTGAACGCGCGGCCTTCCCGCAGCGACTCACCGACCGGACGCAGGCCTCGGCGTGGAGGGTTTCCACAAAATCCTTCGCCAATGAGATAGCCCGCGCCGTGATAGGTAACGCGCAAGGTGTACGCATTGAAGGAGATGCAGATAGTGGTCTTTTTTCGTTGGCAACTACTCCCGGCCATATCTTCTTCTCCTTGGCCACGCAAACATACCAATTGCAGCAGCATATCGACCTAGTGGAGAATCGTGCTGATAAGATGGTCCTGCTGACTCTTTTCGACTTTTCGCACCTCCTTGGAAAGCTGAGTTTTCCCGATTCTCTCAGCATAGAGTGTATTACGGCGTATATTGATGAGGAGGAAGATTCCGGGCTGCACCAGAAAAACAATGTTTTAGCCGTCTACGGATTCGAGCGGCGCGTTCATCGTGATGGGCTGCTCTGTGTTAAGCCTGCCAATGCATCATGGGAAAATCTTCACGTGGTCATCCACACCAAGGATGACTATCTGGACGTACCCAAAAATGCTTATAGATTCGAGCTTCTGGAATGCTGGTTTGTAGACCCGGAGACAGGCTTTGAATGCGAACATACTCGTATTAAAGCCACAGAAATCAAAGACTTTCTTTCAGATGAGAAAAGCAAGACTTTGAATGTGGCTTGGGAGTATCTGCGAACACTGGCCTTTTATAGCAACCGAAACGAGAGAGTACCAGTACCGCCTCGAAGCAAGTCCGCCGCTATGACTCAGCGAAGGGGAGATGTTAAAACGATATTCGCTACAAAGTTTGGTCTACCCAGAGACGGAGCTTTGAAGAGTTCTGCCAAAGGCACCTGTCCGAACTTCCATCTCTCCATGGTATACATGTCGGAGTCCATGGAGCAGTATTGGCGCACCGAGGAATATAACGACTCCAGGGAGTATCTAAGCCTGTCCTGATTTCCGAGTCAGACTTTCCTGTTAAACTCAAAACTATGACTTCATCTCCAAGTCATAGTTTTTTCTTTGTCTTTTTACAACTTTCTTTTCCTACTTACTCTTAGCGCATAAGCTCTTTTTGAGGCCTTGCAAAAAGTCTGACTTGCTCCAAAAAGTCTGACTTTAGGGTAATTTTGGGGGCTGTAGTGTGAAATATACACTACAGCGCGTAAATCCGCAAATTGTTGGCTTGGCCGTTACTATCGCCAAGGGTATTGTCGCCGATTTCAATCTGGGGACGCTGGAGGAAGAGGAGATAGTCACTCTTCTTGTTGATGAAGGCGTACGTCTGGAGAGGGACTTCCAGCCCGGGGAATGTCCGCTGGCCGCCTATCTCGCTCGCATGATGAAGCGGCGCGGGTTGAACGTGCGCCGCGACATGAACGCGGACAAGCGAGCCGTCCTGCGCAATCGCTATATCCCTACGATTAAGAAGGACGGCACAGAGCAGACCCTCGATGAAATCATCTCCAAAAAATCTTGGAGTGATGCCGGTCGGCACCTTCTCCGGATGGATATTGAAGCCGTCCGCAAGACGCTAACGGCTGAGGAAGAGGAATTGCTGGCCGTTTTGGAGGCCGGGCAGCCTCGCAATTCTCCTTTGTTGGTAGGCTGGTCAGACCGCCGCCGTCGCCGTGTCCACGCCCAGCTGAAAGAAAAATTTGCAGATTTTCTCAATTAAGCGGACGCCCGACTGAAAATCCCGTGAGTTTTTGGATATGAAGCCGCGATTCCAATTATATCCCGCTCAGGAGAAGCAGAAGAACCATCTGCTCTATAGCCTCAAGACTTACGGCTGCGCCCTCGATGCCAGCTCGCCCGGTGCCGGTAAGACCTACATTGCCTGTGCCGTGGCGAGGGAGCTCGGATTCCAGCCGCTCATCGTCACCACCAAGGCCACTATCCCCAGCTGGCAGCGCACGGCGGAGGGCTTCGAGCTCGACCCGGTGGCCGTGGTCAACTACGAGAGCATCCGCACGGGCAAATCTGAGTTCTGCACCAAGTACCAGCGCGAAGCCTACAGCCGCCGCAAGACCAGCTTTTTCTGGAACCTGCCGCCGGGCTCCATGCTGATTTTTGACGAGGTGCAGAAGTGCCGCCGCCATAGCTCGGTGAATGCCCAGCTGCTCCTTGCCGCCGCCCGTCAGCAGGTCCCCACGCTCATGTGCTCCGCGACCGCCTTCGTCACCCCGATGGACTGCTGCGCCATCGGTGCCGCGCTCGGGCTCTTCCGTGATGGGTGGTTCTGGACATGGGCCTCCCAGCACGGATGCAGCAAGGGCAAATTCGGCTGGCAGTTCCATGGCACGGAAGCCGACCTCCGCTGCATCCATGCCGCCATCTTCCCGGAGAAGGGCTCCCGCCTGTCACTGTCAGACATCCCCGAGTTCCCGGAGACGCGCATCGAGGCCCGCCCGGTGGAGACCGGCAAGGCCAAGGAGATTCAGGCCATCTACACCCGCATGCGCCGCGAGCTCCAAGCCGCCGCCAACACCGAAGACCGCGAAAAGCTTGCAGAGCTGGCCGAAGCCATGAAGGCGAAGAAAGCCAACCAGATGACCATCTCCCTGCGTGCCCGCGCTGCCGTGGAGCTCTGCAAGGTGGATGCCATTGCTGAGCTTGCGGAAGATGCCGCCGCTCAGGGCGAAAGCGTGGCCATCTTCGTGAACTTCACCGAGACGATTGACGCCCTCCGCGCCCGCTTGGATTGCAACGCTGTTATCCACGGCGCACAGACTCCGGCGGAGCGTCAGCAGGTGGTAGACGACTTCCAAGCCAACCGGAAGCCCATAGTCATCTGCAATATCGCCGCCGGTGGCGTGGGTATCTCGCTGCACGACCCCACCGGGCAGAAGCCCCGACTGGCTCTCATCTCCCCGACCTTTTCCGCAATCGACCTCACGCAAGCCCTTGGGCGCGTACACCGCGCAGGTGGAGCCCGTTCCCGCCAGATTATCGTCTTTGCCGATGGTACCTGTGAGAACCGCACCTGCGAGAAGGTAGCCGAAAAGTGCTCCAACATCGCGCTGCTCAATGACGGCGACCTTGCCCCCACCTTCCTACACGACAAAACCCATGAACACTAAGACCAAAGACAAAATGTCGGCTCTGCTGCTGGTTATCCGCCGGGTAGCCTATGCAGAGGGTAACATGGCCGCCCGGGCAGCCGGTGCGGAGGATAGCGAGATGCGCTGCTATTTCAGCGACTTGGCGGAAGAATGCTCCCACTTCGGGGACATGCTGGCCGTGAAGGTGGAGCGACTTGGAAAGGAGGACATGTTCCATGACTAAGCACGCCCTGCATGCGCCGTCCTCCCTCGGGTACAAGGAGATATGCCCCAGCTATTCCTCCCGCCCGGGTTCCAACGCCGCCGCCGATGAAGGAACGCGCCTCCATGAATGCGTGGAGCGCGGCACCACGGAAGGCCTGCCGGATGAGCTCGCCTTGCTGGTACTCTACTGCCTGGACTACCGCGACAAGGTAGTGGCCGACATGGCCGCCCCGGAGGTCATGCACGAGGTGAAGCTCAGCATTGCCGGAGGCCTCACCCACGGCACGGCGGACTTCCTCGCCATTGACGGCTCCCGCGCGGTGCTTGCAGACTGGAAGATGGGTCGCATCCGTGTCACCCATCCCTCCGAGAATGCACAGGTGGCCGCCTATGCGCTCGGGGTATTCGAGAAGTTCCCGCAGGTACAGGAGCTCACGGCAACAATCTGCCAGCCCCGCCTGCAGTACCTTGTCTCCCACACCTTCACCCGGGAGCAGGACTTCGATGCGCTCGACCTGCGCATCCGCACTATCATCCGCCGCGCCAACCGCCACGGGGCGAATCGCCTCTGCGTGCCGTTCTCCGGCTGCAAGTATTGCCGCAAACAGGCAACATGCCCCGGGCTGATGAATAAGGTCCTGCCGCTGGCCAGTCAGTATGCGGGTCTGGTCATCCCGGACGAGATTCAACCCGCCAATGTGACAGATCCCGCTCTTATGGGCCGCATGCTGGAGGTGGCCGCCATCATCAAGCCGTGGTGCGAAGCCGTGCGCTCTCATGCCACCGAGATGGCCCTCAGCGGTCAGCCCATCCCCGGCTACCACATTGGCTACATTTCCGGCAAGCGCGGAGTGGCCTCCCCGGCGGAGGTGTTCGCGGCCTTGCCTCATGCCTCCGGAGCCACGGGGGAAGATACCCCATGGGAAGGCGGCGAGCTCCCCGGCATCACGGCGGAGGAACTGCTGACCTGTTGCGGCTCCCTGAGCATCTCCGCACTGGAAGATTTCTATGCTGCCAAGGCCAAGCGCGGCCATAAAGGCAGTATCAGAGAAGCCCTCTCTGGCTGGCTGTCCGAGCGCAATCTGGTGCGCCCCGGCGAAAGAACAGAGACCTTGAAGAAGGACAACTAAAAACACACAAAACCAAAAAGAAATCAATACAATGAGCAAAACACTGAAGCCCTTCACGGGCAACGAGACGGAGGCTCCTGTCGAGGAGTCTGCAACCACCACCGCTATCACCACCATGGCCGCCGCCGGAGGCTTCGAGGGCGAGATTCTCCCGTCCGAGATTCGCATCCCCACGCTGAACGTGGTACAGGGTGTGGGTGATTTGGCCGATAGTTTCCGCTCCGGTGCTATCGTGCTCAACAAGGAGACCCAGCTCACGGACGGCGGGACTCCGCTGGAGGTGACGCTGCTCCGATGCCGCAAGTTCTATGTCGAGAACATCCCCTACGGCTCCGAGCAACGCCCGGCCATGTACGACAAGCTCCAGGATGTACTCAAGGCCGGGGGTACGCTGGAATGGGTCAATGACACGCCGCCCAGCTTCCTGCCGGTGCTGCAATGTCAGGTGCTCATCAAGAAGCCGGAAGGCGTGAGCGGGGAGTTCCCGTATGCCTACGAGGATGGCGACTATGCCATGGCCCTGTGGACGCTTCGCGGGATGGCCTTTACCCGTGTCGGTCGCGCACTGCTGACCTCCATCGCTCAGATGGTGAATCAGGGCAAGCCGATTTGCGCGAACAAGTGGCTGCTGACCACCACGCGCGAAAAGCTGAAGAACAAGAACACTGTGGCGGTACCGGTGCTCCGCAATGCGGGCAGGAATACGCCGGTGTTCGCGGACTTCGCCGCCTCCCTGATGGCCTGATGCCGGTAACACTGGCCCGCCCGCAATCCCGCCGGAAGGTGGGCGGGCCAACTTCCACGCCACCAAAGATACCATGCCCGACCTGACCTACACCCAGCGGATGGAGCGGTTTGTCGAGTTCATTGCCCCGGTCATTGTCAGCCACCTTGTCAAGATGCGGCACGAGCTCAGCGAGAAGCAAGCGGCCCCGCCGCCCTTGCAGATGCTCCCCAACGCACGCAGGCGCACGAAGCAGGCCCTATCCCGTTGAGTCTCCTTGCGGGCAGCCAGCGGAGGCAAAAACGACCGCCGGGGTATCTCCTGCAAAATTTTTTTAATTTTTTTTTGATACCCTGGTTGCGTTTCCGCCTTTCATATCAGCTATGAAGTTTTGAAGGAGGCATTACTGCAAAGCATTGACCAAAAACAGGTAACATGAAAATTTTAGGATTGACGGGGTATATAGGCCAGAGTTAGACTTTCGCCACGGGTCGAAACAACCCCGTAACTGACAGAAAATGAAAAACATCCGACTTAACACACTGACTCCTGCCGCCAAGAATCTCCTCTCCAAGTTCGCCGCCATGGCCGCTGACGAATCCGGAAAGGTGGAAGCCCGTTTCGTCTGCACCGAGGTGCTCTCCAAGCGTGAGAACGGAACGCTGACCTCCCTGAAGAACAAGGACCTGCTGAGCTCCGAGCTCTGCGAGGGCGAGAACGGGGCCGAGCTGCACATCTGCCTGAGCGATGCCGCTCTGGACCTCATCGGACAGATGGAGACACCCGTGCAGAAGTTGACCCGCAAGGCGAAGAAGTATGTGGCCAAAGATGAGGCCAAGGCTGAGGAAGCCCCCGCCGCCGCTGAGGAGGTGGAAGAACCGGCTCCCGCTCCGGTTGAGCCCGCCGCTGAGGAGGTGAAGGAAGAAAAGCCCGCCAAGAAGGCCCGCAAAACGAACAAAAAGGCCGCCAAAACTGAGGAAGCCCCCAAGGCTGAGGAAGAAATCCCGGCCACGGAGGAATCCCCCGCCGCAATCGTCCCGGAGGACGAAGAAGACGAAGCTCCGGCAAGCGCGTTCGCGGAGAAGGATATCGACCCCATCTGGGCCAAGCGCATGAACGGAATCATGGCCATGTTCCAGCCGATTGAAGCCGGAACCATCCTGACCCGCGTCTACAAGGGCCAGTGCTACCAAGTGCAGATGTGCGCCGATGGTTCCTGCATCGACTACGCGAACGGCAAGAGCTACAACTCCCTGAGCCATGCCGCCCGCTGCATAACCGGTCGCAAGAGCGTTCCCGGTCGCAAGTTCTTCAAGGTTGACGGCAAGCGCGTTCTTCACAACGACAAGTAAAGACATGAAGCAAATATCCGAAAAAGAACTGGAGGTGCGAGTGGCCGCTTTGGCGGCCATGAGCCCCTTTGAACTCCGCGAGGAATGGGCCCGCGTCTGGGGCACCCGCTGCTACTCTCACAACTATGCGCTGCTCCGCCGCCGAATCAAATGGCGTCTGTACGCGCTCTGCCACGGTCCCCTTGCCGCCGCTGCCATTAAGCGGGCGGAGATGCTGGCAGACTTCTCCCAGCTCCGGGAGCGTGCTCCGTCCGATGTCACTCCCGCGCCTGCGCTCCACACCAAGACGGAGGTGGTGGCCAAGGCTCTCGATGAGACCCGGAGATGGAACCTTGCGCCGGAGGGCTCGCTCATCGAGCAGATGCAATCACACCCCGGGTCATACCTGAAGCGCAAGTACAGGGGAACCATGCACGTGGTCTACTGCAATGGCCCGGCCAAGTTTATGTACGGCGGCCTGATGTATGACAGCCTCTCCGCCGTGGCAACCCGAATCGCCGGATACAACATCTCCGGCAACAAGTTCTTCACATCCGCAAAAACCGAAGTTTCCTTATCATGACCACCGATTCCGTACCCGATAAACGCTGTGCCATCTACGCCCGAAAGTCTACCTCGCAGGGCATGGACCAGCAGTATACCTCGATAGATGCTCAGATTGATGCCTGCGCCAAGTATGTGGAGGCACACATGGCCGAAGGCTGGAGGCTGGTCGGCTCCTACCAAGATGTGGCCATCTCCGGCGGCACGATGAACCGCCCCGGGCTGCAGGAGATGCTCAGGCATGTGCGAGAGGGCAAGATTGATACCATCGTCACCTACAAGCTCGACCGTATCTCCCGCTCCATCCGCGACTTTGCCAACCTGATGTACGAGCTGGACGAGCTCGGGGTCGGCTTGGTCATCATTACGCAGAACTTCGATACGAGCTCGCCCATGGGCAAGCTCTGTATCAATTTCCTGTCTTCCTTCGCGGAGTTCGAGCGCGACATGATTCGCTCCCGCATCCGCGACAAGGCTTCCGCCAATGCGGAGCACGGACTCTGGATAGGCGGATCTCCTCCCTATGGCTACAAGCTGGGAGACAAGCGGGCTCTGGTACCCGTGGAGGAGGAAGCCCCCTTCGTGCGTGACATGTTCCGCATGTCCGCTGAGGGCCACTCGCCCCAGAAGATAGCGGCCTACCTGAATGAGTCCGGGGCTCCGCTGCCTCATACCCGGCAGAACAAGTCCCCGCTGCCATGGACGCCGGAGAAGGTGCGGCTCGTGCTCCAGAGACGCCTGTATGCTGGCATCATCTCCCACGGCGGCAAGGAATACCCCGGCAAGCATGAGGCCCTCGTCTCCGAAGCTGAGTGGCGGGCGGGCCGGAATGGCGTGCAGGCGCACCCGACCCAGACGCGCCGCAAGTCTCACCCGGATATCTGCTACCCCTTGCAGGGCTTGCTGCATTGCCCCTGTTGCGGGCGCAAGATGGGTGTCACGTATTCCTCCGGCAAGGGGACTGTGCACCGGTACTATACCTGCGTAGGCCGCACCGGTCGCAGAAAAGATTGCAAGTACCCGAACCTCCCAGCTGCAGAGATTGAGCGCGTGGTGGCGGCTCAGCTCGTTGACTACGCGGAGGATGAGACGGTGCTTTCCATTGTGCGAGCCCGCTACCCGCAGTTGACCAGTCTGGACATCCGCGAGGCCCTCTCGGATGCCGGGGAGCTGGTCGGCCACTTGTCCCACCCCGCGCTCAAAGCCATCTTCCATACCCTGTTCAAGGGTGTTGTGTACGATATTGAGGAGAACGAGCTCCGCATTGAACGCTATACTGCTTAATGAGCCATGACTACCACGACTACAATCAAGACGACTATCCCGCTCATCCTGAAGCGGAACAATAAGACGGCCAGCGTGTTCGCTCCCGTGCCGCCGCCGGAGGAGATGAACCCGCTGGGAAAGGGCCAACGCCCCACAAAAAAGGCCCTTGCGCTCGCTAATGCCCTCATGCTGGAGCGCAAGCTCATGGATGGTACCTATCGCTCCTTGGCGGAGGCAAGGCGCAAGCTCGGATTCACCCGCAGCATCCAAGACCGCTTGTTCCGCCTGCTGGAGCTCCCCCCGGAGGAGATGGAGCGGATTCTCTTTGAGACCTACTGACCATGCGCTCCAAGCTTGAAAAATCCGCTCGGAGGGTGTACAATCGGCGTCACGTCGCCATGACACCCTCCGAAACAGAGGCCGCGCTTCGCAAGCTCTTCCAGCTGCTCAAGCCTCCGGCCCGGGCGGTATGCCTGTACCCCAAACCTCCGCAGCGGCGAGAGGTTTGCGGCTTTGCTTTGTTCTACAAGAATACGCTCGTCCGGGAATACTTCGGCCCGGATATGCTCAAGGAATTGACCCGCACCGCCCGCGAAAAGGGGCTGATGTGAGCCCCAGCAGGCGGCAAACAGGCCAAAATGCCACCTTGCAGGGTAGGAAGGAGCCCCGGCAGTCCAAGGGCTCCAGCGGCTGGGCATCCAAGGCTTTTGGCTAGTTTTTTGCGTTTTTCCGAACTAACAGCTTGCAAGAGGTGCCGGATTCTGGTAATATGACACCGTAACAAATACACATTTTCCACACTATGAATCTGAGATCTTTAGTATGTTCTGTTCTCGCTTCCGCGTTCATGCTCCCCATGCACGCCATGGGCGAGAGTGTAGCCCGCGACCAAAACGCTAGCAGAGTACACGTGCCGCACCTCTTCAATGGAGATAGCCCCGTGGTGTTGGTGCAGGAGACAGAGTTCCACACCACCCCCTATAGCCATGACGATGGCGAGGTTGGCTCCACCCTGGTAGTGGGTAAGGCTTTGGGCGGTATGCGGCACGGGGCTGCGGTGGCTCTAGATGGCGAGCCGATGGCGCAACTGACTCGCTATGAGAACGAGTTGTTCCCCCTCATGAGTGTGGTAAAGCTGCCGCTGGCTGTGGTGGTACTGCACCGTGTGGAACAAGGTCAGCTCCGTCTCGGAGACCATTACCATCTGGGGGAGGAAGATATGGATCCGAATACGTGGAGCCCCTTGCAAAAGCGTTTTCCGAAAGGCGGTTCTTTTACTCTTGAAACCCTCCTGCAAGCATCATTGTGCGAGAGCGATAACAATGCGTGCAATTATCTCTTCCGGCTCGTAGGCGGTCCGCAGTGTGTGCATCAATTTTTCAAAACATACTATGGTTCATGTTTCCCTCTGCGCATAGCCGTTACGGAGAAGGAGATGGCTTTAGATGCAGCTGCTATGTCTGAGAACTGTGCTACACCCGCGGCCATGCTGCGGGTGCTGGAGGATTTGTATTCCGCTGCGACTTTTCCAACGCAACACCCCTTACTGACGCCACCCATGGCACGCTTGTTGCTGGCATACATGGAGCAAACCACAACGGGGCAGGAACGCTTGAGGGCGGGGCTTCCGAGTGGGGAGTTGGCATTCGCTCACAAGACCGGTTCATCCGGTACTGTTGGCGGGTGTACACTGGCTCATAACGATGTGGGAATTATCCGGTTGCCTGATGGCCGGCATGCCTGCATCGTTTCCTTCATAACCGATTGCTCGGAGTCGGCTGCCACCATGAACCAAGCCCATGCTCAGTTGGCAGAAAAGACGTACAGAGCACTCACTGCCAAGTAATTGATGGAGCGGGGGAAACGCTTAGCCCTCTCCTGCCCGACTTCTCTCTATTTGGGCTGAATGCCCCAAAAGCCACATGCCTGTTACGGCGTAGAAAGGTGGGCGCGAGCCCGAACTCGAAAACGGAGCTCCGTTTTTGCGCAATCGGCAACAAAAATGCAGGAAACGCGCAACAAAATGCCATCCACGCTTGAACAGAGGGGCGGGAATGGCTATAATGCGGTCATGTCAAAAAAGGCAAAGTCAGAAAAAACGCACCATCATCCCCTCCTAGAGTGTTTCAGCCCTGATTCGTTGGCCGAGGCCGAGGAGTTTCTGGCGAGGATTGACGAACGCCGTCAAGCGTATGAGCCTGACAGTGTGGAGCTTTCGCCGCTTCGTCAAAGTCTTATAGCCCGTATTAAAGCTGCTTTTTCCGGGGTAACCTGCTACCGAGAACCCCGAATGCTGCTTGGCGGCGAAGCAGAGGACGACTACTTGAGCCCGGACGCTCAGGCTCTGCTTACCCCTCTGGAGGAACGCGATGACTGGGAGGATATTCCCGATGACCTGCTTCATGCCTGTTCCTGCGCACTGAGCTATGTGG
>JAGBDZ010000024.1 GCA_017937215.1 Akkermansia sp. | reverse complement strand
GCAGAAAGTGAGGCCTTAATATGTTGCATCGCTTTCTGCCACCCCGACCTACGTCGGGGTTCAGGTTTCTTTTGGGTTTGTACGAGTGGTTACGCCCGCCACGCTAACGCGTGACGCGCTCCACCACTCGCTATGGATATGTCGCCCTGACGGGCTCAGAATTCCTCGGGCTTTCAGTCCGACAAATTCCAATTTATTGAGCAGAGGGGGGGCTTCTTCCAAAATGTTGCTGATATTTCTATTCTCTACAAAATCTTTGGGACACGTGTGGATTCAATAACACCCAGCCCCATTTCTGACATAGGCCACCATTTTACTTGAAAAATAAGCGTCCTGTGATACGTACAATACCAAAGCATGAAACATTTCTTTCCCCTTATACTTCTACTTCTTTCCAGCATCGGCCATGCCCAGTGGCCGGCTGAGCGCAAGCAGGCATACGACGCAGCGGCCCCTCAGGAGCCCGAGATGCAGACTCCGGCCACGTACTTATCCATGCGCCCGGCAGGAGATATACGACTCACCACCACCAGCAGCACTCCGTTCGACCTGGTGGAAAATATTTCCCTTGCATCCCTGCCCAATGAACTGAATCTGCAGGCCTGGCGGGGAGAGCGCTGCAGTACCCAGCTGGCCGTGCAAGCCAATGGTCCCGCCCGGCAGCTTAGCGTTTCCTGCACCTCCCTGAGCAATGGAGATAAAAGCATCCCCGCCACCGTTTCCCTGATTCGCTACACAGTGGCTCATGGCACCCCCACGGCCGATATCATCGGCGGCGAAACCACCTGCGATAACCCCGCCGGCGTGAACCGCGGAATCTGGCTGCAGATTGACGTGCCGCAGAATGCCGAACCCGGTATCTACCAGGGACAAGTAATCGTAAGCGCCGAAGGCTGTGCCGAAACCCGGCAGACCATCCGCCTGCATGTAAGCGAAGAAACCCTGCCCGCCCCCGATCAATGGAAACTTTGCCTCGACCTGTGGCAGCACCCGCAGGCAGTGGCCCGCTGGCACGATGTAGAGCCATGGTCACCGGAGCATTTTGCCCTGCTCCGCCCCCTCATGAAACGCCTGGCCACAGCCGGGCAGAAGTGCATCACCACCACCCTGCTGGACGAAGCCTGGAACGGCCAGACCTACGATACTTTCCCCAGCATGGTGCGCTGGATTCGCGGGGTGGATGGGCAGATGCGCTATGACTACTCCGCGCTGGATGCCTGGGTGAGCTTCATGCACGATGAAATCGGCATCCGCGGGCAAATCAGCTGCTATACCATGATTCCCTGGCACCTCCGAGTGCGATTCTTCGATGAAGCCACAGGGCGGTACGACTCCATCCGCGCCGTACCGGGCACCCCGGAATACACGGAACTCTGGGCTCCGTTCCTGCGAGATTTCCACGCCCACATGCAGCAGAAAGGATGGGCTGAAAAAACCTGCATTTCCATCGACGAGCGCCCGGACAACATGGTGCGCGCCGCGATGAAGTTACTGGAGCAGGAAGCACCCTCTTTCCGCATATCCTCTGCAGTCGACAAGCCTTCTGATTTAACCCGCGAGGTTTACAGCATTGCACCGGTCATCACCCACGCCGGCACCGCCCTTGGCGATTTGCTCAAAGAACGCAAGGCTGCCGGCAAACTGACCTCTTTCTACGTGTGCCTGCACCCCAAAAAGCCCAACACCTTCACCCATTCCAACCCAGCGGAAGCTGAGTGGCTGGGCTTCTTTGCCGCTGCCAATCATCTGGACGGCTTCCTTCGCTGGGCCTACAACTCATGGAATCGCAATCCTTTCGAATGCACCGACTTCGTGCACTGGCCCTCCGGCGACTGCTTCCTGGTATACCCCGGCAACCGCAGCTCCATCCGCTTCGAGCGTCTGCGCGACGGCATCGAAAACTATGAAAAAATCAACCTGCTCCGTGCGCGTGCCGGCAAATCTCCCGAGGCAGCCGCCGCAGTGCAGCACATGGATAAGATTCTGGCAGATATCTTCTCCGTGGAGCGCAGCACCGGAGACTCGCACACGGATGACGTGAAGCGCGCACGCCTCCTCATTGAGCAGACAGCCCGCCGGCTCCGCGACTGACGAGCCTGGCAACCAAGATAACAGCTCACTCAAAAAAACGCCGCCGGGTCAGCTTGACTCGGCGGCGGAAACTTTTAACAGCTGCGGCGGGTATCAATAATCACGCTTGAGCAGGTAATCATTGATAGCCAGCAGATTCTCCCGGCGGCGGTCTGAGAACACATCCAGAGCGGCGCGGGCAGCGGCGGTAAGTTCGCGGGCCTCGGCGCGGGCGTTGTCCATACCCACCAGGGCGGGATAGGTAGCCTTGTGCACCTTGGCATCCTTGCCGATGCTCTTACCCAGCACCTCAGGGGTGGAGGTCACATCCAGAATATCATCGATAATCTGGAACGCCAGACCCAGGCAACGGCCGTATTCGGTGAGAGCCTCGAGCTGCTCGTGGGTGCAGCCGGCAGCCATGCCGCCCAGGCGCACAGAAGCAATGATGAGCGCAGAGGTCTTGCCGTGGTGAATGGCGCGCAGCTCATCCACGGTCAGTTCGCGGCCCTCGCCCTCCAGATCGAGCACCTGACCACCCACCAGATGCAGACTGCCGGTGCGGTAAGCCAGCTCGGCCACGTAGTCGCCGGCGTCGTAGCGGTCATTGGCCGGCACGCGGGCCAGCATGGCAAAAGCCTCGGTCAGCAGGGCATCACCCGCCAGCACAGCAATCCCCTCGCCGAACACCTTGTGGTTCGTGGGACGTCCGCGGCGCAGGTCATCATTGTCCATGCAAGGCAGGTCGTCGTGAATGAGGGTATAGGTGTGCAGCGCTTCCAGCGCGCAGGCTGCATTCAACGCAGCTTCCTCACTGCCGCCGCAGGCCTTGGCGGCCTCCAGACACAGCAGCGGGCGGATGCGCTTGCCACCGGCAAAGATGCTGTAGCGCATCGCCTTGTGAATGGTGGACGGCGCAATATCCTCGCCGGGCAGCAGCTCGTTCAGACGAGCTTCTACCTTGGCGGCACTTTCCTTGATGAGACTCTTGATGTCCATGGCAGAAATGATTTACTTGCCCTTGACCAGCAGCTCGGCAATCTGCACGGCATTCAGAGCAGCGCCCTTGCGCACCTGGTCGCCCACCACCCAGAGGTTCAGGGCATTGTCGATGGCGATATCCTTACGGATGCGGCCTACGTAGCAGGTGTCTCCATTGGTGGAATCAAGCGGGGTGGGCCACACATTGTTGGCCACGTCGTCCATAAGTTCCACGCCGGGCATGCCGTCGTAGCAGGTGCGGGCACCTTCCACATCCACCGGCTTCTCGAACTGGGCAATGCAGGAAATGGAATGGCTGCGGTACACCGGCACACGCACACAGGTGCAGGTCACATTCAGCTCCGGCAGATTCATAATCTTGCGGCCCTCGTTGAGCATCTTGAGCTCTTCCTTCGTGTAGCCATTGTCGGCAAACTTATCAATCTGGGGCAGCACGTTGAAAGCAATCTGGCGGGGATAGGTCTTGATTTCCACCGGGTGGCCGTCCACAATGGCGCGCACCTGGTTCTCCAGCTCCGTGATGCCGTGCTGTCCACTGCCGGAAACAGCCTGGTAGCTGCTGGCCACAATGGTCTTCAGACCATACTTGAGGTGCAGCGGGTACAGGGCCATCAGCGTGATGATGGTGGTGCAGTTCGGGTTGGCAATGATGTTGCGCGGATGATTGAAAGCGGCCTCGGCGTTGATTTCAGGCACCACCAGCGGCACATCCGGGTCCTGACGGAAAGCGGAGGAGTTATCCACCACCACACAGCCGGCAGCACCGGCAATGGGGGCGAACTCGCGGGAAATATCGCCACCGGCTGCGAAAAGAGCAATATCCACATCGCCGAAGGAATCGGCCGTGAGCTCCTGCACGGTAAGCATCTCACCGCGGAATGCAACCTGTTTACCAGCAGAACGATGAGAGGCCAGAAGTTTGAGCGAGGCCAGCGGAAAATTGCGGGTCTCAAGGCAGGAAAGAATCTCGACGCCCACCGCACCGGTGGCGCCCACGATAGCTACTCTGGGAGTATTCATGTTCATGAATGGTGTGTTTTAACAGGATGATAAATGTGCCCACGGCACGCGCGTAGTATAACGTATTTTCCTGCATTTTCAAGACTAAAGATAAAAACGAGCCTCAGTGCGCACGCTCTTTTGGATTGCAAAAGGAGATATGGGGGAGTAGAATAGCCGCGTGAAGTGGAATTCCGCCAAAGTATACGTTATCAAATCGGCCATCATCGGCACAGCACTGGTCTATATGATTCTCGACCTGTGGGTGCTGCGCGGCCCCATGTACGGGTTCCTGCACAAGGATAAGCAGACGGCTGAAGCCGCCGTGGTGGTGTATGGCGAACGCATCTCGCACGGCCAGCTGGCGCGCCACAAGGCCGAGCAGGAGCTTATCTCCGGACGGCAGAAAACAGTCACTTCCATGGCCATGGACATGGTGCGCAGTTCCCTGCTGCGCATGCGCGCCCGCTACAACGATAACCAGTTGAAGCACAACCGCGCCGAAGCCGAGCGACAAGTGGCTTCACTGGCCACCCGCGCTGGCAGCGAAGCGGAGTTCGAGCAGCAGCTTGCATCCCAGGGCTACACCCGCCGCCAGTTCACCGATAAGCTGGAAGCCCGCCTCATGCAACTGGCCCTGCTGGACCGCAACCTGGAGCCGCACACCCAGGTGGACGACGAAGCCATCATGGCGCACTACAAGCAGGTTAAGGATGAACTGACCATTCCCGCCAGCCGCCCGGTAAAGCACATTTTCATTGCCTCACTGAACCGCGCCGACGCCCGGCAGACCGCGGAACAGGTCATGGCACGCCTGACCGCCGGCGAAGACTTTGCGGCTCTGGCTGCCGAAGCGAGCGACGATGCCTCCACCGCCCGGCGCGGAGGCGACCTGGGCACAGTGTACGATGACGCCCTGCTCCCGCTGCCGGAGCTCAATCTTTTCGGCGATGCCGCCATTCCCGCCGACACCCCCACTCTGGCCGAAAGCAAGTGGGGCTGGCATGTCATTCAGGCCGGGCCCATCTCCCCTGCCCGCACCCCCTCGCCGGAGGAATGCCGCGAGACACTGCGCACCGCCATCATCAGCGCCCAGCGCGAACTGGGGGTCAATACTTTCTTCGACACGCTCATCAAGGAAGCGCACAGGAAGCAACACATCAACATTCATGTCAAGTAACAGCATCACCGTTTCCCGAGCCGCCAGCGGACTGCGCGGCACCATCACCGTACCGGGCGATAAAAGCATCTCCCACCGCGTCGCCATTCTCGGCGCCCTGGGCAGCGGCTCCATGCAGGTGCGCAACTACCTGTGCAGCGAAGACTGCGTGAATACCCTGCGCGCCATGCAGCAGCTGGGGGCCACGGTCACCCCTGGTGATGCGGAGCAGAACTTCACCCTGACCGGCACCGGCATGCAGCCCACCGCCCCCGCGCACGACATCGACTGCGGCAACAGCGGCACCGGCATGCGCCTCATGGCGGGTGTGCTGGCCTCCCTCCCCTTCCGCAGCCGCATGTTCGGCGATGCCTCGCTGAGCAGCCGCCCTATGAAGCGCATCATCGACCCGCTGGCTGCCATGGGCGCCCGCATCACCGCCTGCGGCGAGAAACCCGGCTGCGCTCCGCTGGAAATTGAGGGCGGTACACTGAGTCCCATTCACTATGACCTGCCCATGGCCAGTGCCCAGGTAAAGAGCGCCGTGCTGCTGGCCGGCATGCTGGCCGAGGGGCGCACCTCTGTGCACCAGCCGGCCATCACCCGCGACCACACGGAGCGCCTGTTTGAGCACTTCGGCATCCCCTGCACCGTCTCGGAGGATGGGCTGGACATCGCCGTGCAGGGCCCGGTCATCCCCACAAACAAGGATATCACCGTGCCGGGCGATATTTCCAGCGCAGCTTTCTGGCTGGTAGCCGCCTCCATTGTGCCGGGCAGCGAGCTCACGCTGCTGAACGTGGGCCTGAATCCCACGCGCGATGCCGTCATCAACGTGCTGCGCCGCATGGGCGCGGATATCCGCATCACCAACCGCACCGAAGGCGGCGAGCCATACGGCGACCTCACCGTGAGCTCCCCGCAGAAGCTCGTGGCCACCGAGGTGCTGAAGCACGAAATCCCGAATCTCATCGATGAAATCCCCGTGCTGGCCGTTGCCGCCGCCTTTGCCGAAGGCACCACCCGCATCCGCAACGCCGCCGAGCTGCGCGTGAAGGAAAGCGACCGAATCTCCACCGTGGTGGGCAACCTTCGTGCCATGGGCGCGGAGGTCGCAGAGTTCCCGGATGGCATGGAAATCACAGGCGGAACCCCGCTGCACGGAGCCGTCATGGATTGCTACGGCGACCACCGCATCGCCATGAGCTTCCTCATGGCCGGGCTCAATGCCGATGGCGAAACCACCCTGCACAACTGCCACAGCATCAACACCTCGTACCCTGGTTTCGAGAAACACCTCCGCACCCTCACTCAAGGCTGACCCCCGTTCTTCCATGGCACGAATCACCCAGGAATGCGTGGCGCGCATCAAGGACTCTGCGGATATCGTGGAGCTCCTCAGCAAGTATCTGCAGCTGCGCCGCGCGGGTAATTCCTGGAAAGCATGCTGCCCTTTCCACAGCGAGAAGACGCCCTCTTTCCATGTAAACCCGGCGCGCCAGACCTTCCACTGCTTCGGCTGCGGTGTGGGCGGCGATGCGCTGAAGTTCATCATGATGTTCGAGAACCTCGATTACCCCACCGCCCTGCGCCGCCTGGCGGATATGAACGGTATTCCGGTCATCGAGGAGGAGGAGAACCCCGAGATGGCTCGCCTGCGCCGCGTGCGAGCCCGCGTGGTCGAGGCCAATACACTGGCCACCGATTACTACCACCGCAAGCTCTGCCGCGATGCCGCCGCTGCCCATGTGCGCGAGTACCTCAAACAACGCGGCTTCGGCATTGAAATCGCTCGAGCCTGGCAGCTCGGATGGGCTCCGCCGGATTTCCGCGAATTCAGCCAGCTGGCTGCCAGCCGCAGCATGGATGACCGCCTGCTGGCCGAGGCGTACCTGCTGGGGCGAGGACAGCGCGGGCTCTACCCCGTATTCCGCGACCGCCTCATGTTCCCCATCCACAATGTGAGGGGCGAGGTGGTCGGCTTCTCCGGGCGCGTTATCCGCGCCGATCAGGACCCGCGCAAGTACGTGAACACGGCCGATACCGCCGCTTTTCACAAGGGCGAGCTGCTCTTCGGGCTCTACAAAGCCACCGGCCCCATCGGCAAGGCGGGCATGTGCGTGGTGGTCTGCGAGGGCCAGCTGGATGTGATTGCCTGCCACGAAAAGGCCGATATCCGCAACGCCGTAGCCGGCCTGGGCACCGCCTTCACCGATGAGCACGCCAAAATCCTGCGCAAGTACGCCAAAAAGGCCATTCTCTGCTACGATGGCGACAACGCCGGTATCAAGGCCAGCGAAAAAACCTTCCGCAAGCTCGCCGCCGCCGGGCTCGAGGTCTACCACGCCAGTCTGCCCCCCGGTGAAGACCCGGATTCCCTTATCGGCAGCAGCGGGCCCGAGGCCCTGCGCGAGGCCATCGACACCGCCCGCCCCTATCTGGAAGTGCGCGCGGGTCAGGAGCTGGCCATGATTCAGGGCGATGCGAATGCCCGCGCCGCCCTCATCCCACGCATGGCCGATTTAGCCGCGGAAATCACCGACCGCAACCGCCGCGACGTGGCTGTGGCCGACCTGGCCACCCGCCTGAACACCGGGCTCGAAGCCCTGCGCGAAACCGTGGAGGGCATCATCCGCACCCGCAAGGAAAGTCCGCAGACCTCACCCGCCGAACCCCAGTGGGAACCCGGCGAGGAGGAAGAGTTTTCCACCGCTGAAACCATGCAGGAAGCGCCGCGGCGCGTCATTCCCATCACCCTGCACAACGTTATCCGCGACATCCTCTTCCTGGCTGCATCCAACCGCGAGGCTCAGGCCCTGCTGCTGGAGCGCATCGAGGAGCTGCAGGAACCCATCCGCTGGCTTTCCGGCGGCGTGGTGCTGCAGCGTTTCATGGAACACCTGCCCGCACCGGGCAATGAAGAAGCCTGGCAGGCTTTCACCACCCAGCTTCCCCCGGAGCAATCTGCAGCGCTGCGCCACATCGAACACCGCCCGGTAGATTTCACCGACGTGGACGCCGTGGTTGATTCCACCTGTGCCAATGCAGCACTGGCCGCCCTCAAAGCCCACGTGGACCAGCTCCGCTCCCGCATCAACGCCCCCGGCATTTCCTGGCAGGAGGCCGCCCCCCTCATGGAGGAGCTTAACGAGCTCCAGAAGCTCATCAACGTGAGCGCGTAATGGGCATTAATGCCAGCCCCGGTGATGGTGGTGATAGTGGCCGCCGCCGTGGTGATAACCGTGACCATGGTGGCCGTGGTGATGGTGCAGATGATGGCAGCTGCTGAAGACCAGACCGGCCACTACGGATACAACGAGCATTTTGAGAAAGTTCTTATTCATGACTGGAATGACAGGGGGTTGTGCCTGTTCATCTGATTAGCGCAACACTGATTGATTTTTGTTTGAATATTTCAATATTTATTAAGACAAGGAGCCACCCTCACTGCCAAAGTTGCGTTTGTAGCATTCGCGTGACGTGGAATCAGCTTGCGCCGAGGGAAGCAACGTGGCACACTGTGGGATAGTGAACCAACGGCCGCAGAAACGATTTTCCCGGGTGCTTCTTTGCGTAGCACTTTCGATTCTGCTGCATGTGCTGCTGGGGCTTCTGATACTGCTGATTCCGCCGCAGGAGAGAGTGAAACGAGCCAAAGCAGCGCGTAAAGCCCGCCCGGTGAAAGTGGTGCGCACGGCAGCCCGCAAGAAGGCGGATGCAAAGAAGCAGCAAGCTGCCGCCCCCAAGGAAGAGCCCAAGGCGCCCAGCGAACAGAAACCATTTGCCAAGACCAGCGCCGATACACCCCAGGCCACGCCGGACCAGCACGATTACGAAGGCAGACGCAGTACCCGCGCGGCCAGCGCCCCGGACGCCCGCCACAGAGCCAGTGCTGAGCATGCCCCCGCCATGAATGGCGAGGAGAAGAAGGAACTCGTCACCTTTGACCAGCAGCGGCAGGAAGGAGACCTGGAGCACGAGGGCAGGAACACCCCGCCCACGCCCCCGGTGCAGCCCGCACCGGAACCGCAGCCGGCTCCCCCGCTGCCCCCGGCAGAAGCCCCGGCCCGGGGGGAAGCACAAGGCAGCGAGCAGCCTGATGCCGAAGGTAAGGATGCAGCGGAAAGCACAATCGACGCAACAAAGTCACTCACGCTCACGGATGACTTGAGCGGGCAGCTCAAGCTGCAGCAGGAGGAACGCCCCGAACAGCCCCCGCAGGAGCTGGAGCAGCACGCCGCCCGCAAGGGAGCCCCCGATGGAGACGGCAGAGAAGACACCCCCGCAGCCCGCCCACGGAGGCCTCGTGTATTCTATGATCCCAGCCTGGCCGAGTGGGCCCAGAAACCCGGATTCCGCACCTACGAGCGCCGCAGCCGCAGCAGTGGCCGCTTTGTGCTGGGTCGCGGTGCCGCGCTGAACGTGGCCTCCACCCCGCGCGGCATGTACGAGGCGCTCATCTACCGCCGGATTGCGCACTTCTGGTACATTGCCTGCGATGAACACCGTGGCGATATCATCCCCGGCAAAATCACCATCAGCCTCCGCATTGATAAACGCGGACGCCTCGACAGCATGGCTCTCATCAAGCGCAGCGGTGCGAGCATCAGCCAGCAATCCTTCACCTTCAAAGCCATCCGTCGTGCCAGTCTTCCGCCTATGCCACCAGAGGTGCAGGCCGATGTCGTGGGCAGACTCATGGAACTCATCTTCGAATTCAATTTTGACTAACACCACCACCATATCATGAACGAAACCATCAGCCAATTCTTTGCCGCCTGCCACCCCTTCGGTTACCCGCTGCTGGCATGCTCCGTCATCATGCTCAGTGCCATCCTGTACCATCTGCTCTTCACCCGGAGGCACAAAAGCCTGCACCGGCTGGAATTAGTGAGCGCCGGTATAAGCACAGCCACCGCAGTACAGGACGCCCTGAAGCATGATGAACTGGTTAGCGTACTGGCCTTCATCCAGAACTCTCCCGCCTCCCCCACCCTGGAGCAGCAGGTGGAAGCCCGGCTCCGCTGCATCATCGACCGCCAGCGCGCCGGACTGGCCACCATCAGCATCATCACCACCATTGCGCCCATGCTCGGCATTCTGGGCACCGCCTGGGGTCTCGTGGATATTTTCGGGGTATTCGGTTCGCCCGATGCGCAGGATGGCATTGCCCTCGGTATCTCCAAAGCGCTGTACACCACCATATTCGGTCTGGCCATTGCGGTGCCGGGCACCATTGCGCTCAGCTGTTTTGAACGCGTGCTGGAGCGCCGCGCTGCCCGCATCAACCAGTGCTTCACCGATATCCTGGCCAACCACCGCAACGCCTGACGCTCATGAAAATCTACGACCGCAGATTCGGGCAACAGGGTATCCCCATCGTCCCCATGCTGGATATCCTCACCATCCTGCTCATCTTCTTCATTGTACACACCGAGTTCAAACGCCAGGTGAGCGTACTGAAGCTGGATGTGCCGCAAACCCAGCACCTGGCCGGCACGCAGGGGGATAAGAACAGCATCCTGCTGGAAGTGGGTGAGGACGGCAGTCTGGGCTTCAACGGCAGGCTGATTCCCGACTCGCAGCTGGGCAGCGCCGTGCGTGAGCTGCTGCAGCAGAACCCGCAGGCGCGCATTCAGGTATCCGCCGCAGGCGGGGCCTCCATGAGCCGTTTTGTGGAAGTGCTCGATACCCTGACCGCCGCCGGGCTGGAAGTGGAAGAGGTGCCGGTGCGCATTGATTACCGCCCCTGAGCACCCAGCCAGAAGGTCTCTGCCATGACCCGGGCGCGGGGGAATGCCATTTCGAACAAGCGGGCGGGGGTCTTGATATCCTCCGACCACAGGTTGGCCTGCAGTCCCAGCACATGCGCCGCCTGCGGGAGCCGGAACGAACGCACCGTCTCCGGCGTAATCACCCGCTGCCAGGCCGGTGCCACGCCCACCCGCTGCGGGTAATCAAAGTAAAAGTGAGAGTTCGGGCACAGGATGGTGGGTAGCCCCAGCGCCAGGATTTCCTCCATTTTCTCAGCCCTCCAGAGCATAACCCACTGACCGCGCACACCGTTTTCGGCCGCCTCATCCCAGGTGATGGCCGGGTACCCCCTGGAGCTGACATAATCCACCATTTCCTGCATGAACACGCGCTGCTGCTCGCGGGTCAGAAGCTGGGTATCAACCTCATCGCCGCCGAGGTGAATCGGGGTTCCGGGAGGAAAAAGCTCCATGATTTCATCGAGAACCTCGCGCGCAAAGCGGCGCACCCGGGGATTCTCCACCGCCAGCACATCGCGCCCCAGTTTGCAGCCGGGGGGTGGCTCCAGCGCCAGCTCCGGATAGGCTACCAGCGCCGCATAGGCATGCCCGGGCAGGTCCACCTCCGGCACCAGCATGATTCCCCGCGCCGCACCATAGGCTATGAGCCCGCGCATTTCCTCCTGCGTGTAATAACCGCCGTAACAGGTGGTGAAATGGCTGCCGATTTCGTGGTCGCGCCAATTCCAGTCCCCCTCGGGCAGTTTCTTGCGCCACGCGCCCACCGAAGTCAGCCGCGGGTAGCGCAGGCTTTCCAGGCGCCAGCCCGGGCCGTCCGTCAGGTGCAGATGCAGGCGGTTGAAGCGCAGAGCGGCCATCTCATCCATGAACTGCCGCAGCACCGCCGGCTCAAAAAAGTGGCGAGACACGTCCACATGCAGCCCGCGCCACGCTGGCTGCATATCCCCTGCCCCTGCCAGACCAGCCAGCAGGAAAACCCAGACACAGACAAACCATGCTTTCATCCGCGTGTCCTCTCGTTCAGGGCACCAGCAGGAACATGCCGCCGGGAATCTCCTCTGCCGGCACATGCACCAGCACGGAATCCTTCAGCGCATCCACCCCCAGAATCGTGAACTCCCCGCGGGCGCAGAGAATGGGGGTCACACCCTTGAGCACCACACCGGGAGCCACTACCAGGTCGCCGGGGCGCCCCTCCACAAACTGCTGCGCAGAAGCCGTATCAATATCACCGATATGGGCCTTGATTTCCCCTGCAGCACCTGGCTGCCAATCATCTGCGCAAATGCGGGTCACGGAGCTCCCCGTATCCAGCAGCAGCTTAATCTCCTTGCCCTCGCAGCTGGTCACCCAGTGAACCCGGCCGCTGGTCTCTACCTCGCCCATCACCGGCACGAGTTTCTTGTCCTCCGGGATACCCCAGTAGAATTCATTGTGGCGGAAATCAAACGTAAACGGCATTGAGCCCAGAAAATCCATACCGATGATACCGTCAATCTTCTCAGCCATCATGCCGCGCACAGCGCCCAGATTCATCACCATCACCGGATGAGCCGGCGATACCCCGGGCCCGGCCTGCAGCGGTGCCACCAGCAGTCTGGGCTGCTGATTCGAATTTCCCTTGAACGCAAAGCGGGAAGTATCCACCCACTGAACCTGCCCCAGTCTGGCCACACTTTCCTCATGCAGCACGGTGTGGGTGGCACCTGTGTCCAGCATCATGCGCATCGGCACTCCGTTCACCAGCGCCGTCACCAGCACCTGCCCGCAACGCGCATCGCGCGACATAGCCATGACATCCGCGGCCATCTCCGGCGCAACATCAGCAGCCACTTCTGCCTCAGCCCCCACCGGCACCAGGCATCCGAGTGCCGCCATTATTCCAATTACCAGATTTTTCAGATACATAACAAGCAGAGATTTTTTCTGTGGCTATCATAACAATTCTGCCCCATAATGCAATGCTATTTTTCCCGTTTTCCGTACAGCAGAGCAGATTTGCCGGAAGCTTTCGCGGGCTTATGGACGCATCGCTCACCCTGCCGGCAAACCGTCATGAATGACAATTCCGGGTCGGAGAAAGAAAAACGCGTTGCAGTTTTTTGTATGAATTGCCTGGTTCCTGCATGTTTAGGCTGGAAATTCGGCAAAAAGTGCGTATAATACCCGCGCTATGTCAGAAAACACACCTGTCAATACCGCTCCGGGTTCCTCAGAGGAGGAACTGATTGCTGTGCGCCGCGAGAAGGTGGGCAAGATTCGCGACCTGGGGGTGAACCCCTACGGTGGACGATTCGATGTGACCACGAACGCGGGCGAAATCAAGGCAGACTTCGAGGAAGGTAAACAGGTGAAATTCCTCGGCCGCATCACTGCCCTGCGCGATATGGGCAACACCCAGTTCTTCACCGTGGGTGATGTGCGCGGCGCTATCCAATGCATGCTGACCAAGAAGTCCATGGAGCCGGAAACCTGGGCACTCTGGAAGCTCCTGGAGCGTGGCGACTGGGTCGGTATCGAGGGCGAAACCTTCATCACCCGCACCGGCGAGCCCTCCGTACGTGTGGCTTCCTTCAAGGTTCTTTCCAAGGCTCTGCGCCCCATGCCCGATAAGTTCCACGGCCTGGCCGATATGGACACCCGCTACCGCCGCCGCCACCTGGACCTGATGAGCAACCCCGAAAGCGCCGACCGCTTCGTGAAGCGCTCCCTCATCGTGCAGGAAATCCGCCAGTACCTCATCAGCCGCGGCTTCCTCGAGGTGGAAACACCCATGCTCCAGGACATTGCCGGTGGTGCATCCGCCAAGCCTTTCGAATCCTACTACAACGCGCTGAAGAAGGCCGTGACGCTGCGTATCGCTCCGGAGCTCTTCCTGAAGCGTCTGCTGGTGGGTGGTTTCCCCAAGGTGTTCGAGCTGAACCGCAACTTCCGCAACGAAGGTGTGGACCGCCGCCACAACCCGGAGTTCACCGTGCTGGAGGTATACGAGGCCGGTGGCGACTACGAGAGCATGGCCACCATGATGGAGGAAATGATCTGCACCGTGGCCGAAAAGGTGTTCGGCACACTGAAATTCGACCAGTACGACGACAACGGCAACCTGCGCTGGACCGTGGACCTGACCCGCCCCTGGCGCCGCGCCGATTACAACGACCTGGTGAAGGAAGTGGCCGGTGCCGACTGGTTCGAGCTCACGCCCGAGCAGCGCCGCAGCCGCGCCGAAAACGAGCTGCACGTGCAGATTGGCGATGACCTGAACGACACCGACGTGACTCAGCAGGTCTACGAGAAGCTGGTGGAGGAGAAGCAGGCCAACCCGCTCTTTGTGTGCCACGTGGCCCGCGACCTGGTGCCCCTGGCCAAGGCCAACCCCGAGGACCCCAGCGTGGTGGACGTGTTCGAGCTCGTCATGAACGGCCAGGAACTCTGCCCCGGATACTCCGAGCAGAACGACCCCGTGGAGCAGCTGGAGCGCCTGAAGCACCAGGCCGGCGAAGACCCGCAGAAGATTGACCACGACTTCATCGAAACACTGGAAAGCGGCATGCCCAGCGCCGGCGGTATCGGCATCGGTATCGACCGTCTCTGCATGCTCATGACCGGAGCCTGCTCCATCCGCGACGTCATCCTCTTCCCGCAGCTCAAGAACCGCGGCTAAGCCCGGTTTTCTGAACCACAGAATCAACCAATCCCCCCTGCACCACCACGGCGCAGGGGGATTTGTTTTTACGCTCCCCCCCCAAAAAAACAGCCCACTCCGGTAAAGAGTGGGCTGCGGAAAGAGGGGAAGCGGAGCTTACTTATTCAGCAGCTTCTCCAGCAGGGCCTGTGAGTTATCGGCCAGCTTGGCGGGGTCATCGAGCATACCGGCGCGCAGCAGAGCGGTATTGATGAGCTGGTCGGCCAAAAGGGTGGCCAGGTCCTCATCCTTGCTGCGAAGCTCGGCGAGCTTCATCACGATGGGGTTGTGGGGATTGAAAGCAATCTCCGGGTGAGTTTCAGGCACTTCCTGGCCCATGGCGCGGAGGTAGGCCTTGATTTCCGGGGAAATATCGCCCTCGCCCTGCAGGGCAATGGCCGGGGCGCTGGTCACGCGGTCGCTGGTGCTTACCTTGCTGAAGCGGTCCTTGAAAGTATCGCTCACCCAGGTGGTGAGCCCCTCGGCCTCTGCATCATCCAGACCGGGCTGGTCAGGCTGGGCTTCCAGCGGGGGCAGCTCCAGGTCGGCGCGGTCGATGGACTTGATATCCTTCTCGCCGAACTTCATGAGGCTTTCCACCACGAACTGGTCGCCGCCCTCGGTGAAGAAGCCCACCTCGAAGCCGCGGGCCTTGAGGGCATCCAGATAGGGGGAGTTTTCCAACTGGCTGCGGCTGGCGCCGTAGAGCACGTAGATATCCTTCTGGTTCTCCTTCATGCGGGACACATAGTCCTCGAAGCTGGTAAGCTTGCCAGGCTCAGTGAAGGTGGATTCGAAGCGCACAAGCTTGCCCAGGGCGTCCTTGTGCTCCCAGCTGGTCACAATACCTTCCTTGATGTAGCGGGAGAAGGTGCGCCAGAATTTCTCGTAAGTTTCGGTCTCATTCTTAGCCACGCCCTCCAGGTGCTTGATGAAGCGCTTGGTGATGATACCGGCCACCTTGCGCAGCAGGGAGTTATCCTGCAGCATCTCGCGGGAGATATTCAGCGGCAGGTCCTCGCTGTCCACCACGCCGGCCAGGAAACGCAGCCACTCCGGCAGCAGCTTCTCGGGCTTGCTGTCGATGAGCACCTTGTGGCAGTAGAGCGACACCATCGGCTCGCAGCGGCCGAAGCCCATGGCCTCCGGGTTTTCCTCCGGCACAAAGAGCACGGAGTTGAGCACAATGGGGGCATCGGCACTGAAGTGCATGTAGCTCAGCGGCTTGCTCTCCGTGTGGGCGATGAACTTGTAGAAGCCCTCGTATTCCTCCGGGGTCACATCCTTCTTATTCTTCATCCAGATGGCCTGCACGGTGTTGAGGTGCTCGCCGTTGAAATCGATGGGGAAGCCCACGAAGTTGCTGTACTTGGAAAGGATGTAGCGGGTGTGGTCGCCCTTGGAGAAGTTTTTGGCGTCCTCCTTCAGGAAAATCCTGATGCTGGTGCCGCGGGGAGTATCGGCAGCGGCCTCGCTGAGCTCATACCCCTCCTGGCCATCACTCGTCCACAGCACAGGGGCGGCCTCCGGCTGCCAGGAGCGGGTGGTCACCTCCACCTTATCCGCAGCCATGAACACACTGTAGAAGCCCACACCAAACTGGCCGATGAGGTCCTGGGTGCCGCCCTTGCTTTCCTTCATGGCCTCCAGGAACTTCTTGGTACCGGAGTGGGCAATGGTGCCGAGGAACTCCACCACTTCATCCTGGGTCATGCCGATACCGCTATCGGCGATGGTGAGGGTGCCGGCCTCCTCATCCGTGGTGATAGCGATGCGCAGCTCGCGCTCCGGCTCGTAGACAGCAGTCTGCGTCAGCTGCTTGAGGCGCAGCTTCTCCAGCGCGTCGGATGCGTTGGAAACCAGCTCGCGCACAAACACCTCGCGGTCGCTGTAGAATGCATGAATCACAATGTCCAGCAGCTGCCGGACCTCCGTCTGGAACTGATGCGTATTTGCCATAGTTTCGATTCTTCTTAAGTTTGCCGATTATTCTACTTCGCATGCACCAAAGGTCAAGCGGGTATTGTGGCAGCAGATGAGCGTTTCCGCAGAAGAAGATTGACAAGGAAAAACGCAACAGGTAACATGAGGGCATAACCCCATCTGCACTGGCATGAAAGCACAGATTCTTACCGCCGTTCTGACCATAGCAGCGCCGCTCGCGCTGGCCGATATTTCGCTTGGCAGCTCCACCCCTGCACAGGCCGGGATTGCAAGCACCCCCGCCGCGGAAGAATACGTACAGACCGCCAAGGACGTGATGTCTGTGGTAAAGGAACTGAGCGCCGTGCTGGATGGCGTGACTGATACCGCAAGTGCCGATGCAGCCGCACCGCAGGTGAGCAGCATCAGCGCCCGCATGATTGAGCTGCAGAAAAAATCTGAAGCCATGCCCCGCCCCGGCGCCGAGGTGGAAAGCCTGGTGCGCAGCAGCATGAACCTCGCCGAGGTGCAGCAGGTGGTCAATTCCTTCATGAACTCGTTTATCCGCATCGGCATGAACAATGCCTACGGTTCTGAAGCCCTGATGAATGCCCTGGGGCCGGTAATGAACGCCATGCCCGGCAGCCAGGAGTAAATCCGCCGCTATGCGATACCTTCCCATTCTCCTGCTGGGAACCCTGCTCTGCCTGAGCCCGGCAGAGGCTCGCGTCCATCATGCCCGCCGCGCCACGGCTCACACAGCCGCTGAGCATTCGCCCGCGCAAGGCATGGTGCAGACACTCAACAGCATGAGCGCCCGGCTCAACTCCGTGCGCAGCAAAGCGGCCGCCGATGCCGCCGCCCCGCAACTGATGGAGCAATATAAGGAGTTCCGCAGTCTGCAGGCTGCCGCAGAAGAACAGCCCCCCATGAGCGCCGCCGCGCTGGAGCGCCACCTGAGCAGCATGGACCTCGCCATGAATGATTTTCGTATGGCCTGTGCCCGCCTCATCCAGGAAAAGTTTTACGGCTCTGCCACGCTGGGCAAAGCCGTAAGGAAGATTGCCAGGGGATTCTGATTCACGCCTTTCCCTGCTCGCGCAGCCGGGCCTGAATGCCACGCAGGAAAACGGTTTCGAGTGAATTGCGTGCAGGGCGGCAGTCCTGCCAGGAATCGCCGGCGAGCTCGCGAATCTGCTGCAGGAGCTCGGGGCTGGGGTTGTTAAGAGTGATTTCGCTGTGGCGGTCGTCGCGAGTGAGTTCATCCATGGTCCCCTCAGCTATGAGGCAACCCTGGTAAAGCACGCCCACGCGGTCGCAGATTTCCTGCACCTGCTCCAGGAGGTGCGAGCAGAGAAACACGGTAACCCCCTGCTGCTTGATATTGAGGATGATATCCCGGATAGTACGGGAACCGATGGGGTCCACCCCGGCGGTGGGTTCATCCAGAACCAGCAGGCGGGGCTGCTGAACCAGCGCCTGCGCCAGGCCGATACGCTGCAACATGCCCTTTGAGTAGCCACGCAGACGGCGGTCGGCGGCTTCCTCCAGCCCGACCAGATGCAGCAGCTCGCGGGTGCGCTCATTCAACGCAGCCCCGCGGAGGCCACAGAGACGCCCATAGAAACGGACAGTCTCCGCACCAGTCAGAAACTTGTAAAAGTAGGGATTTTCCGGCAGGAAACCAATCTCCCGCCGGTTGGCAGAGGCCGTAGCCGGCTCGCCGAACACGCGGCACTCGCCGGCATCCGGCGCAAGGAGTCCGACCAGGAGCTTCATGACGGTGCTCTTACCACTGCCGTTCGGGCCGATAAGGCCGTAAACCCCGCCGGTGGGGATGCGGAGACTCACACCCTTGACGGCATACACGCCTCCCCTGCCCCAGTGGCCGGGGAAGCTCTTGTGTACATCGGTTATGGAAACGGCGTCCATTTACTTGGCTTTGGCCATGAGGCGGAGCATGTTCTTGCCCATCTCAATGCCCTTTTCGAAAATTTCCACGCGCATGTTCTCGTTGGGCGAGTGAATGCGGGCATCCGGCAGGTCGAGGCCGAGGAAGAGAGCATCCTTGCCCAGCACCTTGGACACCTCGGCTATAATCGGAATGGAACCGCCCTCGCGCACAAGTACAGGCTTGTTGCCAAAGGTCATTTCCTGCGCCTGCTGGGCGGCCAGACCATAGGCCGAGTTCGGGTCGCTCAGATAAGCCTCGCCGGTGTGCTGCGGGGTGAACTTCATGCGTACGCTGGGCGGGCAAACCTTCACAAAGTGGGCTTCCACCTTCTTCATGACCTCCTCCGGCACCTGACCGGGCACCAGGCGGCAGCTCATCTTGGCAATGGCATGGGTGGGGATGACGGTCTTGGAGCCTTCGCCCTCGTAGCCACCGGAGATACCGTTCAGCTCGAAAGTGGGACGTGCGTACACGCACTCTGCCCCGGTGAAGCCCTTTTCGGTGCGCAGCTCCGGCACGCCGGTAAGCTCGGCCAGCTCGGCATTGCTCATGCCGGGCACGCGGCGCCAGCTTTCCTTCTCCCAGTCCTGAATCTCCATCACACCGTCGTAGAAACCATCGATACTCACGTGGTTATCCGCATCGTGCGTGGTGGCAATCATCTCGCACAGGGTGGTGATGGGGTTGGCCACCGCACCGCCGAAAATGCCGGAGTGCAGGTCCATGGCGGGGGCGGAAACCTCCAGCTCGAAGCAGCACAGACCCTTGAGCCCATAGGAGAACGAGGGAATATCCACAGCGGCCATGCCGGTATCGCTCACCACGATGATATCGCAGGCCAGCAGTTCCCGGGCATCCGGGCGCTTCATGAACTCATACAGGCTGGTGGAGCCACGCTCCTCCTCGCCTTCCAGCAGGTAAATCACATTCAGCGGCAGGGCGCCATCCTCGGCAATCACTTCCTGCGCCGCCAGAATCATGGCCATAATCTCGCCTTTATCATCGGAAGCACCGCGGGCATACACGCGGCCATCGCGGATTTCCGGCTTGAAGGGGTCGCTCTTCCACTCGCTGATGGGGTCCACCGGCATCACATCGTAGTGGCCGTAGATAAGCACCGTGGGGGCTCCTTCCACCTTGGGGCTGTGGGCCACCACAATCGGGTGAATATCGGTGAGGTACTTGGTGGCAGAGAAGCCGATGCTCGTCAGCTTATCCACCAGGTAATCAGCGCAGCGCTCCACATCCGCCGCGTGCTCAGCCTGGGCGGATACACTCGGAATGCTCAGAAAGGCAAAGAGGTCATCAATTCGGGACATGGCTGCATTCTACACCCGCGCACACGCCCACGCAAGACTAAACGCTGGCATGCTCCGGCGCCGGTGCCATAAAACACTCCGGCTCATGCGCCTGAATAAACCCGGTAGCCTGCAGCCAGGAATAAACGGTGACAGAGCCCATGTAGCGCATGCCACGCCGCCGCAAATCGAGAGAGAGAGCATCGGACAGCGGCGACGTGGTGCGCAAAGTGTAAGGCTCTACCAGCGGAGTCTCACCGGCAAAGCACCGCACATAAGCCCCGAAACTGCCAAACTCCTGCTGAACCAGCAGAAAAACGCGCGCATTCATTATCGCGGCCGCAATCTTGCCCCGGTGGCGGATGATGCCGGGATTCTCCAGCAACGCCGCCACCTCTGTCTCGCCGAAAGCTGCTACCTTTTCCGGGCAGAAACCGGCAAAGGCCGTGCGGAATGCCGCCCGCTTGTTCAGCACGCATTCCCACGATAACCCAGCCACAAAAGACTCCAGCACCAGCATCTCATAGAGGCCGGCATCATCCCGCACAGGGCGCCCCCATTCCTCATCGTGATACTTCACATAGAGTGGGTTGTGCACATTCACCCACCGGCAGCGGCAGGTGTCGCTTTTTCTCATTTCCACGTGCGCTATCATCCTCTCTCTTTTATCGGCTTCAGCGTGGTGGCCATCAGCACCGCCATCAACTCCAGGTCCCTGGTATCGGGAGTTCTGCCGTTGAAACGGAGGCTTCTGCGGCGGGCATGGTCAAGCGGGGTGAGGCCATTTTCATCCCGCGCTGTGGGATCTGCCCCTGCGGCCAGCAGCAGGGCGGCACAATCGGCGCGCATGCAGTGGTGCAGTGGGGTCTCGCCATCATCATTAACCGCCCGCGGGTCGGCCCCGGCATCCAGCAAAGCCTGAACCACAGGTGCTTTGTACGCGCGGAAAAGCGGCGTATTGCCCAGGCAATCATGCGCATTCACATCCACCCCGAGCCCGGCAAAGATGCGCACCGCCTCGGCATCATACACCTCATGCAGCACAGTATCGCCACCCACCCGGGCAGCGTGCGGGTCTGCCCCAGCCGCCAGCAGCAGGCGGATAGCAGCCGGCTCGCGCCACCCCAGCAACGCAGCCTGCCCAAACCGACCGCGCACAGTAGCATCCGCCCCGGCAGCAAGCAGAATCTCCGCCACTTCAGCAGAGCCATAGAAGATGGGCACATCGCCATAGCGCGAGGTCGCGTTCACATCCGCCCCCGCCGCCAGCAGCAAACGGGCCACCGCAGCAGACCGCACATGGTGCAAGGGCCGTGCGCCGTGCCGGTCGAGCTCCGCATCCGGGCTGGCGCCGGCCTCCAGAATCTGCTGCACCGCGACTGCATCGTCATTCTCTATCGCCTGGGCCAGGCGGCTCACCAGCAACCTATCTGCCGGCAGACCTGCAATCTCCCGCAGCAAATCCAGCATTTCAGGGCTGGCATAAACGCAGGCGTCCTCCAGAAGTACGCGGATATCCCCTGCCCCCAGGCGCACCAACTTGCGTACCCGGCGCAGGTCATCCGCCTGCACAGCGCGCCACAACTGATGCCGCCGCTTCCGGAGCTTCTGGCGCAAGCGGTTGTTCATAAGTCCAGACCGCGGGGAGCCAGGGTATAGCGCGTGGGTGACTGCTGACGAGAGGCTTCGCGGTTCAGCATTTCCACAAAGCGCATCTCGGTCAGATACATGGCAGCGGGGTCAATAGCGGCATCGCCACGGGCCTGCTCCTCCAGCTGGTTCTGGGCGTGGGCTCGCTCATCCGGGTGAATCTTGTTCCACATACCCTCCTCTTCCTCCATGACCTGCAGACCGAAACGCTCGCAGGAAATCACGCAGGGCTTCAGGTTCCCCACTTTCACCAGATTGCTTCCCTCAGTCATTTCGCACTGCAAATCGGCCATGGTTGTGTCGATGCCGTAGCGCACGCGGTAGGGCTGGGTAATCTTGATACGCTTGCGGGAGAACATCCAGCTGGTCGTGTACTCATACTCCACCACAATATCTTTCTCGTAGAGTGAATACATCTCCACCATGCGGCCGGAGCGATTCACCGACTTGCCCTGCAGCGCGCTGCTTGCCACCATCTGCTCCACCATGGTGCGCACGGACGTCTGCGCCTTCTGCACAGCCTCCTTCGGCGTCCTCACAGTGCCATCGTACAGGCAGAACGAGAACAGCCAGGCTCCGCCCACCACCAGCAGAATCAGGAGAATAAAAATCTTGAGACACCCGCGGGACTTTTTCTTCTTCACCGGGGCCTGTGCATTGATGGGAGCATCCTGAGTCATATCGAAAAGGCGGTTTTGGAGAATCTTAAAACGGATACAGTCTCATTCTATCCCATCAGCACTGAAAATCAAGATTTTTCTCGGCAAAAGAAACATCAACACCATTCAGCAAGTTGCACCCTCGTCCCGATAAATTGATGTTTGTCGTTATCGAAGCACGGGACTTCAGTCCCGAAATCACGGTGCATTTAATCGGGACTAAAGTCCCGTGCTTCGACAAAGTCAGGCAAATAATATTCCCGGAACCCCCGAAGTGGGGTGGCAGCAGGCGCGGCTATCATATAAAGCTCAGCATTAAGAATCTGCATCCCTTTCTGCCACCCCTGCCGGGGTTCGGTTAATACTTATACCAT
>JAGBDZ010000002.1 GCA_017937215.1 Akkermansia sp. | reverse complement strand
TACCCCGCTCCGAAGTTCCGAAGAACTTCATCCCGGCGCAGGCCACGGCACGCGTCACGACCTTTTCCTTCCCTCTCTTTATCCTCTCCGGCGCCCCGCCTGGCAGGTTGTTAGCCAGTGAACCGCGTTACCGCAGTCCTCGGCGCCTCGGAAAGTCATACTTGGAAAATTGCCTCGCCCGGCCAGTGAAGCGGCTTACCGCTCTCTCTTTCGGGCTACCCTGTAGCAGGGCGTGGGCGGAGTTTATCACAAAGCCGATTTCACGTCAAGCGTATTTTTGAGAAAAAGTTTTCAGAAATTCACTTCCCCTGCCCTAAATCCTGCCATTTCGTGCGGGTTAGGTAGAAAAATTATTTTTCCTAATCCGAGAGGACCAGCCAGATAAAGGAGGAAACATCTAAAGGAACCGGATATTTTATCTCCATTTTTCTTTCCGGCTGCTGAAAGATGGTCCGGAAGAGGTAAAGTGGCTCCGGGTTCCCCCCCTTGATGTACTCATCCCCCGGTGGCAGCAATTGCCAGGCCAGGGCGATAGAAACACCCTTCATACGGCATGTATATAGCGCGTTTGTATCGCCCCAGGATACGACTATCCCAAGTCGCCAGATATTCATTGACTTTCCTGCGAAACGCCTCCACCTGCAATTTTCCATCGGACATCAACGGAGAGGGAACTCCACTTTTGAGCCGTTTAAGATCATATAGACGCCCCAGTATTGCAGAGGAGCGCACACCCTCCTCGCATTCAAGTAAAAAATCATCCATCATCATGGGGGCCTCCTGACGCGGAAGCGCATTTCCTCTCCCCATCCCGGAATTACAAATAAGTTACAAAAGCGCATCCCCGGGGCAGAACCGACCGGGGATGCGGAAGAAATCCATGCTATGGCAAATCTCAGGGCACAGCCACCCAGATGGGAGAATCACTATCAAACTCAGGCCACTCCATCTCCTTACCGGCAGCATGCTTGCCGATGAGTTTCTGAAGTTCCGACTTCTCAGGCATGGAGAAGTTGGTTCGGAAGAGGTAGAGTTTCTTACCGCCGATTACTTTGCCGTTCTTAATCACAGGATTATCCGAGAGGTTCTCCCACATAAGCACATAACCGAACTTACCACCTTCTTCCGTGATGGCGATTTCAATGGGGTAAGAAACGCCTTCCTTGACCTTGATATGCTTACCGGCAGTCAGACCGCCGATTTCGGTATTTGTGTTATTCCAGGTGGGAATGCCCGGATACTGAATGAACTCATATTCGCGATGTGCGGAGTCCTTACCAGCCTTAATAGCGGCACGGTACTCACGGCCCTGGGCACCAGAGATATAAACCTTGCTCATATCGCCCTTCTTATAGGCCGAGGGAAGACGGTAACCACCTTCCAGCACCACCTTACCATCGAATCGCACGCCGAGGAAGTCGTCACCCGTGCCCACAAAGCGGATGGTTGCCGTAATCGGAGACTTGACCTTACCACGGTATACCACCAGCCATGCAGCGGGCTTCACCTTCTGAGCGCACTGGAAAGCATCCGGGGCAAGGGAAGCATTGGCCATGGGCAGGAAGAAGTTGGAAGCGTAAAGCTTGGCCGGGGACTTATAGAAACGACCCAGAGCGCTCTGGCTCCAGTTCTTCAGGTAGCCACCCACAGTGGCATAAAGTTCCTCCATATTGACCTTGCCACCGGGAGCAACCTTGGTGGGAGCACCGCCCTTGGACTGCTTGAGGTCGTAGAGCGTGCCTTCGAGTGCAGAACCGGCGGGCTGGCTGGAGCCCATGCCGCCACCGGCCTCACCCAGGTCATCACCCAGACCGGTATCCAGACCGATGCCGATATCGATGGAAATACCATCATCGGCGCTGTCTTCCATGGGGATATCAATCTGAGCCATGGCCACAGGAGCCGCGCCCGTGGAAACAATCACAGAAGGAGCCACCGTATTGGAGGGGGTAGCAGCCTTGGAGCTGAGCTGCGGGGTGGTGGGCACGGCGCGCGGGGGCAGGTCTTCTGCCGGGGGCACATAGGCCAGGAACTCTGCGGGCGGGTCCTGTGCAAAGTAAATCACCGTGAATGTAAGGGTCAGGGCGAATGTAAGACACAGGGCGGACGATGCACCGAAAGAGGAAATCATGCCGCGCAGTTTGGCGCGCTTGTACTCTCTCTCGGCCTCCTCACTCATCTGGATGTGTAATGCCATAAGATATAACGGGGGGTTCTGCTGATGGTGTTTTAGCACAATCCCCCTGCGGAAGCGAGCACAAATCGCGCGCCGAATGTTACAAATGTGTTACAAGGGTAGGGCGAGCCTCATTCCTCACGCAGGGCGAGGTCATCATTGGCATGCAGATTCTCCTGGCGAAGCTCCGGGGTGTAGGCCACCGGGGCGTAATCCACCCCGGGGTAGAGGTAGACAATCACATTGCCGCCCATGGCGGCGGCGCGGCGGCGCACCTCCTGCAAGCAGTATTCGTTATCCAGGTCGAGGCCGGAATCTTCCTCGAGCAGGAAGCGGCCCACAATCTGGGTGCCGGGGGTGGAGGGAAGCATGGGTCGGAACTCCACCTCATAGGGCTCCACCACCGTTTGCGTGCCGGAAAGCAGCTCGCGCTCCGCCGGGCACCAGCGGCACTGCTGGCAGGATTCCAGAGCCAGCAGAGTAAGCAAAGCAGCACTGATGCGGAGCAATCGCGGCATTAATATTCCTGGGCGGGTACAAATTTGCAGCAGAACACATCGCGGCCCTCGGCATACAGATGCACATCAATGCAGCCCGGGCGGTGATGCACGGTGTAGGAATCGTGATTCTCCGGCGGGCGCGGAGAGAAGCGACCTATGCGCTCCGGCGCCAGCACGGCACTACGCAACACACAGACCAGACGCTGGTTGCTCATTTCCAGCATGCGTTCGTAATCCGTGGTCGGCAGGGTCAGCAATGGTACATTCTTGGAGCTCACGCGCGCACTATACACGCCAACGGGCATTTCGTCAAGGGATTTTTATGAGTCGCTCCGAGCAACCGTGCGGCGCAGGCGCAGCTGCCCGCAAGCGGCGTTGATATCGTGCCCCTTTTCATAGCGCATGGTCACGGGAATTTTCTCTGCCATGAGCGCACGGCAGAAAGCCTTGCAATCTGCCTCCGACGGCCGCACCCAGGGGAGGCCCTCCACCGTATTGTAGGGGATGAGGTTCACCTTGGCATTCAGGTCGCGGGCAATGCGGGCGAGCTTGCGAGCCTCGGGCAGCATGGCATTCACACCCTGGATGAGGATGTACTCCAGCGTAATCATATGCTTGCCGGTGCGGTTCCACTCGCGCAGCGCGGGAATCAGCTCGCCCAGCGGCCACTTGCGGTTCACCGGCATCACCTGGGAGCGCACTTCATCGCTCGCGCCGTGCAGCGAAACCGCCAGTCGCAGCGGCTTGCCGAACTCCGCCAGACGGCGCAGCCCCGGCACATTGCCCGAGGTGGAGATGGTGATGTGGCGCGCGCCGATGTTGAGGCTCTGCTGGTCCATGATGATGGTGAGTGCCGCCAGCAGATTAT
>JAGBDZ010000023.1 GCA_017937215.1 Akkermansia sp. | reverse complement strand
TGGCGAGCCGCAGGCGAGCGGAAACTTGAGCCCGCAAGGGCGACAGAATCATAGCCCAGCGTGGAGCCGCCACGCGGCGGAACGCTGGGTTTGGAATAAAAAATAACCGGAACCCCGACCAACGTGGAGGGGTGGCAGGGGGGGGCCGCAGCTTATTGTGAAGCAACGATTTCTGCCGCCCACTCACTACGTTCGGGGCTCAGATAAATTTTTGAGCTAACCCGGGGTTCCGCGACTACGTCGCTCCACCCCGCGCTACAGGCTGTCGCCCTCCGGGCTCAGAATTCCGCGCACTACGTGCGCCTGTATGGGCTCGCCAAATTCCAATTTATCGGCGTAAAGGGGGGCTTCAGTCGCAATAATCGGGACTGAAGTCCCGTGCTCCGAAAAAGGTTCTTATTCTTCGCGGTTCCGCTTGCGGAACTCGTAAGGGTTCACTGGGTTCTTATCAGCCCAGAGGCCTTTGCGTTTCTTGCGGGCGGCTTTTTCAGCGGCGGCCAGGTCCTCGGCATCGGGCGCGAAGTATTCGTAGTGCCAGGCCAGACCATCCTTCACCATCTGGAGGTTGATATTCGTGCTGCCGGCGTAGACAATGGCCACCTCGCGGGCGTGCTGATCCTTGTCCTTCCATTCCAGACGTACCGCCTTGCCCTCGATGAGCTCTTTGAGGCGGGCTCGGGCTTTATCCGCATAGGGTTGCCCCTTTTCCGGGGCGTCGATACCCCAGAGGCGCACGCGTGTATTGTCCGGCGTTCTGAAGGTATCGCCATCCATCACGTGCTCGCAGAGAACTTCATCTGCCGCCACTTCCACCTGGGGCATCGGGGTGCTTTTACCCTTGCGGAAATCGTAGGGGCGCACCGGTGCGTCATCTGCCCAGAGGCCGCGGCGCTTTTTGCGGGCCCCGTACATGGATTTATTGAGCCCTTCGGCCTCGGGGGCGTTGTAATCATCGTGCCATGCCATGCCGGTGCGCACCATGAAGTACGCCACATCCTTATCCCCGGCCTTGACCTCGCCCACCACGCGGCCGTACTGGTCGGTGTCTTTGACCTCAATGGTCAGCTTGCGGCCCTTGGTGAGTTTTTCAAGGTGGGCCCTGGCTTTGTCAGCATAATCCTGCCCTTTTTCCGGGGCATCGATACCCCAGATCTGCACTGTGGTACCATCGGTCAGGATCAGGGTGTCGCCGTCCAGCACGCGTTTGCAGGTGCCGGTGATGGTTTCAGCCTGCAGGGTGCAGGCAAGCATGCTGATGAGCAGGAGCTTTTTAATCATGGCGTACGCGCGAGCGGGGTGAAAGCACGATGGGCACACCCGCCGCCTTGATGCGGGAGCGGATAGTGTTGCGCAGGTACTGGGCGTAGCTGTCGGCCAGCAGTCGCTTGTCGTTCACGAAGAGCACGTAGGTAGGCACCGGGATGGTGGTGTACTTCTCGTTCACCGCTGTGGTGGCGTAGAAGAGCTTGAGACGCTTCTTGAGCACACGGTGCTGACCGGGCGGGTTCATCTCCATGGCGCGCTGGAGCAGGCGGTTCAGCTCGCCGGTGCCGGGCATGTTGAGCGCCTCCTGCTGCACGCGGGCAATGCTCTTGAAGATGGAATCGATACCCCAGGAATCCTTGGCGGAGACAATGGCCACCGGTGCGTAGTCCAGGAAGAAGAGGTTCTCTTTAATGTGCTCCTTCACGGCCTCCTTGCGGGCGCTCATGGGGGCATCCGGGCAGTAGAGGTCGAACTTGTTGACGATGATGAGGCAGGGTTTTTTCTCCTCGGCAATGATGGAGCCGATGCGGCGGTCCTGCTGGGTGACCCCAGCGGCCATATCGATGACCAGCAGGCAGATATCCGCGCGGCGTATGGCGCGCTCGCTGCGCATGGCGGAGAACACCTCCACCGAGGTATCGCGCTTGCTGCGGGGACGCATGCCGGCGGTGTCGATGAGCACGTATCCCTGCTCACCGCGCATGTAGGGGATATCGATGGCATCTCGCGTGGTGCCGGCCACGTTGGAAACGATGGTGCGCTTGTCCTGCAGAATCGCGTTCACCAGGGAGGACTTACCGGCATTCGGGCGGCCCACAATAGCTACCTTGATGGGCGAATCCTCGGTCACTTCCTCCTGCTCGGGTTCATCTTCGGGCGTGGCATCGGCCGCGGCTTCGGCCTGCTTGGGCGTGGCGCCCAGCGATTTGAGCATGGCATTCAGCTTATCGGCCAGGCGGGGGAATCCGCGGCCATGCTCGGCAGAGGTGAATACGTAGTCCGCAAAGCCCAGGTCGGCAAACTCACCGAGGTTGAGCTCCTGTTTTTCCGTATCGGCCTTGTTGAGCACCAGCAGAACCGGCACCTTGCTCTTGTGCAGGTGGGCCGCGATGGTGCGGTCGATGGGGGTGAGGTGGTCTCGGCAGTCGCACACGAACATGATGTAGTCCGCGGCGTTCATGGCGATATCCGCCTCCTGGGTCACCTGGGCAGCGAAGCCGTCGTCCAGCGTGCTGCCGATACCACCGGTATCCACCACCAAGGCATCGAAATCAGTGATGCGCACCGGGGCGCAGAGGCGGTCGCGGGTCACGCCGGGCTGGTCATGCACAATGGCAATGCGGCGGCCCACCATGCGGTTGAAGATGGCAGATTTGCCCACATTCGGGCGGCCAACAATAGCGATGGTCGGTGTAGACATGGTATTAGAAGGGGCGTTCGGAAGCCTTGCGAGTCTTCTCGCTGCCGGGCTTGGGCGCGATGTAGGGGGTGAGACCGACGGTGATGATACCCTTGCCGGTGCTGACGAGGTCCACCAGACCGCCGGTGCGCTGGTACAGCTTGGCGGAGGAGCGCTTGCCGTGCGTGTTCATCACGGAGTAGGTGAAGAATTTGGGCGAGGACTGGCAGAGCACGTGCATGTTCTGCGCACCGTCCAGCAGCACACTGGGCTTCATGAAGTTCAGGTACTCCGCCAGATAGCAGGCGCCGATGACCTGGTTCGTATCCTTGTTGATAGCCTGGCCGAACAGGCATTCCTTGCCATTCACCACGGCGAGGCGCAGGCTCATCACGATGCGCTGGCCGCGCGCCTGGATGTTGAACTCGCGCACCTTGCCACCATTTGTCAGCGTGAAGAGGCCGCGGTTGGAGCTGTAGGTGGTCTGGCCATCGGGCATGCGGATGGTGGCCACGGCAGCGTAGTTGCCGGCGGTGCCCAGCCGGTAGAGCGATTTCAGATTGAACTCAAACGAGCGGGTGGAACCGGGGCTGAGCACCAGCTCCGGGAAACGGGCCGTGGCAATCGGGGAAATGGGGCCGCTTTCGCCGCGCTTGGTCATGCTGAAGTTGAGCCAGGGGCGCCCGGGGGTATTCTTCAGGGAGATGGAGGCGTCCGTCTGATTCACGATGGTGAGGCGCAGCGCCACATCTTCGCCCACAATGAAATCCTTGCGGACGGGCTGGAGCTGCAGTTCCACCTGGGCAAAGGCCTGGCCACAGAGCAGCAGGCAGAACAGTGCGATGAGTATCCGGTATGCGTTTTTCATAAGTCTTTTTTATCGGGGGTTAATCATTGGGAAGGGAAAGGCGGAACCCGCAGCGTGAATCGCTCCACTCGCCGGCGGGTGCGGGGATGGGCTTGCCCTGGGCATTTATCAGCAGTGTGGCCGGGCCGGAATAAATGCCCGGCAGGGGCGAATCCTGCGTGGTGCGGCTCCACTCCAGCTCCACAGGTGCGCCACCGGCTGCCAGCACAGCCTGAATCTGGGCGGCGGCGGGCAGGTTGCCTTCCTTGTAGCGGGCATAGAGGCAGGCCTGGGCATGCGATACCCCGGTGACCGGTGCATCCTGGTCACCGTGTTCACACTGCTGCTGCCAGCCGCGGGGCGCGAGTCCGGCAAGCGGTTCGGCATCTGCGGCTTGCAGCTCCCGGCGCTCGTCGTCACTCATTTGCTCGTATTCCTGCATAAAGGCGGCGTACTCGCGCACGCTGACAGGGTAGCGCATGACCAGCTCGGTTTTGCCTGCGTGGCTGCACATAAAGCCGGCCTGGCTGCTGGCCGGGAGTGTTTCGGGGGCGCCCAGGCCGAAGAGCGTGCCGAGGTAGCTCATCAGCGCCACGGTGCCGATGCCGACACAGAACTGCGTGCCCCACTGCCGCAGGAAAGCGCGTGCGCGCTGAACCTGGGGTTTGCGGTGCATCTGCTCGGTTGCGCGCTCCAGGAAGTTCTTGTCGGAGTCCGGGCGGGCGTTGGTTTTGAGCTGGTCGATGATCGTGGCGGCTGTTTCCCTGATGTCGGACCACTCGAGGAACTGGCCTTCCACCCCATTCTGGAGCCATTCCAGCAGCGTGACGGTGCGGCCGAGCCCCTGTTCCTTATCTTCGGGGCATACACTCCAGAGCGCCGCGGCCGTGGCTTGCATCTGGGAAACCGGGTCGGCGGGCTCACCTTCCACCAGGGGGGAGAGGAACTGCACCTCGGCGTCTGCATCCACGAAAATGGAGGAAGCCCCCAGCGGCATGGCGCACATGCCGTCGTGCTGGTAGGCGCTGTACATCTCGGCCGCAGCCTTGATGACGCTGCAAATCAGGAGCACACTGAGTTTTTCGCCCGCCTCGGCAATATCGGCCAGGGAGCGCCCCTGCGGGCGCTCCTGGGTCAGGAACCAGATGCCGTCCGAGCGCAGAGACTCAAACACGTCCACCACATGAGGGATGCCGGCGGTGGTGACCCGGTGCCTGGCCAGTGCCAGGAAGGCGACCTCCTCTGTGTGGGAGCCGCCGGGGCGGAGCACTTCCAGCACCACCGCGCGGTCCACGTGCGTCTGCCGCGCCTCGTACAGCTCGGTGTCCTCGCGCTGCTCAAGCAGGCGAGTGAGTGTGTAGACCCCCAGCACATGGGGCAGCTCTGGGAAAATGGCGGTCATTGGGGCAGGGGAAGTTCGGGGAGAAAATCGCTCATCGGGGCCGCTTCTTCATAGGCCGGCACCAATCCGTCATCCGGCAGCAGGGAGTTGGTGGGGGTGTATTGCTGGCGGCGCCGGCGGTTGTTGAGAATCTGCTCCTGCAGGATGAGGGCGGCGGGGGAGCTGATGCAGTCGAGCGGCTCTCCCTTGTAGTAGAGCTTGGCGGTGAATCCGTAATAGCGCAGGTCGCCGTAGGCATCCAGCTGCTCCTGCGTGAGCGGGGGCACGGAGTAGCGCGCCACCAGGTTTTCCTCCCAGTTGCTCCAGTCGGGCTTTTCATTCTGCCAGGAAAGCTGCGGCGTGGCCATGCGGGAGAACTCGATGCGGCGGCCGCTTACCAGGTCGAAGAACTGGATGGTGATGTAGATGTCATCCGGGCGCACTTCCTCGCCGGGGGCCAGAAGCACCGGCAGCAGCATATCCACCTGCTCCCCGGTATCCGGGCTGTAGCTGTGCTTCACCTGGTGCGGCCCGAATGAAAGCTTGCCGCGCATGGCCCCGGGCTGGTCAAAACCATAGGTGAGCCGGTGGGCCGCCCGCTTGAAATAACTGCCGGCCTTGTCGCGCATCTGGAACACGCGGGTGTAGAACTCTCGCGCCTTCTTCGGGTTCAGCAGCTTGTCGTAGGCCATGCCGTAGTAATAGAGCAGGGCGGGGTGCTCCGGTGCCAGCAGGGCGCCTTCCTCCAGATTCAGGATGCACTGGCGCATATCGCCGGCGGTCATGGCGCTCACCCCCTGGCGAATCAGGCGGTCCACCTCGGCTTTGTCTTCGGCGTTGAGCTTGCCGGTGGCCTCCTCCTCGGCCTGCGAAACATCTGCCGCGGGCTCCTCGGTGCTGCCGGCTTCCAGAAAATCAAATCCGCCTTCCTGCGCCAGGATGGTGTCCACATCGCGCACGCGGAGCGGGGGCGGCGCATCCTCGTCCTCCGGGGGTTCGGCTGTGGCGGCGATACCGGCAGAGCCCTGGGTGTTCTGCTCCAGGTGCGCCAGTTCGCGAGCCTCAATCACCGCCAGCTGCGCCTGCGAGACCTCCAGCGAGCGCTGGTAGGCCATATCCAGCCGGCGAGTGACCCCCACGCCCAGAATAGCGAGTTCCACCGCAATGGTGGTGATGAGCAGCGCAACCACCACGCGGCGGGCCACCAGGGCATGCAGCAGCTTCCTGCTACAGCGGCGGGCCAGTGGCAGGGCGTGTGTGCTCAGGCGGCGGAGTCGCTGCCTAATCTGCTGTATCCTTGCTTTGCTCATATTCCAGAATCTCGCCCTCGTACCGGGCAAGCAGCGCCTGCATGAAAGTCTCTGCCGGCTGGCCCTGGGCCGGGTCGAATCCGCCGTAGGTCATGCCGTCCATCCGCACCTTGCGGCCATTCACCGTGGCATAGGCAATGCCCTTGTACCCCTTGCTCCACTGGCGCAGGTCGAGGCGGGTGATCTCCTGCACCCGGAATTGCTGCCCGGCGGCGGTCACCAGCTCACCCTCCAGCGCCATGACCCGCCTGCGGGTGCGCAGCATGAGGTAGATAATCGCCACGCTGATGAGCATGCACACCCCGCCCGCCAGCCACTGCTCGCGGATGGCGCCGGTATCGAAAGCGTGCTCTGCCGGCTTGATGGGGAAATGCATGCGGGCGGAGTAGGCAGCCCAGCAGTCGGCCCAGCTCTTGTGCATGGCGGCGTAGTCAGCAGCCTCGGCCGGGGTGGTGGTGGCCGCCTGGCAGACGGCGGGCAGGGGGTATTTGCCCTCCACCATCCATGAGCCCCCCACCTGTTCGGCGGCAATCAGCGGCTTCTGCGCCTGGGCGGCAAAGTGCTGCGCGCCCCTGCTGGCTTCGGCCCCAAGCCGCGCAAAGGCCTGGTGCGAGAAGTATACCTCATTCGCTTTCCGGTAACCCACCGAACCATCGTAGAAAAAGTACAGACCAAATCCAAAAAACGCCAGCAGCACAATACCGAAACGCACAAAGGTGTCTCGGGTCGGCCGGCATATGATGGAATTATTAGTCATCTGCGCGTCATTCTATCACACACCGCCGCCTCTGCACAGCTTAAAATGCGCGCATGCGCGTCTGCTGACGCCTAAAACGCTCCGAAATAGCGGCACACAGGGGTGTATCGCACATGAAGCTTGACGTAATAAAGGCTTGCTTTGCAAGGGAAATCCTGCTAGGCTGCTGGCATGAAAGCATTGCTCCGGGTACTCGTGTTGACTCTGTGTGCGGCCGTTTGTGCCCAGGAGTTTGACCCCCAGCCCATGAATCTGGACCCGCTCACGCTGGATGCCGTGGTGCCGGTTGCAGAGCCGGAGCCGCCCATGCCCCTGGAGTCGGATGCGGAGGAGGAGGACTACGCCGAGGAGGTGGAGCCCGAGGCCCAGGAGGCGCTGGATGTGCCCCGCGACCAGACCCGCGTGGCGGTGCTGGGCTATCACAATTTCAGCAAAACCGCCAAGGTCACCCAGATGCTCATGCGCACCGGCGAGTTCCGCGAGCAGATGGAATACCTGCGCCGCGCCGGCATCACCGTCATCAGCATGCAGGAGTTCCTCGAGTGGCGCCTGGGTACCCGCACCCTGCCGGCCCGCTGCGCCCTCATCACCCTGGACGACGGCTGGAAAAGCGTCTATACCGATGCCTACCCCATTCTGAAAGAATACGGCTATCCCTTCACCCTTTTCCTCTACACCAAATACCTCACCGGCCTGGGCGACAGCCTCAAGCCTGAGCAGGTCAAGGAAATGCAGGCCAACGGCGCCACCATCGGCAGCCACTCCGTGAGCCACCTCTACCCCAGCAGCTGGAAAAAAACGGAAAAACAGGGGCCCGAGGCCTATGCCGCCCTGGTGGATGCCGAGCTGGGCGAGTCCCAGAAAAAGCTCAGCGAAATGTTCGGCCCGGTGAACACCTACTGCTACCCCGGTGGCTATGTGACCCCCGGCATGCTGGAGCGCATGCCCGGCTATGGCTACGTGGCGGCCTTTACCGTGCTGCCCGGCAAGGTAACTGTTACCGAAGACCCGCTGCAGATTCACCGCTACATGATTTTCGGCAACGATTCGTCCATCTTCCGCCGCGCAGTGGATTTTCGCGTGGCGCAGCTCGGCACCGGGGTGACCACCGGCGCCAGCCCCGGCACGCTGCCTGCCGATACGCCCGCGCCGCCCTTTGCCGTATATCCCAAGCCGCAGGAAACCGTGGCGCCCGATTTGCCGGAAATCACCGCCTATCTGAGCGGTGTGGCCGGTGTAGATATTTCCACCGTTCAGATGAAAGTGAGCGGTTTCGGCAGAGTCCCCGCCAAGGTGGACGAAGCCACCCGAACCGTGCAGTGGGTGCTGCCCTGCCGCATCTACATGCCCAACCTCTCCGTGCACGTTACCTGGAAGAGCACCGATGGCAAAGGCCACAAGGCCGAATGGTCCTTCAGTGTAGATCCGAACGCGCCGATTCAAACCGAAAACACCATACCATAACCCATGGCCCCTGAAGAAAACATCCAGCCCGAAGCTGAGGTGAAGCCCGCCGCCCGCAAGCGCACTACCACGCGCAAGAAGGC
>JAGBDZ010000022.1 GCA_017937215.1 Akkermansia sp. | reverse complement strand
TTATGTTAAGCATTGATTATTTGAATATCAACGCGCATCCACGTCTGCCACCCACTCACTTCGCTCGGGGTTCTGGGTATAATTAACACCAAACCCAGAGTTCCGCCGCTAACGCGGCTCCACTCTGGGCTATGGTTATACCGCCCTGACGGGCTCAAAATTCCGCGGGCTTTCAGCCCGACAAATTGGAATTTAGTGGAATGCAGATTTCAGAACGCAGAATGCAGAATAGGAAGCTCCGTAGCGACTTTCGCCGCTCCCTGTAAAAAACGCACTGAGATGAATCTCAGTGTGTTTTCGTTACCACGTGCCGACGGTAGTCGGCACGCTATATGATTATTTTGCATTCTGCATTCTGCGTTTTGCATTTTCTAAGCATCAATTCCTCGGGCTCCGTACTCAATCTTTGGGACCCATGTGGGAAATGACAGGCCGCGGAATCAGGTTGACTTGGAAGCCGATTTCTGGTGTAATGGGCACGTGCCCGCGCAGACTGCCAGTTTTGTTTTTTTCGGTAGCGATGAAGGAGCCGCCGCCACCGCGGCTGCGGCCGCCTATGCGCGTCTGGAGGAAGGCAGCGATGGCTGGGGCAATGAAACGATTGACGGCTCTGCCGCCACGGTGGATGAAGCCGTGGAAATCGTGGGGCGCGTTATCTCCGGCCTGCAGATGATGAACATGTTCGGCGGTCGCAAGGTCATCTGGCTGAAGGGCGCCAATTTCATGGGCGATACCCCGCAGGGTGCCCGCAGCGAGGCAGTGCAGGCCGCGTTGGAGGAGCTGGTGACCACCCTCACCAACCTGCCGGAAGAGACGTTCTTTGTGCTCTCGGCCAGCGAGATGGACAAGCGCCGCTCCTTCTTCAAGAAGCTGGGAGCCGCCGCCGAGGTGAAGGAATTTTCCAAGATTGATATCACCAAACCCGGCTGGGAGGGCGAGCTTTCGGCCCTCACCCTGCGCATGGCCAAGCCGCTGGGGCTGGGCTTTGATAATGATGCGCTGGATTTGTTCATCCACCGCGTGAATGAGAGCACGCGCCAGATTTCCAACGAGCTGGCCAAGCTGGATGTGTATCTGGGCCCCGGGCGCCGCAAGGTGGCGGCCGAGGATGTAGAGCTCATGGTGGCCGTTTCCCGCAACGGTGTGATTTTCGAGATTTCACGCGCTATAGAGAGCGGCAACTCGCGCCTGGCGGTGCGCCTGGTGAATGAGCAGCTGGAGCATGGGGAGCAGGGTGTCTCCATCATGCGCGCCGCCATTGTGCCCACGGTGCGCCAGCGTTTCTGCGCCCGCCTGCTCATCGATACCTATAAGCCGGATACCGGCAACTACCGCGCGTTCGATGCTGCTCTGAACCACCTGCCGGCCGAGGGGCGCAAGCTCCTGCCGCTCAAGAAGGACGGCACGCCGAACACCTATGGCCTGTTCAATGCCGCCCGCACCGTGGGCAAGCTGAGCCTGCGCAAAGCCCGCCGCGATCTGCAGGCCTGCGCCGCGGCAGATAAAGCGCTGGTTTCCAGTGGGCTGGATGCCCGCGATATTCTGCACAAACTCATCGTAACACTCACCACGGCATGAGCTCGCTGGTACCCACAGTGTTTGATGTGCTGGTCATCGGCGGCGGGCATGCCGGCATCGAGGCCGCACTGGCTGCCACCCGCCTGGGCGGCACCGTGGCGCTGCTCACGCACGACCTGGACACCGTGGGGCAGATGAGCTGCAACCCCGCTATCGGCGGCCTGGCCAAGGGCCACATGGTGCGCGAGATAGATGCCCTGGGCGGCGCCATGGGGCTGAATACCGATGCCACCGCCGTGCAGTTCCGCATGTTGAATGCCTCCAAGGGCCCCAGCGTGCGAGCCCCCCGCGCCCAGTGCGACAAGAGCGCCTACCGCGCCCGCATGAAATGGGTGCTGGAGACCACGCCCGGCCTGCAGCTCTTCCAGGGGGATGTAGATGAAATTGTGGTGGAGCAGGGCCGCGTGGCCGGTGTCACCACCACCTGGGGCCAGCGCTTTGCCGCTAAATCTGTGGTGCTCTGCAGCGGCACCTTCATGCGCGGTCTGCTGCATGTGGGCATGGACCACCTGCCGGGCGGGCGCCTGGGGGGCGCGCCCAGCGGCATTTCCGCCAGTCTGGAGAAACTCGGCTTCCCCCTCCAGCGCTTCAAGACCGGCACCTCCCCGCGCATCCTGGGCAGCAGTATTGATTTTTCTGCGCTGGAGCAGCAGCCCGGCGATACCCCGCCCCCGCTTTTCAGCTACCGCAGCGCGCAGCTCCTGCGCCGCGAGACCGAGCCGCACTGCACCCTCAACCACTTTGCCGATGCCGATTTCGAGCTTCACCAGCTCCCCTGCGCCATCACCTACACCCACGAAGGCACGCACGATATCATCCGCCGCAATCTGGAGCACAGCCCGCTTTTCGGCGGCGTGATTGAGGGCACCGGCCCCCGCTACTGCCCCAGTATCGAGGATAAAGTGGTGCGCTTTGCCGATAAGGAACGCCACCAGATTTTCATTGAGCCCGAGGGCCGCAGCACGGATGAGTACTACCTCAACGGCCTCTCCAGCAGCCTGCCCTTCTTTGTGCAGCTGGAAATTGTGCACTCCATCCCCGGGCTGGAGCGCGCTCAGCTCATCCGCCCCGGCTACGCGGTGGAGTATGATTTTGTGCCGCCTACCGAGCTGCAACCCACACTGGAGACCAAGCGCGTGCGCGGGCTGTACTTTGCCGGGCAGATTAATGGCACCAGCGGCTATGAGGAAGCCGCCGGCCAGGGCCTGCTGGCCGGGGCAAATGCCATGCTCGCCCTGCGCGCGGAAGAGCCCCTCATCCTCCGCCGCGACCAGGCCTACCTCGGCGTCATGGTTGATGACCTCGTGACCCGCGGCACGGATGAACCCTACCGCATGTTCACCAGCCGCGCCGAAATGCGCCTCCTCCTCCGCCAGGATAATGCTGACCTCCGCCTCACCCCGCTGGCTGCCCGCCTCGGCCTCGTGAGCGAGGAACAGGGCCGCGCCGCAGAAACCCGCCTGGCCGCCATTGAGCAGGGCGTGGCCGCTGCCCGCCTCCAGCGCATCGACGGCACCACGCTCGAAACCTGGCTCCGCCGCCCGGACAACGACTGGCGCACCCTGCCGGAGCCCCTCCGCTCCCTGCACCCGGATGAACTCTGGGAACCCATCGCCACCGAAATTGCCTACGCCGGCCACATTGACCGCATGCGCACCGCCGCCGCCCGCCTCCAGCGCCAGGAGGATAAGAAGATTCCCGCCGATATTGATTACGATGCCATTCCGGCCATGAAGACCGAGGCCCGCCAGCGCCTCGCCCGCGTGCGCCCCGCCACCATCGGCCAGGCCGCCCGCATCCCCGGCATCACCCCGGCAGATGTGGCCCTGCTCCTCGTCTGGCTCAAAAAACACTGAGGCAACACACAGCGCCGCTTTCGCTCCCCCCACCCGCTGAGCCACCGCTCCATTTCACCGGTGGCCACCCGGTGAGTCCATCATCCCACCCTCACCTGCTCCCCTTGAGCACCTGGAGCAGGTGCGTGCGGAAGAGCCGGATGTTGGCAAAGTAGTTCGGGTAGGCTTTTTCCAGCTGCTGGATAGAATCCATCTTGACCAGCACCACCTGGCACCTCTGCCGGTTGCGGTTTTCCTCCTCGGCGCGTATGTAGGCCGAGTACGCCTCCTCGTATTCGGCGGGGGTATAGTGGCGGACAGTGGAGAGCTTTTCCTCGGCATCAAAGATGAGCAGTGCATGCCCCTTGGTGCGCTTGTGGGTGGAGCTGAGGGTATCAGTAAGCGTGAAACTCTGCATCACCTTCAGCACCTGCAGAGATTCCATCTTCTCCTGCAGGCGGCGGAGCAACTCCTCCTGGCTCATGCCGGCGTGTGCCGGAACCACTGCCTGCTTCTCCTTATAGGCAAAAGCGCTGGCAACCAGGGCAAAGAAATCCAGCCAATCCTGGCTGCCGCGGCTGGATTTGAAGTTCTCCCCCATGAACGCTTCGAAAATTTCGACCGCAGTGGCCCAGATATGCTGCAGCCGGGTGCGCAGCTGCATCTCAATGCGCAGCCCCTCGTAGTCCTGTTTATCCGGATGCGTCGTGTGATAACTGAACACGAGGTGCACCCCTCTGTAGCCCGAATCCTTCGGCTGGCTTATGTAGTCATCCACGCGCACAAGCCTGTGCGAAAGCCGCCCGCTGCTCTCGACATATTGCTTCCTGAGCGCTTCCAGTTCCTTGAGCGAGGGGAGAATCGCGCGGATGCCGCCTATGTCGTGCATGCGCTTCAGCTGCATGTCAGCATAGCGGTAGAGCTTGTCCAGAATAGTCGGTTTGCGCTTGATGCGCTGCGCCACGATGAAATCCGAAATCCCCAGGCGCGCAATCCGCTGGCGCAGAGTCGCTTGGAATGTATTGAGCGGCATAGCATGCAGAGCGCGGAAATTATCCAGCACCCCCAAGGCCCACTCCCTCTCTTCGGGGGTAAGCTCGTTCACATCGCGCAGCATATCTCCGGCCTTGATGATTTGCTTGCCGCTGTATTGCCTTTTCTCAAACGGTGACATATAACACCTTGTCCTGCAAGTACCATAGCATACCATACCCAGGGTGTCAACCTAATCAATGCCTCTCCATATGGATTTTTTGGCAATTTTTGGCAACACACAGCGCCGCTTTCGCTCCGCCCACCCATCGTGCATTGAAAAAACTCACGGTGACTACGCACCGCAAGCGCAACATTAGCAATGCAGTGCGCTCGATAAATATGCATCAGAAAAACCAGCAATTTAGACACCGGAAACCCACAAAATCAGTCTTGCTAAACATCCCGACAAAAGGGAATTTAATCGAATGCAGATTTCAGAACGCAGAATGCAGAATAGGAAGCTCCGTAGCGGCTTCCGCCGCTCCCTGTAAAAAACGCACTGAGATGAATCTCAGTGCGTTTTCGTTACCACGTGCCGACGGTAGTCGGCACGCTATATGATTATTTTGCATTCTGCGTTTTGCATTTTCTAAACATCAATTTATCGGGCTGAAAGCCCGAGGAATTTTGAGCCCGTCAGGGCGGTATAACCATAGCCCAGAGTGGAGCCGCGTTAG
>JAGBDZ010000021.1 GCA_017937215.1 Akkermansia sp. | reverse complement strand
GTGGTGGAGCTGCGTCAGCAGCGAAACCACTCGTAAACGAAAAAACGATCAGAGCCCCGACGTCAGGAGTGGGCGGCAGAAAGTGAGGCCTTAATATGTTGCATCGCTTTCTGTCACCCCGACCTTCGTCGGGGTTCCGGTATCTTTTTGGGTTGTACGAGTGGTTCCGCCCGCCACGCTGACGCGTGTCGCGCTCCACCACTCGCTATGGATATGTCGCCCTGCCGGGCTCTAAATTCCTCGGGCTTGCAGCCCGACAAATTCCCATTTATCAAACTCCGTACTCAATCTTTGGGACACGTGTGCATTTTTTTTGGCTCCCGGCAGAATTTCCGGTAGACTTGGCACTTTAGGGTTGAATTTCATGATAAACACCTATAAAATAGCTCCCGCTATGACATACGAAGTTTTCGAAACCAAGGAAGCAGCAGCCAAGAAGCTGGCCGCCGAAGTCGCAGAACTCATCCGCAGCCGCGCTGCCGAAGGCAAGGGCGTTGTGCTGGGTCTTGCCACCGGTGCCACTCCGCTGCCCTTCTATGCTGAGCTCATCCGCCTGCACAAGGAAGAGGGTCTCTCCTTCAAGAACGTGACCACCTTCAACCTGGATGAATACACCGGCCTGCCCCACGACCACGTGGAGTCCTACTGGTATTTCATGCACACCAACCTTTTCAACCACATCGACATCCCCGCCGAAAACATCAACCTGCCCTGCGGCACCCTGGCCCCGGAGGAAATCCCCGCCCACTGCGCTGCCTACGAGCAGAAGATCAAGGACTGCGGCGGCCTCGACCTCCAGATCCTCGGTATCGGCCGCACCGGCCACATCGGCTTCAACGAACCCGGCTCCGATGACACCACCATCACCCGCCAGGTGCACCTCGATGACCTGACCAAGACCGACGCTGCCCCCGCTTTCGGCGGCTTCGAAAACGTGCCCAGCACCGCCATCACCATGGGTGTGGCCACCATCATGGGCGCCAAGAAGGTGCGTCTCATGGCCTGGGGCGAGAAGAAGGCCTCCATCGTGAACAAGGCCATCAACGGCCCCGTGACCATCGATGTGGCGGCCTCCTACCTGCAGAACCATGCCGATGCCAAGTACTTCCTTGACACCCCGGCCGCTGCCGAGCTGTAAAGCAAGTAGCCGAAGCAACTATTTCCGCGAGGGCCGGGTATCTTCCCGGCCCTCCGTTTTTACCGAAGCCCGCCGCCGCATGCACCTCTACATCCACGTCCCCTTCTGCCACCGCATCTGCCCGTACTGCGCCTTCTTCAAGCACACCCCGGGCCGCAGCGACATACGCGGCTATGCCCGGGCCGTGGGCGCAGAGGCGCGGCTGCGCCTGCCGCAGGGCACCGCGCCGCGCACCATCTACTTCGGCGGTGGCACTCCCAGCATGCTCTCCCCCACCCACCTGGAACTGCTGGTGAGCGGTCTGCGCGACTGGCTCGACCTCAGCCAGGTACAGGAATGGAGTTTCGAAAGCAACCCCGCCACCTTCACCGCCGCCAAAGTGCAGCACTGGCGACAGCTGGGCATCAATCGCGTCTCCCTGGGCGTGCAGAGTTTCGATGCCGGACTGCTCAGGCTCCTGGGCCGCGAGCACAGCCCGGGAGACGTGGCCGAAAGCATCCGCCTGCTGCGCGAAGCCGGCATCCCGCAGGTGAATATCGACCTCATGTTCTCCCTGCCCGGGCAAACCCTGCAGCAGTGGGAGCACAGCCTGCAAAGCGCCCTCTCCCTGCAGCCCGACCACATCTCCACCTACAACCTCTCCTACGAGGAAGACACCGACTTCTTCCGCCACTACGGCGCCACCGCCGGCGATGAAGACACGGATGTGGCCATGTTCACCCTGGCGGATGAGCTGCTCACCGCCGCCGGCTACCGGCACTACGAAATCTCCAACTACGCCCGCCCCGGCTGCGAATCGCAACACAACCTCGCCTGCTGGCATGGCGAAGACTACTGCGGCCTCGGCCCCGGTGCCGTCGGCACCATGGGCGGCGTGCGCTACGCCAACACCGGCGATACCGCCGCCTACACCGCCGCCCTGCAAGCCAGCACCCTGCCCCCCGGCACCGCAGAAAAACTCGACCCCGCCACCCGCCGCACCGAGCTGCTGGGGCTCCTGCTCCGCACCGATGAGGGCCTGCCCCCCGCCATGCTCCGCCCGCAGGATGAAGCCTTCATCACCATGCTCCAGAGCGAAGGCCTCGCCACCCTCACCCACGCAGGCCGCCTCCTCCTCACCCGCTCCGGCCGCCTCGTGGCCGATGAAATTGCCGTCGGTCTCATCTAACGTCCGCGAGCCCCACGTCCGCGTGCCCCGGCTCGCGGATATCGTTCCGGTTGAAGACCGGAATATCGTCCAAGCCGCAGGTGTGGAGTTCAATAATGGTACTGTGCCGTGGGCGCCTGCTACTCGATGACTGCCGGGAGCTGGGAAATGGCGTAGAGCGGCAGCTCGGTAAGCAGTGTGAAGGTATGGGAGTGCTGAGGCGTCTTGAACGCGTATTCACTGGTGGAATAGGGGCGCAGAGAGGTTCGGACGGCATGGCGCGGCTGGAATCGCTGGCAATAGACCAGCAGACTGCGGGCCCGCAGATTGCCGCCACTCTTGACTTCGATGGGGATGATATTACCGCGGAGGGTACAGAGGAAATCCACCTCAGCCTTGGCGTTCTTTTCTTCGCTGGCCCAGTAGCAGGGCGCCAGGTCGCCCGTGGCGCGAAGTTCCTGCTGCACAAATTGTTCTGCCAGAGCACCTTTGAATTCGCTGAAGATATCGTCACCATCCAGCAGGGTGCCGGCATCCAGCCCGCTGACGGCGGATAACAGGCCGACATCCAGGAAATACACCTTGCTGATGCCGCTTTCCCAGTAGGTCGACATGGGCAGAGCAGGCTTTTTAATGCGGGGCACGGGATGAATCAATCCGGCATCCTGCAACCAGCGCAGGGGGATTTCCAAGGCTTTGCGGCGGGCTCCTTCGTAAACATCGCTATAAACAAAGCGTTTGTTTTCCCGGGCCAGCTGCTGGGGCACAGAGTCCCACACCATATTCAGCCTGGGTTGTGATTCGGTTGGCGCGTGTTTGCTGAAATCCTCGCGGTAGTCACGCAGCAGATTGAGCTGAGCCTGCCGCACTTCCTCAAAATTCCGCAGTTTATCGTATACCTGCACCACGCCGGGCATTCCACCCACGTACAGATAAGTGCGCAGATGGCGGATATAGAGATCTTCAAAGTGGTTGATGAGTTTCCAATCCCGTTTCTGCAGCAAAATCGCAAGCTGGGCTTGCCCGGTAGCTTCCAGAAACTCGCAGAAGCTCATGGGATACAGATTCAACCGGTCGACCTTTCCAACAGGAAACCCCGTGCCCACATGATCAGCTACGCCCAGCAGTGAGCCTGCGGCTACGACTGCGTATTCCCTGGCCTCCTCACAGAAATACTTCAATGAGGTGAGTGCTGCGGGGCATTCCTGAATTTCGTCCAGAATGATGAGCGTATTCTGAGGTTCGACAACGCATTTACCTTCGATGGAAATAGCCTCCAGCAGACGCGGGATATCAAAGTCTATGCTGAATGCACGCCGCGCTCGTTCACTGTTATCAAAGCGGATGTAGGCCACGTTTTTGAAGTGCAGACGACCGAATTCCTGCATGAGCCAGGTTTTCCCCACCTGACGAGCCCCCATCAACAGGAGAGGCTTACGAAAGGGGTGCTCCTTCCATTTTTTCAGCTTCTCTATCGCGTATCTTTTCATGGCCTCTATCGTGTCTCCATAGTTATATTCTCTTTTTTATTCACTGTCAATACCAATTTGCAAAAACCCAAGGTTAAATCCGGCACTGGTGTTGCAAAAACCCAAGGTTAAATCCGGCATCAGTGTTGCAAAAACCCAAGGTTAAACCATCCTTGTACGCCAGCGAGTCGAGAACTCCAGGCGCGAACACAAAACACGCTTGCTCTCGCGCGCGGGCTCATGTAGAATGCAGGGTATACCATGCAGCGCGTACTTCCTATTCTTGCTCTTTCCGTTTTGCCGGCCGCGGCTCAATCTGTGGCAGATGACCAGGCTTTCTCCGACGCCGTAAAGCAGTTCCTGCCCGCACCGGCCACCGCCATGCCGGTGAAAAAAACGGAACTCACCTTCACTCCCGATTCTCCCCGCGCTGAAAACACCTCCCCAGAGGCCCACCCCGAAGCCTACGCCCGCTTTGTGGGCCACCTCGACCAGCAGCTCAAGGATAACACCTACGACTTCTGCCTCGCCCTGCGCGAAATCCTGGAGGCCACCAACGACGAATTCGCCGTGATGAGCTGGATGGAAAAAGCCGCGGCCGAGGGCAATGCCGCCGCCTGCCAGTTCGTGGGCGACCGCCGCCTCACCCGCGTGGCGCGCGACAAGGTGCTGGCCCCTGAAATCAGGGAAGCCTACGCGCTGGTCCGCAAAGCGGCCGATGCCGGCTACGATGCCGCCAAAATCAACGTGTGCATGTGCATGAAAATGGGCATCGGCATCGAAAAGGACGAAGAAGGCGCTGATAAATACATGTTCGATGCCTGCCGCAGCGGCAACATGATTCCCCGCTACAAGTGGCTGCAGATGAACGGCCGACTCAAAAACTGGGAAGACCGCGAACGCCCGGAGGTGAAAGCCGAAATCGACCGCGGCAACCACCACGTGCTCTACTACCTGGCCAATACCGCACCCAGCGCCAGAGAACAGGTCAACATGCTCCGCCAGGCTGCCGAAAAAGGCAACCCCGAAGCCCTTTACGCCCTCTCGGCCCTCAGCTCCGGCAAAGCACCTAAGGAGAGCTTCACCCTGCTCAAAGAAGCCGTGCGCCTCCACAGCGCCGATGCACTCTTTGCCATGGGCTCCGCCATGACCGATGGCGACCCCGCCAACCCCGTCCTCAAGGAAGCCGGCGTGGAGCACAACGATGCCGCCGGCCGCGCCTTCATCAAACTCTCCGCCATGATGGGCAATGTCTCCGCCTGCTTCTGGCTCGGCAGCGTCAACTACCACGGTAAGTGCGGATTCGCCGTCGATAAGGAACGCGCCTACCGGCATTTCGACCACGGCGCCCTCGCCGGCAACCCCACCTGCGGCACCGGTGCCGGCATCATGCTGCTGCGCGGTCTCGGCATCCCCCAGGACACCCGCAAAGGCCTCTTCTACCTCAACGTCGCCGCCAATGCCGGCGTGCCCCACGCCGTCATCATGCTGGCCTACGCCCAGCACAACGGCCTCGGCCTGCCGGCTGATACCAAGGCCGCCTGCAAACTCCTCCAGGAAGCCGCTGCCCTGGGCCAGAAACGCGCCTACGTCTACCTCGCCTACCTCACCGCCAAAGGCGGCCCCAACCAGTCCCCCGACCCGAAACTCGCTGAGCGCTACGTGCGCATGGCCTCACTCGATATGAAGGACGAAGCCAAAAAGCTCTACGACAAGCTCATGACCGAAGGCTGGAACCCCGAACCCTGATTCGCATCCCGCCCTCGCAGCACCTCTTTTTCCACAGCACATCCGGCTCCCGCCGGATGTGCTGTTATTTCCTCTGAGCTATCGCTTTTTGAGTGCGAT
>JAGBDZ010000020.1 GCA_017937215.1 Akkermansia sp. | reverse complement strand
TTCCGCTACGCTGACGCTCCGCAAACTACTCTACAAATTCCAATTTACCGAGATGAGGGGGCTTCTTCCAGAGCGCTTTTTGGAAGGACTTGGATTTATGGGCACTTGCGTCTCTCAGAATAAATCTTTGGGACACGTGTGCTCGTGCAGCATCCCTTTTCTTAAGTCTTGCATTCGGTCCTGCAAAGCATTATAATGCGCCACCCCAATCTTATGAAAACGACCACCGACATCCACACCGGCCTGACCGCTGCCCAGGTAGAGGAAAGCCGCAAGAAGTACGGAAGCAACGAAATGACGCCGCCCAGCCGCGACCCGTGGTGGGTGGAGCTTGCCCGCAAGTTCGCCGACCCGCTCATCGTCATCCTCATTGCCGCCGCCATTATCTCGTTCATACCCGTGCTCCTTTCTCCGGGTGAGCACAGCCCGATTGAGAGTATCGGCATCATGTGCGCCGTGCTCCTGGCTACCACGGTGGGGTTCGTGAATGAATACCGGGCCAACAAGGAGTTCGATATCCTCAACAAGGTGAACGATGTGACCCCCGTGCGCGTGCTGCGCGACGGCAAGCACACCATGGTGCCCAAGAACGAGCTCGTGGTCGGTGATATCGTGACCCTCGAGACCGGCGTTGAAGTGCCGGCCGACGGTGTGGTGCTCGAATCTTCCTCCCTGCGCGTCAACCAGTCTTCCCTCACCGGTGAATCCGAACCTGTGCTCAAGGTTCCCACCGAGGAGGAGGAAACCCTGCCCGGAGCCTACCCTCGCAACGTAGTGCTGCGCAGCACCCTCGTGACCGATGGCCACGGCATCATCTGTGTCACCAAAGTGGGCGATTCCACCGAAATCGGCAAAGTAGCCGAAGCCGCCACCAAGGAAACCGGCGCCAAATCCCCGCTGAATCTGCAGCTGGAGAATCTCTCCCAGGCCATCAACGTGGTGGGCACCTCCATTGCCCTCATCCTCTTCATCTCCCTGGTGGCGCACGATGCGCTGCTGGGCAAGTTCGTACTCACCACCAGCCAGTGGTACTTCTTTGCCGCTCTCATCGCCGGCATTGCCGCCGCCACGCTGAAAATCTGGTACCCGGTCATCCGCGACCTGCTGGGCTATGCCAGGGTGCGCATCCCCTCCCCCGCCTGGGTGAAGGAAAGCGGCTTCGGCGTGTGGATTAAGTGCCTCATCACCGGCGCAGTCATCTTCGGCGTGGCCGTGGGCGCTCTCATTGGCAGCGGCATCCTGCCCGCCGACCCCGGCACCTGGATGCCCCAGGCCGCCGCAGATAAGATTCTCACCTACTTCATGATCGCCATCACGCTCATTGTGGTATCCGTGCCCGAGGGGCTTCCCATGAGCGTGACCCTGAGTCTGGCCTACAGCATGCGCAAGATGGCCAAACAGAACAACCTGGTGCGCGAGATGGATGCCTGCGAAACCATCGGCGCCGCTACCGTGGTCTGCTCCGACAAGACCGGCACCCTCACCATGAACCTCATGAGCGTGCGCGAGGCCAACTTCCCCGGCGTGAATGAGCAGGGCACCGCAGCCCCCATCTTCCCGCTGCTTACCGAGGCCGTGGCCGCCAACTCCACCGCCGACCTGGACGAAGCCGGCAAGGTGCTCGGCAACGTGACGGAAGGCGCCATGCTCATGTTCCTGAACGATAAGGGCGTTTCCTACGCCGATGCCCGCAGCAAGTTCAGCGTCATCGCGCAGCTGCCCTTCCACACGCAGAACAAGTTCATGTCCACCTGCGGCAAATCTGCCGTGCTGGGCAAGGAAGTCATCTTCATGAAGGGAGCCCCTGAAGTGGTGCTCTCCAAGTGCTCCACCGCCTATGCCGGCGAGCTCACCGATGCGGCCCGCGAGGAGGTGCTCACCATCATCCGCACAGCCCAGCGCAAGGCCATGCGCGTGCTCGGTCTCGCCTATAAGGAAGGCCGTGCTGATACCCCCGAAGGGGTCAAGGATGCCTGCACCGGCCTCACCTGGCTCGGCTGCTTCGTCATCCAGGACCCGGTGCGCCCGGATGTGCCCGCCGCCGTGGCCTCCTGCCACAAGGCCGGCGTGGGCATCAAGATTGTAACCGGCGATAACTTTGAGACCGCCTGCCAGATCGGCCGCGAAATCGGGCTCCTGCCGGAAGGCGAACTACCCCAGGGCGCCGTGCTCACCGGCGACCAGTTCGGCCAGCTCACCGAGCAGCAACTGCTGGATGGAGTGAACGACCTCCGCGTACTTTCCCGCGCCAAACCAATGGATAAGCTGCGCCTGGTCAACGCCCTGCAGGAGAAAGGCCACGTCGTTGCCGTGACC
>JAGBDZ010000019.1 GCA_017937215.1 Akkermansia sp. | reverse complement strand
GGAGCTTCAGCGGAGACGGAAGGGCGTGAGCCCGGAGACGGGAAACTTTGGCTTAGTGTTTTAGCTGCGCTTTCTGCCACCCGCTCACTTCGTTCGGGGTTCTGATATGTTCTTCGTTTCACCCAGGGTTCCGCCGCTGCGCGGCTGCACCCTGGGCTATTATTATGTCGCCCTGACGGGCTCAAGTTTCCGCTCGCCTGCGGCTCGTCCAAATTCCAATTTATTGCGCAGAGGGGGGGCTTCTTCCAATGTTGCTGATATTTCTATTCTCTACAAAATCTTTGGGACACATGTGCCGCCGCCGCTGAACGGGGAATTTTAAGCTTGACGCTTTGCGGCTATCTGCTAGGATAACATACTATGAAACTGAGTACAGTTCTTTCGCTTGCCCTGGTATCGGCCGGCAGTCTGCTGGCAACCGATTTGCAGCAGATTGCAGACAATCTGCAGGTGAAAGCCCCCACCGCCAGTTCCAAAAAGCTTGCTATCCCGAGAGTCAAGGGCTCGCAGATACGCCTGCTGGGTGCAGATTACGAACAAATCATTGATAACAAAGGCAATATAAGTAAGCCACTGACTGATACCCCGGTGCGAGTCAGCTTCGTACTCAGTAAGGATGGAGCCACCGTGGTGAGCCGCGACTACGAAATCACCGTGCCCGGACGCAATAAGGCCGGCACGAATCCGAAACCGCAGATTATTCCAGAGCTTCTGAGCTGGTCCGGTGGCAAGGGAGCATTCAAACTTCCGAAGGAAATCATCGTATCCTGCCCGGATGCATTTGCCGCAGAACTGGTGCGAGAAATGAATGCCCTGCTCCCGGCGGAATACACCGTGAAGCGCGGAGCCCCCGAAAGGGCGCACATAGTGTTCGGTGCCGCCAAGGGCAAGTCGGATGGAAGCTATAAACTGAATATCACGAAGGACAGGGTCACCATAACCGCTCCGGGGGGAACCGAACGCTACTGGGGCTCGCGCACCCTGCTGCAGATGCTGGTGCAGAATCCGACCGAACTACCCTGCGGCAGCGCCTGGGATGCCCCGCGCTATCGCGTCCGCGGCTTCATGCTGGATGTAGCGCGCCTTCCCATTACCATGGATTACCTCAAGGACGTTGTGCGTCTGATGTCCTGGTACAAAATGAATGACCTGCAGCTGCACCTGAATGATAACTTCATCTTCCACGAGCACTATGTGGATGCAGGCGAGGACCCATTCAAAAAATCCTACGCCGCATTCCGCATGGAAAGCGATATGAAAGGTGAGGATGGCACACCGCTCACCGCGCAGGACTTATTCTACTCCAAGAAAGAGTTCCGCAAACTGGTGGAGTTTGCAAAAGCCCGCGGAGTGAACATTGTGCCGGAGTTCGATGCCCCCGGCCACGCACTCTCTTTCACCCGCGTACGCCCGGATCTGATTTACCAAGGACCCATGAATCACGCCAAACGCCGCTGCGAAATGCTGGATGCCGCCAATCCCGAAACGCTCAGCTACGTGAGCCAGGTGTGGGATGAATACCTGCAAGGGAAGCAGGCCGCATTCGCGGATTGCTCGGTGGTGCACGTAGGGGCCGATGAATTCTTCGGCGCGGCAGAGGATTACCGCAAATTTGCCGATGCTTTGCTGGGGCACATCCAGGAGCGCGGCCACACACCGCGCATCTGGGGAAGCCTGAAGGCCAAGAAGGGCAATACCCCGGTGCGGGCCAAAGGAGTACAGATGAACCTGTGGAGCAAGGACTGGGCCAGTGCCTGGGATTCGGTGAATGCGGGCTACGAGGTCATCACCACCTACGACCGAGATCTCTACGTGGTACCCTTTGCCCGCTACTACCGGGCCGACAAAAACTGCAAGGGGCTCTACGAAAAGTGGCTGCCCAACAGATTCGGCCAAGAAACCCTGCCCGCCGGACACCCGCAGCTGCTGGGTGCCGCCTTCGCCATCTGGAACGATGAAATCGACCGCCTGCACCGCGGCTATGGTGCCATCGACCTTTGGGGAACTATCGGCAACATGGTGAATGTGCTCTCGCAGAAAATGTGGGGCCAGCCCACCGCCCCCCGCAGCTTCGATGAGCACCAGGCCCTGGCCGCAAAGCTCAACAAGATTCCCTACTGCAACCCGCTGCACCTGAACGACACCGCGTTCAGCATGGAGCCGGGGCTCACCCCGATGCGACTCCGCAAAGGCAACAAAGGGCCGGAGTACCACCTGACCATGGAGGTGCTGATGCCTCGCGAGCCCATTCCGGGCGAGGAACAGGTGCTGCTGGGCTCTCGCGAGGGGCAGCTGCTGGCCGCCGGCAAGGATGGCCGCATCACCCTGCGCCGCAGCGACACGATCGAATTTGCCTACAATGCCAAACTACCCATGGGTAAAAAGGTGAAGCTGGAGCTCATCGGCAAGATGGGCAGCACCGAGCTGCTGATTGACGGTGTTTCCGCCGGGGAACCGGAAAATGTGCGCTTCCCGCTGCGCAAGGAAGGCCGCATGACAACATTTATCCTCCCGCTCGAATCACTTGGTAGTTCATTCAATGGCAAGATTTACCGACTCGAAGTCAAATAACCCCACCGGCATGGCAGGTATTTTTAACTTGCATTGTCCGCAGCACATGATACTATGAAGGACATGAGAAAGACCACCTTTTTATTGATGGCCGCTCTCTCCGTAACCCCGCTTATGGCAGAGACTCTACAGGAAATTGCAAATAACCTCCCCATTGCACCGCGTGTTTCCGGGCATAAGCTTGAGATACCCGCAGTGCCGGGCGCAGAGGTGAGACTGCTTGGTGCAGACTATGAGCAGCTTATCCGCCCCGATGGCAGTGTGGTAACGCCGCTCACCGACACTGACGTCAAGGTCAGTTTTGTCGTGAGCAAAGATGGCGAAGAAGCCATTTCCCGCGACTACGATGTGACCGTGCCCGGCGCGCAGAATCCCGCAGCCGGAGCTAATCCGGCTCCGCTGGTAATTCCTGCCCTGCTGAACTGGGTTGGTGGCACCGGCGAATACAAGCTGGGCGCCTTTGTACGCGTGGCGGCAGATGTACCTTTTGCGGCTGAATTTGCGGCTGAACTGGAGCAGATGCTGCAGTGCAAGGTGGACCTGGTTCCCGCCGGCGAACAGGCAGACATCCGCCTTGGTATCACCAACAATGCCACACTCGGCAAGGAGGGCTACACCCTCGATATCACCGACAAGGGCATTACCGCCGGAGCCCCCACGGAAACAGGTCTGTACTGGGCCACCCGCTCTGTGCTGCAGATGCTCCAGAAGGGCAACGGTGCACTCCCCTGCGGCAGCGCGCTGGATATTCCCCGCTACCAGGTGCGCAGCTTCCTCTTCGACGTAGGTCGCCTGCCCATCCCCATGAGCTATGTGAAGGACGTGGTGAAGTACATGTCCTGGTACAAGATGAATGACCTGCACATTCACCTGAACGACAATTACATTTTCCACGAAGAGTACGTTGACAAGGGTGAAAATCCCTTTGAGAAATCGTACGCTGCTTTCCGTCTGGAATCCGACATGGTGGGAGAGAATGGCACACGTCTGACCGCAGATGACCTCTCCTACACCAAGGACGAGTTCCGCGAGTTTATCGCCTATGCCAAAGCTCACGGAGTGAACGTCATTCCAGAGTTTGACACCCCCGCCCACGCACTCTCCTTCACCCGCGTGCGCCCCGACCTCATCTACAAGAGCCACAACAAGCGTGGCTGCGAAATGCTGGATGCCAGCAACCCCGAGACACTGAAGTTCGTGGAAACGGTGTTCGATGAATACCTGCTGCCGCAGAATGGTCAGAAGCCCGTATTCGACGGCTGCGACGTGGTTCATGTGGGTGCTGACGAGTTCCACGGTAACGCAGAGCACTACCGCGCCTATGCCGATGGCATTCTGAAGATGGTTCAGGGCAAGGGATACACCCCGCGCATCTGGGGCAGTCTGAACACCAAGAAAGGCAACACCCCGGTGCATTCCAAAGGCGTGCAAATGAACCTCTGGAACGGTGGCTGGGCCAAGGCCTGGGATTCCATCAACCAGGGATTCGACGTCATCAATACGAATGACGGAGCGCTCTACATTGTGCCCTTTGCTCCCTATTACCGCATGGATGCCCGCCACGGCTGGGTGCATGAGCACTGGAAGGTCAACAACATTGCCGGTGAGGTGATTCCCACCGGTCACCCGCAGCTGCTGGGTGCCGCCTTCGGTATCTGGAATGATATGATTGACCAGCGCTACGTGGGCTACGGTGCCTACGATATCTGGCACATGATTACCAACTCCGTGGACGTGCTGGCCGGCAAAATGTGGGGCAGCGATACCAACACCACCAAGTATTCCGAGCACAAGGAACTCATCAAATCCATCAACAAGGTGCCGGGTGTGAATCCCTATGCCCTGTGGGCAGACGGCGACACCTACTCCTGCACTCCGAAGGCTCTGCCGTATGAAATCGGCAAGCCCTGCATGGGGCCGGATTACGAGCTCACCATCGAACTTGCGCTCAAGGAAGCCCCCGCCACCGGTGAGGAACAGGTGCTGCTCAAGGGCGATTCCGGCGTATTCTGCGCAGCCCTTCGCGATGGCACAATCGGGTTCCGCCGCAGCGACAGCATGGAGTTCTCCTTCAACTGCAAGTTGCCGGTGGGTGAGAAGGTCACGCTGAAGCTTGTAGGCAAGCCCGGCAGCACCCAGCTCTTCCTGAACGATCAGCCCGCTGGTCAGTGCACGCTCACCCGCTTCCACCGCAATCCCGAGGGGCTCATCAACACATTCGTGTTGCCGCTGGAAACGCTCGGCAGCAGCTTCAAGGGCGAAATCTACTCCCTGGAGGTGAAGCACACCGCCCCTGCCGGCCCCACGATCGACCCGAACCTCCTTCCCAAGAAGAAGTAATGGACCCGCAGCAGGAATACGAAGCCGGAGCCGCAGCCTTCAAAGCCGGCAATGCCAAGGAAGGTGCCGAGCATCTGCGCAACGCAGCCTTTGCCGGCCACGCCGAAGCTCAGAATCAGCTCGCCCGCGTGTACTTTGCCCAGCTCAAGTCGCGCTCCGACCTCATTTCCCTGGAATCAGCCGCACAGGGTGGTGACCATGTGGCCCTCTTCGTGCTTGCCATGTGCCTCATTGAAGGACGCCTCATGGAAAAGGATACGGACAAAGCCCTCGTGGCCCTGAAGCATGCCGCTGCCATGGGCAATGCCATGGCCGAAACCATGCTCGCCCAGGCCGGCTGACCTGGAGAAATACGATCTTTCATCCGCCATGCGCCCCACGCATGGCGGATTTTTTATCGGTACGTGCGCCAATTGTTGGATTTTTGATTTTTTCAAATATCCAATACGCTTTTTGCTCGCCTATTACTGCACTTCATGCTACATTGCAAAGTGAGCATGAAAACACCCTTTCTATTCACTTTTCTTCTGGCCGGTTCCGTCCTGGCAGCTCCTGCTCCGCATCTCACCGGGCTGTGCGGACATGTGGCCCGCGGCGATATTGCAGCCACTCGTGCCAGTCTGAACAACGGAGCCAACCCAAATAGCTACGACGCCTACGGAAAACTGCCGCTCACGGCCGCCGCTGCGAATGGACACAGTGAGATTGCGGCCATGCTCATCAAAGCCGGTGCCCGAGTGAATGCCGTAGACACCTACGGCTGGACTCCATTGCAGGTAGCAGCGCTACAAGGAAAAACCGGCTGTGTTAACCTGCTGATTGAAGCCGGAGCCGACGTCGACAAAGGCGACAGTGAAGGACGCACGGCTCTCATGTGCGCCCTCATACGTGGCAATTACGAAGCCGCAATGCTCCTGATATCAGCCGGGGCGCAGATTAATTGCACAGACAAATGGGGAACAAGCCCGCTCATGCTTGCAGCCCGCAACAGGAATGCAGAGCTCGTCAGTCTCCTGCTCGAACACAAAGCCGCCATCGCCGCGCAGGATAAACTGGGCAACACCGCATTGCACTACGCAGCACTTGCCGACAACCCGGAAAGCATCCGCCTCCTGCTCGAAGCCGGTGCAGATAAGGAATGCACCAACACCAACGGCAAAACACCTCTGCTGCTGGCAGCTCGTCAGGGCCAGGCAAGAGCCGTGGAATCTTTGCTTAAAGCGGGGGCTGAGGTGAACACAGCCGACCACTCTGCCCACACCCCGCTCATGCACGCAGCCTACCGAGGCCACCTGGAAATCGTGGAAATTCTCCTTCGATACGGAGCCGAGGTGAACGCCAAAGACCGCTACCACCGCACCGCTCTCATGATGGCCACCGAAAAAGCCCACGCTGAAATCGTGGACACCCTGCTGGCAGCCGGTGCCAGCCCTATACAGAGGAAATGATGAGGGATTTCACATTGCCGGCGCCCAGAATCTGATTGAGACGGCGGATAATCTGGGGCTTCATGCGGGTGATTTCGTAGCGCACAGTTGGGTGATTCACGGTGACGCGGGCACGCCCCCTGGCCACGCTCACCAAGGCGGAAACCGACGCGAGGCCGGGGCCCACAGCATCTGCCCAGGCATGCACCAGAAGCTCAGGGGCCAGGGACTCTTCCTGAATATCAAGTTCACTGAGCAATTCTCCCAGCAGGGATTCCATGCTGCGTTGGTTGCTCTCGGGGCGAATGACTGTGCCGCTGCCGAAGAAGTCGGCCAGGGCCTGACTGCGCGCACCTTTGCGGGTAGAGCTTACGCGCACCGCCCTTTCTCCCACACCATCCGGCATTTTCTGCATGTAAAAACGCTTGCGAGGGCGGAGCACCGGCACAGAAGCCAGTTTCACTGCCTCTGTTTCCTGTTTCTTTCGCGCTGCAGCCATGCGGTGTGGTCAGGGGAAAAAGCAGGCAGCCCGGAATCCGGGCTGCCCCCATTAAAATAAGGAATACGGTAAGCTTTACTCGCCGTCGTCGCCGATGGCCTGCACGGGGCAGCCTTCCATAGCCTCGGTGCAGAGAGCAACTTCGTCATCAGTCACGGGCTGCTTGCAAACGAAGGAAAGGCCCTCGTCATCGTCGCGGGCAAAGAAATCAGGGGCGGTCTCGCGGCAGAGGTCGCAGTCGATGCAGTTGCAGTCAACATAGAACTTACCGGGAACATTCTTTTCAGTCTTATCGTCGATATCGGCCATTGTCGTGTATGTGGGGGTTGTACCCACACCTATTTATGACCTATTTTTCAGGAAATGCAACCCTTTTTTATTGCAACGCGGCATTTTTCGGTACAGAATAAGGTCATGCAGGTTCCGGAGCAAGAAAAACATAATAGAATGGGTAGGAAAGATAAAATCTGGGGTGCCGCCGCACTACTTATTCTGGCGCTGGGGCTTGTTATCTTCTGCAATCTTTTCATGCAGGTGCCGAAATCTGAGTGGCGGGATGAATCCACCCCGCTCTCATGGAAGGGCTCGGGCGTAGAAATCAAGAACGCGGAAGCGGCCTGGAAGGCCGCCGCAGGCGATGCCCGCATGGAGCTGCGAGCCTATTGCTACCCCATCTGCCGCATTGAACTTGAAGAAGCCACCGGTGAAGGGACTGTAATCATCCGCTTCCTGAATGATAAAGGTGTGCAAATGGGAGACCGTGTCTACATTGCGTATAAAGACGGCCAATTCATTCCCCGCCAGAGCAACAGCATGATCATCACTGCAAAAGAAGCCACGGTGCGCCTGGAAGACGGGTTCCTGACCAAGGATGAATACATCCTGCACCAATTGGATCAGCAGGCACCTCTCTGGCGTGTCGAAGTTGCGTGCCGCCCCGAAAACGGTAAACAGATTAAACTCGGCCACCTCAGCATTTTACCCCATGACCTCTGATACCCCTCACAAGTGGCGCAGCCGACTTATCAACGCACTGGTATGCGTGCTTGGCGGCGCATTCATGGCCCTTGCATTCCCGCCTTACGACCTGGGCAATCTGGTCTGGGTGGGTCTTATCCCCCTGCTCTGCGTACTCTGGAACGGCCGCCGCGGATTCCGCCGCGGATTCGTATATGGCTGGCTGTATGCCATGGGCTGGTACTGTGTGAGCTTCTGGTGGATTCACAATGTAGGCTATGTTTTCCGCATCCCCCTGCCCGTGTTCCTGGGCATTGCCTTTCTCCCGCTCATGACCGTGTACGCGTGTCTGGTGGGTCTGTGGGGAGGGCTGGCCAACACCCTGTTACGCCCGCGTCTGGAACCAGTCCCGGACACCGCAGACATACCCCGGCCGGAGCGCAAAGCACAGGTCTGGAGCAGCTGGGTCACACGGGATATGGGCAGCACCTTGCGCTGCGCCATTGGTTGCGGTGCCGCCTGGGTCTGCGTGGAATGGCTCCGCGCCAACGGCACCCTCGGATTCAGCTGGAACAGCATGGGGATGGCTCTGTACAACGGACTCTCGCTGGTGCAATGGGCTGAGTTTGTGGGAACGGCTGCACTCTCCTTCATTCCCACGGCAGCTGCGGTCATTCTCTGGTGTGCTGCGCGCCGCACCTGGCTGCAATACCGCGCAACAGGGCGAGGAAACCGCCCCTGGGACTTCCTGGGGCTCATCGTCATCCTCTTCCTGATGTTCACAGGCGGCCTGGCTCTCTCCAAGCTGTACTCACCCACGGTCATGATGCAGCGCAAGGATGTGCTGCAGCTGCCGGTCATGGGGGTGCAGCTCAATCTGGACCAGATTGAACGTATTGAGGATGGACCCACGCCTCGCCTGTATGGTGAGTTCCTGCGAGCCACGCGCCAGGCCTTCTCCGATGTACAGAAAGACACTTTCCGGAAAGCCGTAGAAAACCCGGACCTGGCCTTCACCCAGCAGCTGCCGGTGTGGGTAGTCTGGCCGGAAAGCGCCCTGGGATGTCCGATTCATCTGGATGTTGAAAAGGAAGAACTTATAGCAGACCCCAGGACCACCGGAATTTTCTTTGGCAAAGAAGGTTTACCGATGGTTCGCCAGCAGGTGCGCGAGCTGGGGGGGCAGGATTTTGTGCTCTTCACCGGAGTGGATCAGTACCGCTGGCTGCGAGACAAGGAGCGCGGTTACCTTTATCCACGGGGTATGTATAACTCCATGGCCATTATCCCCGGCGATTTCGACTCCATCACCACCGCTTCCAAGCAGCACCTTATGCCCTTCGGCGAATACCTGCCCTTTGTGGAGCATATGGAATGGCTCGGTAAACTGTACACCGAGCTGACCGGCACCCAGGTGGGCGATGGTATACACCCCGGCAAGGGCGATGAGCCTGTTACCGTAGCCATTCCCGGCACAAACGAGACAGTGGGGGTCATCCCCGCCATCTGCTACGAGGACACCGTAGGCCGCCTGCTCACCAAGTACGTGCGCAAAGGCCCCCAGGTCATCGTCAACATCTCAAATGATGGCTGGTTCCGCGATTCCTGCTGCGGCGAACAACAGGCTCGTAATGCAGCCTTCCGCTGCATCGAACTGCGCCGCCCCATGGTGCGCGCGGCCAACATGGGCTACACCTGCGCCATTGCGCCGAACGGAGCCTTCCTGGACATTCTGCAGAAAGCGGATGGCTCCCCGCACCTTCCGGGGCACAGCTACGCCGTGCTCCCTGTGGACAAAAACCAAGGCTACACCCTCTACGCTCTGCTGGGTGACTGGGCTGTCGTCGTCTGCGCCATTCTGGTTCTGCTGACTTCCCTGCCTGTAGCATTCCGCAAGAAATAAGCAGCCATGCAGGGGACCATCCACATTGCCCTGAGCGCTAACAGGGACTTCACTGTCCCGCTGGCACTGTGTCTGCGATCCATCATGCAGAGCGCCCATGAGGAGACAAGATACCACTTTCACATCCTGGACAGCGGAGTGGACCGCTCACTGCTGCTGCGCGGCGGATTCACCAACATCACCTGGTACAATGTGGCCGACAAAATGCGTGATTTGCCGGTAACCGAGCGTTTTCCCTCTGCCACTTACCACCGCTTTCTCCTGCCAACCCTGCTGCCCTCGGAAATTACACGCATCATCTTTCTGGACTGCGATACGCTGGTCAGACGCGACCTGACACAACTCTATCACACCGATTTGCGCGGCAACAGCATAGCAGCTGTTCCCTGGGTTGTGCTGGGGCATTTCCGCGAAGAATACGGACAACACCTGCAAAGTTTCCCCCGCCGTTTTCATCTGCCGGATGATGGCACACCTTATTTCTACGCCTCTCTGCTCATCATGGACCTGGCCACTATGCGCGGCTACGGCACCACGGCAAGAATCATTGAAACAGTCCGCAACACACCGCGGAAAAACCTCATCTGGCTTGACCAGGATGCCCTGAATGCCACGCTGCGCGGCCAGATTACCCCCCTGCCCCTGGAATACAACGTCATCCCCCTCTTCTCCGAACAGCTGGAAAACGAAAGCGATGAAGCAAGAGCGGCATATGCATCTCCGGCCATTGTGCATTTTGCAGCCATGAAGCCCAATATTCTTATCGGCCCGCGCAATGCTCTCGAAGAGGACTTTTTCAATTTCTGGCAGGCGTCTCCCTGGGCTCGCTGCATTCCCTATCCCCTCATCTCCCTGAGCCGATTGCCAAGGCCGGTTGCCGCCCTGCTTAAAGCCAGCTTCAAGGCGCTGTTGCCCTGGCCTCGTCTTCTGAGGGCATACGGCAGACTGCTTGCCATGCTTCAAGGAAAGAAAAGCCCCTGAATCCTCCCGGACTCAGGGGCTTTCCCTTTGTTGAATGGAACAGAATTAATAACTGCGGGCCCAGAGCACGCGGCGCGTGGTGGGGCGCCCGGTGAGGATGCAGGGAGCCTCGGCACCGGTACCCATCTCGCCCTGCGGAATGCAGCGGATGGAGATACGCAGGCTCTTGGCCAGGGTTTCTTCCTCCTCGGGGGAACCATCCCAGGGGCAGAGCAGCCAGTCGGCATCGCCCTCGCCGCTGAAGTTCTCTTTCAGTTCATCCAGGCTGGAGCAGGTGCGGATGTGGCTGTCGCGGAAATCACGCTGACGCTGCAGCAGGGTGTTCTGAATATCTTCCAGCAGGCTGACAGCATTTTCCACCAGCTCGCTTTCGGGGATAAAGCTCTTCTCGTTGCTGCCCTGGTCGCGGCGGCAGAGGCACACAGACCCCTTCTCCAGGTCACGCGGGCCAATTTCAATGCGCATGGGCACCCCCTTCTTGATCCACTCCCACTTCTTGGCGCCACCGTTCAGGTCGCGGGCATCCACCTGCACACGCAGAGGCATACCGTGGAAGCTCATGGCGCTGAGCTTGTCGGCCAGTTCCTGGCAGTGGGCAATGATGGCGTCCTTCGTGTCGGCTTTAGGAGTCACAGGAATGATGACAATCTGCTTCGGAGCCACGCGGGGCGGACATACCAGGCCATCGTCATCAGAGTGTGCCATGATGAGGGTGCCGATCATGCGGGTGGAAACGCCCCAGGAGGTGGTCCAGGCAAACTGGCGCTCATTGTTGCGACCAGCAAAGGAAATGTTCTGAGCCTTGGCGAAATTCTGTCCCAGGAAGTGGGAGGTGCCGGCCTGAATAGCCTTGCGGTCCTGTACCATGGCCTCCACCGTGAAAGTACGCACGGCACCGGGGAAACGCTCGTGCTCAGTCTTCTCACCGGGAATCACATCCACCGCCAGCACATCGCGCTGGAATTCCTCATACACCTTGTGCATGAGCGCGGTTTCCTCCTCGGCCTCCTCGCGGGTTTCGTGGGCGGTGTGGCCTTCCTGCCACAGGAACTCGGCCGTGCGCAGGAAAATGCGGGGGCGCATCTCCCAGCGCATCACATTGCACCACTGGTTCACCTTGATGGGCAGCTCGCGGTAGGACTCCAGCCAGCGGGAGAACGCAGCACCAATCACCGTCTCGGAGGTAGGACGAATCACGTACTTATCCGTGAGCTCGCCGGAGGGAATCATGCGGGTTTTGCCGGTTTCGGGGTCCTTCACAGCCTCCAGGCGGTGGTGGGTCACCACGGCGCATTCCGTGGCAAAGCCCTCGGCATGCTCAGCTTCCTTTTCCAGATAGGAAACGGGGATGAGCATGGGGAAATAGGCATTCGTGTGGCCGGTGCGTTTGAAATCGGCATCGAGCTGCTGCTGAATGAGCTCCCAGATGGCATAGCCCCATGGCTTGATGACCATACAGCCGCGGACCTCAGAGTTCTCTGCGAGGTCGGCTGCCTTGATGACTTGCTGGTACCACTCCGGGAAATCCTGTGCGCGGGTGGGCGAAATAGCGTTCTGTTGTGCCATGGCGGGGATTTTATGTATTCTGGTTAAAATGTCAATGAAAATCAGTGCCGCCGTGGCGGCTTTCCTGGTAGAATTTGTGGTTCAGAACCGCCAGGAGTATCATGAAAATACTCAGAAGCCACAGCCCCAGCACCGCAAAGGCAAGCGAAAGCACAATGGCCACTGTCAGGCTGATGGCGTGCATCTGCACTCGGGATTTCATGAGCCCCTGCATTATCTGCCCGCCATCCAGCGGAAATATCGGCAGCATATTCAGAATGGTCCACCAGAAACTCACCTCTATCAGGTAGAAGAAAAAGAACATGGCCAGCGGCGGATACGCCATCAGCACCTCTGCCGGCATCACACCGAATGCAAAGCCTACACTCAGCACGCTGGCCAATCCGAAATCACCCACATACAGGCAAAGAATCAGATACGTAACCAGCCCCACAGCCAGCGAAGCCAGCGGCCCGGCAGCAGTCATCACAACTCCTTGCATGCGGGTGAGTCTCGCCGTTTCATTGGTGCAGTCACCACCCAGCCAGGCAAGATACACACTCGGCGCACCGCCCCCCAGACGCCGACCCACCAGGGCATGCCCCATTTCATGCATCAGCAGCACCACAAACGCCGCAATGATGAAAAGAAGCGCACTCATCAGTTCCACCAGGTTCGATACCATGTAGGCCCGCCCCAGAATGGCGAGGGTGAGCCAGAGCGTGGGGTGGATGCTTACTTGCACCCCGAATAGTGTGAACCGTATCATCGCTGCTCATTCTATTCCCCCACGCCCCTGACACGCAAGCCTGCAAGTCGCCATACCCTGCATCATGACAAGGAAATTTATCCTCCTGCAGTCTTGATTCTTGCTTGCGGATTGTTTAAGAATAGTGTAATATGTTGGCAATTCATGGAAACGGATTACACAGAGGACGATATCCAGACACTTGACTGGCGCGAGCACATCCGCCTGCGCCCCGGCATGTACATCGGCAAACTGGGCGACGGCACCATGCCGGATGACGGCTTGTATGTTCTGCTTAAGGAAGTTATCGACAACTCCATCGACGAGTTCGTGATGGGTATCGGCAAGAAGATTCTCGTGAGCATCAGCAAAGAAGGCCTGTGCGAGGTGCGCGACTTCGGACGCGGCATTCCGCTGGGCAAGCTGTATGAATGCGCCGCTAAGATTAACACCGGTGGCAAGTACGACGGCGAAGCCTTCAAAAAATCCGTGGGTCTGAACGGCGTGGGCATCAAGGCCGTGAACGCACTTTCCGAGCATTTCGAAATCCAGGCCTACCGCGAGGGCCAGACCCGCCGCATCCGTTTCCAGGCGGGCGATATGGTGGAAGGCAGTGATGTGACCGAAGCCACCGACCAGCCGGACGGCACCCGCGTGGCGTTCATGGTAGACCGCAGCATCTTTGCGGCCGATGCCGCCTACAACCTGCAGTTTGTGGAGCGCATGTGCCGCTACTACTGCTACCTGAACACCGGGCTCACCATCAACCTGAACGGTCGCAACATTTCCTCCAGGAACGGTCTGCTCGACCTGCTCAAAGAAGAGATGAAAGAGGAGCCTCTCTATGCCCCCATTCACATTTCCGGCAATGATATCGAAATAGCCATCACCCACGGCGATGAATATGGTGAGGAATACTATTCCTTTGTGAATGGCCAGCACACCACCATGGGCGGTACCCATCAGGCTGCTTTCCGCGAAGCCATTGTCAAGACCCTGCAAGGCTACTTCAAGAAGAGCTACGAGGGTTCCGATATCCGCAACGGCATTCAGGCCGCCATCAGCATCAAGGTCATCGAGCCGGTATTCGAATCGCAGACCAAGACCAAGCTGGGCAGCAACACCATGGGCCCCGGCAAGGAGACTATCCGCACCTTTGTGCTCAACTTCCTGGCCCGCGAGCTGGATAACTACCTGCACCGCCACCCGGAAATCGGCGAGGCCATGGAGGAGAAAATCAAGGAGAGCGAAAAAACCCGCAAGGAAGTGGCCGGTGTGACCGGCAAAGTGGCCAAGGAGCGCGCCAAGAAAGCCAAGATTCACACCCGCAAGCTGCGCGACTGCCGCGTGCACTACGACTCGAAGAACAAGCGGGCCAAGGACACCATGCTCTTCATCACCGAGGGTGACTCCGCATCCGGCTCCATCACCACCGCGCGCGATGCCGAGACCCAGGCCGTTTTCTCCCTGCGAGGCAAGCCGGCCAACAGTTTCGGCATGAACCGCGCCGCTCTCTTCGAGGAAAAGCGCAATGAAGAGCTGGATTTCCTGCACCTGGCGCTCAACATCGACCGCAGCATGGATGACCTGCGCTACAACAAGGTCATCATCGCCACCGATGCCGATGTGGACGGCATGCACATCCGCCTGCTGCTGCTCACCTTCTTCATCCAGTACTTCCCCGACCTCATCCGCGAGGGTCACCTCTTCATTCTGCAAACCCCGCTTTTCCGCGTGCGCAACAAACAGAAGACCCTCTACTGCTACTCCGAAGCCGAGCGCGACCGCGCGGTCAAGGAACTCGGCCGCAACCCCGAAATCACCCGATTCAAGGGACTGGGTGAAATCTCCCCCTCCGAATTCAAGAACTTCATCGGCGATGATATCCGTCTGGAGGAAGTCACTCTCGAAAACGCCCACAACCTGAAAGAAATTCTCCGTTTCTACATGGGCGATAACACCGATGACCGCCGCCAGTATATTGTGGATAATCTCCGCATCGAAGAAGATTTAGCATAAATACCACTTTATACAATAAACTGCTTGGCGCGCGGCGTCTATATGATAGCGACATCATCAACCACCATGAAACAAATTTTATTCCCAGCCATTGCAGCGCTGCTGTTTGCACACACATCCCCGGTTGCAGCCGAATGGGAGCCCCGCGGTATGTGCTACGTGTGGACCGGCAGTACTGCGCCGAAAGAAGCCCCCGAAGGCATGCTGCAAGGTGAGCTCTACGATTATAATCGCACCCCCAAAGGCGAGTTCTTCACCTACTCCGGCATCTACAACTCAGATAACGCCACAGGAAAGATTGCCAAGAGCCTTAAAGAAGCCCATAAGATTCGCAGCACCGGCGCAAAAAACCCTACCAACAGTCCTGACGTACACGGACAATGCGCGCAGGTGTTGAAAATGCTCATGCAAGGCAAAAGTTCCATTCTGAGCAAGCTGTATAAATATCCGTACCATGTGGCGACACCACACATTTACATGGCACCGGTCAAGACATCCGATCCGGAAAACATCCTGAAAGGAAAAAAAGAGAGCGACTCTGATTTCATAGCCGATACAAACACGCACAGCACCAAGGCAAAATCACACAAGGACCATTCCTCATGGATTGGTATTTTCAAAGGCTCCGTCATAGCCCCGAAAAGCATGAAATTCCGCTTCTGTGGTGCGGCAGATGATTCCATCATTGTGAACTTCGACAATGAAATGGTGCTTGAAACCGGTTATGTCCACCCGGGCATATACAAGGGCAACGGTATCAAAGACCCGGGGTGCGACTGGGAACCGGCAGTCATCATCAAATACCAGAGAGACCTGGCAGCCGGTAAAATTCCGGGAAGAAGCGATTACGAGGTGATTGCACTCCGCAGCACACCATATACCAATAAAAAATTCAATGGCATCACCTGCGGCAACCCCATTACCGTGGAGGAAGGAAAGGCATATCCCATCGAAATCATCATAGCCAACAACGGCGGCACAGCCATGCACTACCTGCTCACGCAGGAAATAAGCTCCGGCACCAAAGCCCCGCTCCAGCTCTTCCGCACAAACGATGCCCCGGTCACACACCCATACGGCACACGTGCCACATCCTCTGAATATGAGGCAGGCCCCGCCTATGAAAAAGACTCCCTCATCTGGAAAGTGAAAAGAAAAAAAAGCAAAAAGGACAAGAAGAAACTAAAGGCAGACAACAGATTCCGCAAAGTTTAATTACAAGCAATCATGAAAACCAGTATTCTTCTTTCCGTTCTCTCCTTTGGAGTCGTGCTCTTTCAGCCGGTAACAGCCGAATGGGAGAAACGCCCGGTCGCCTACGTCTGGACCAGTGAGGAAAAGGCCGCGACAACTCCGGAAGGGCTCCTGCGCGGCACGATATACGATATCAAGCGAGACCGCCGCGGCAAATTAAAGCCTGAAGTGCAGCAGCACAGCGGCGACTGGTGGAACTATGTCCGCAATGACTACATGAACACCATGAAGGACATCATGAACCGCCGCCACAGCGATATCAAGTATAATTACGAATACACCACGCCCTGCGCCGTGGGGCACCTCTACCTGCAACGCCGCTACGGCGTCAATATGGACGGCGAGCTGGACCTGGCCGCAGGCAAAAGCATCGGCGATGCCGCCTCTGACTTTGTGAGTGAAACGCAGCAGGCCATTCCCGGCGGGTGGATCGGGGTGTTCAAGGGGCGCGTAGTCGCACCGAAGACGATGAAGTTCCGCTTTGTCGGCTCGGCAGATGATACACTGATGGTGCGCTTCGGCGGCAAGGTGGTATTGGAAAGCGGCTATGTGCTTCCCAGCGTATTCACCGGCAACAACAGCGATGAAGCCTTTTCCAAAGGCACAGACAAGCAATACATCCAGAATCTCAGAAATGGCAAGGATCCAAAGCACAAGGGCTACAGACTGATTCAGCTCAAAAGCGCCGGATTCTTCAACGACTCTTTCGGCGGACTGACCGGCGGCACTCCCGTCAGCGTGCAGGAGGGCAAGGAATACCCCATCGAAATCATCATCGGTGAATGCGGTCGCCACGGTTTCTACTACCTGCTGACCCAGGAGGTGACTAAAGACAAGAAGGCCCCACTCATGCTGTTCCGCACGAATGAAGATTGGCCTGTATCCCCACAGGATGGCGAAAGTGGTCCGGCTTACAGCAAAGATTCGCCCGTGTGGAAAACGGTGTCTGCTGCCAAAAAGAAGAAAAAGGGCAAGAAATAAGCTCCATCTGCTTTTGATTTTCTTTGACATCGATTCACACCTTGTGTAGTATAAGGAGAATACCACTTTTATCATGAAAACACTCATCATTGCCCGCCATGGCAACACTTTTGCCAAAGGAGAAACACCCACCCGCGTGGGATGCCACACTGACCTGGAGCTCGTTGAAGAGGAGCGCGGCCGCGGTGTGGGTCTGTACCTCAAGAAACTCGGTCTGGTGCCCACCCGCATTCTCGCTGCTCCGCTGAAGCGCACCATGGGCACCGCCGCCCTGGCTGCCGAAGCTGCCGGCTGCACCTGCCCGGTGGAGCCTGACCACCGCTTCATCGAAGTTGATTACGGCCCCGATGAAAACAAGACCGAGGAACAGGTGAAGGCTCGTCTGGGTGCCGAGGCCGCCAAGGCCGAAGGCATCGACCCCGCCACCCTCACCGCCGAAGAGCTGGATGCCAGGGGCGAAGCTATCATCGACAAATGGAATGCCGATGCCACCGTGCCCGATGGCTGGAAGGTGGACGTGCAGCAGATTCGCGACAACTGGATGAGCCTGGCCTCGGAAGTGAAGGACGGCGAGATTATGCTCTGCGTCTCCTCCAACGGCACCATCCGCTTTGCTCCGGTCATCACCGGCGACTATGCCGGGTTCTGCGCTGAGCACGACATCAAGGTAGCCACCGGCGGCGTGTGCATCTTCACCAGCGAAGACGGCACCACCTGGACCTGCACCGAGTGGGGCACCAAAGCCTTCAAGAAAATCTAATCCATTCTCTTTCCCATGCTCAAGAAAATCAAACCCGCCTGGGTAGACGAATTCAAGAAATTCGCGCTCAAGGGCAACGTGGTGGATATGGCCATCGGTGTCATCATCGGTGGGGCCTTCAGCAAGATTGTCACCTCCCTGGTGAAGGACATCATTACGCCGGCCATTTCCATGCTCACCGGCGACACGAAGAATCTGGCTGAGCTCAGCTTCGCCTTGAGTGATGCCAAGGATGCGCCGGTCATCAAGTATGGTGTCTTCTGCCAGACCGTGCTGGATTTCATCATCATCGCGCTGACCATCTTCTGGGCGGTGCGTCTCATCTGCAAGCTGCGCGCCAAGAAGGCAGAGCCCGCACCTGAGCCCCCTGCCCCCGCGCCCACGCCGGAGGATATCCTGCTGCTGCGCGAGATTCGCGATGCTCTCAAGAACAAGTGAATAAGAAACAACTTATAGCCAGGGTTCAGCGCTACATGGGCCCCGGCGCCACCAGGGCCACCGCCTCTGCTGCTGTAGAGGCGGTGCTCGCGTCCATACAGCTTGCCACCGCCGATACGGACGCCAAGCTGCATATTGCCCACTTCGGCACCTTTGAACGAGTCACTCGCGCGCCTCGCCGGGGTTATGACATCAACACCGACGCCATGCGTGATATCCCCGCCAGAAGCGAGCTTACGTTCAAAGCAGCAAACGGACTTCTGCACTCCTAAATGACACGTGCATCCCAAAGTTTGATTCAGGAGCTTGATAAATTGGAATTTGCGGGGGAGGAACTTTGTCGAAGCACGGGACTTTAGTCCCGATTAAATGCACCGTGATTTCGGGACTGAAGTCCCGTGCTCCGATAACGATAAACATCAATTTATCGCGCAGTGGGGAGGCTTCTTCAAAAATATTGCTGATGTTTCTATAGCTTACAAAATCTTTGTGACACGCGCGTATTGCCTAAATGAAGAGCAGACTTGAATTGGGCTTTTCATGAGCAGGCGGGTGTGGTAGCATACGCGCATGCCCAGTGTACTGATTAAGACTTACGGTTGCCAGATGAACGAGCGCGACTCCGAACAGGTGGCGAGCATGTTTCTGGCGGGCGGCTACGAGCTGACCAAGGATGAAGCCCAAGCGGATGTCATCCTCATCAACACCTGCTCGGTGCGCGAAAAAGCCGAACTGAAAGCACTGGGCAAGATGGGGCTGCTCTGCGCCCGCCCCACTGCTAAACCCTGGGTGGTGTACGGATTCATGGGCTGCATGTGCCAGAGCCGCGCCGCTTCCCTCTTCCGCGATGTGCCGCGTCTGGATATCGTGACCGGCACCCAGCAGTACCACAATGTGTACAAGCTTTGCAACCGACTGCTGCGCAGCCGCCTGGGTCAGGCTGAGTTCGAACCCATTCGCCGCGGTGCGCACATCTGCGCCACGCAGCAGGAAGAAGGCTTCCAGAACGCCATCCGCGACCACCTGCCCCCCGCCGGCAACTGCACGGCTTTCGTCTCCATCATGCAGGGCTGCGAGATGCGCTGTTCTTACTGCATCGTGCCCAGCACACGCGGCTCCGAATGCAGCCGTCCGGAGGCAGATATTCTGCAGGAAGTGCGCGAGCTGGTCGACCGCGGAGTGAAGGAAGTGACTCTGCTCGGCCAGATCGTGAACCGCTACGGCAAGGACGAACCGGTCATCAATGGCCGCGGTGCCTTTGTGCGTCTGCTGGAGAAGCTCAACGACATGGACGGACTGGAGCGCATCCGTTTCACCAGCCCGCATCCCATCGGCTTCCGCCAGGATCTGGTGAATGCCTACACCTACCTGCCCAAGCTCTGCAGCCACATCCACTTCCCCATGCAGAGCGGCAGCGACCGCATTCTGCAGCTCATGCGCCGCCCCTATAAGAACGAGAAATACCTGCGACTCTGCGAAGCCATGCGCGAAGCCCGCCCCGACCTCGCTATCACCACAGATATCATCGTAGGATTCCCCGGCGAAACGCATGAGGACTATCTGGAAACCAAGGCCGCGGTGGAGCGCATTCAGTTTGATAATGCCTTTGTGTTCCAATACTCCCCGCGCCGCGATACCGTGGCCGCCGCCATGGAAAACCAGATTTGCCTGCGCGTGAAGGAAGAGCGCAACCACGACCTGCTCGAAACAGTGAACCGCATCGCCGTGGCCCGCAACCAGGCACTGGTGGGCACGGAGCAGACTATTCTGGTAGAAGGACCCAGCAAGAACAACCCCGACCGACTCCAGGGCCGCACCTCTCAGAACAAGCCCGTCATCATCCCCGGCGGCACAGCAGAAATCGGCACGCTGGTGCCTGTGCGCATTTCGGAGTGCACCGGCTTCACCCTTTACGGCGAGGTAGTATGAAGCGGCTTGCGGCAGCGCTTTTCCTGATGCTCACGCCCCTGCAGGCGAATGAGTACCCATGGAGCAACGCTGCCCCGGCAGAAATAACTGCGGCAGCGGTAGTTCCTGACACCGTAGTGGACGAAATCCCCTGCGACTGGCGCCCTGTACTCACGCCACTGATTGCCCCGCTCGTCCAGGCTTGCACCACGGCACGCGAGGCAGTGCTGGCTATATCAACCAGCCTGGGTAAAGCTACCGGAGCCTACTATTCCTTGGAGCGCAGCAAGCACAACATGAACGTGCTGGAAACGCTGCGTGAAAAGAAGATTTCCTGCACCGGGCAGAGCATACTGCTGGTCTGCGCCTTACGCTCCGTGGGCATTCCCGCGCGCGCAGTGGGCGTACATACCTGGAACCACATCGAAGGCAACCACACCTGGGCTGAAGCCTGGTTCGATGGCTCCTGGCACATGCTTGAGATGGGAGAAAGTGATTTCAACACCCCCTGGGTCATGGAATACATCGGCATGCTCAATCCGAGGCATCCTTTCCAGCGTATCCTCGCCGCCTACCCGCTGGGAAAAACCACCTGGTGGCCGAAAAAATTGGCTAATGCTGGCAACCTGGCCAATTTTGCAGCCGAGGACGTAACGCAGCGTTACATGGAGCTTGCCCGCCGCTGGTATGCCACCGCAGGCATTCCCGAAAACACCCAGCGCATCCTCATTGACCTCCTGCCCCGCCAGGAAACAGCCCCGGTGGTCGAGCTCGTCAATGAAAGTAACGATATAATTTCCAGCGGTCAACTCCCCACCACAAGGGATGACATGCGCTACTTCACTCGCCTCACGCTGCCACGTGAGGGGAACCACTACCTGCGCTTGCAAGGAACAACCGAACGCACCCTGCTGCTACCAACTCCGGAGCCGGTGCAGATTATCCGGCTTGAGTTTTAAGCTTCAAAAAGCTTCAGTTCCAGAGCCTTGGCCGCAGCTGCCATTTCGGCCTTGTGCTTGCTCTGCCCCTCGCCACAGCCCAGTTCCTTATCATTCCACATCACGTGGGCGCGGAACGGGCCCGCGGGCTTGCTTTCATCCACAAGCTCTACCGCATATTTCGGGCCCTGGCCATTGATAGCCTGCAGTTTCTCCAGCAGCTCGCCCTTATGATTGATAGAAATGAGATTCTGGGCATTCTCAAGACTGGCAGCCAACAACTTGAGCGACACCTTGCGGGCGGCATTGTAGTTGGAATCCATCATCACCGCACCGATAACACTTTCAAAGGTATTAGCAAGGATGGAGAGCGCCTTGCGGCCGCCGCTCTTCTCCAGCTGCGGGCTCATATCCATACACTCTCCCCAGCCCAGTTCTTCGCAAAGCCTAGCAAGGTTGGCTCGGCTCACAATGGCGGAGCGCATCTTGGTAAGCACGCCTTCATCGGCCTTGGGGTAGCGGGTAAAGAGCTCGCGGCTCACCACCAGCTCCAGCACGGCATCACCCAGATACTCCAGGCGCTCATAGTTGAGGTTCGTGATACGCTTCTGGTCCACACTGGGGTGGGTAAGTGCCTGTCTCAGCCACGTCTCATCCGTGAACACATATTCCAGGCTCTTTTCAACCGCTTCTCTATCCATGCGCGTTATTCTATCACATGAACCCGACCTTGGCTAGTGCTAATTGTGGGCCGCCTTGCTTATCCACGCGTGTCCCAAAGATTTTGTAGAGAATAGAAATATCAGCAACATTTTGGAAGAAGCCCCCTCTGCTCAATAAATTGATGTTTATCGTTATCGGAGCACGGGACTTCAGTCCCGAAATCACGGTGCATTTAATCGGGACTAAAGTCCCGTGCTTCGACAAAGTTCCTCCCCCGCAAATTCCCATTTATCAAGCTCCGTACTCAAACTTTGGGACACGTGTGTTGCTTATCCCCACACGTATCCCTATGATTTTACAAGGCGGATGAAGCGTATGAGCGCACGAAACAGACCATACAGCACTACCCCCGGTATAAACAAAACCACGGTCAGCAAAAGCACCCAGATGGAAAGCCATGCCCAGAAGTAAAAAAAGGCAACATGTCCAGGATAATTGCCCTCTTTCCAACTCCATCGTGCAGACATCAGTCCGCCTTTGTTGCGACTGTAATCGCACACAAGCAGCAACCCATTGCCGCACTCTACCAAATCCACCCATCCGTACTCCAGCCAGCTATCATAACAGTAGGGGGGCGGTAACTCGTGCTCCCTCAATAGAGACGCGAGAAAGGGTGTTATTCTTTTTTCTCCTTGTTCTCTGTTTATTTTAAAGGATATATAATTATCCTCCGAAGGCCGGACAACAAACACACGCGTATACACGCCCTCATCACCATGCAGGTGATTCTCCGGGCTCTTTTTCGCCACCAGAATCTCCATGGGAGCATCCCAGCGGGAGTAATCCCAATCGCAATCAGAACGCAGATAATAAATGGGCAGACCGGCAACAAAAAGCAACCAGATACCCACAATCCAGCGTCTCCGGTTGATTCCTTTCTTACCTGCCGTCACCTTTTCTACGGTTTCTGCCATACTCCGGAGAATTATAATCCTCCCTAAGCAGCTTATCAAGCCAATTCCTACCGTGTCATGTGCCCGATTTGTCTTGATTTGGGGGCTTTTTGGCGTTAGAATCGCGCGCATGACGACAGAGGAGAAAAAAGACTTCATCCGCGATATGGTGGCAAAAGACCTGGCCGAAGGTTATTGCGAGGTACCGATTACGCGCTTCCCCCCGGAACCGAACGGCTACCTGCACATCGGCCACGCCAAGGCTATCTGTCTGGATTTCGGTCTTGCCAAGGAATATGCCCACCTGGGTGCCGTGTGTCACCTGCGCTTCGACGACACCAACCCCTGCAAGGAAGACATCGAATTCGTGAACTCCATTCAGGAGGATATTCACTGGCTCGGCTTCGACTGGGGTGAGCACCTGTACTGGGCCTCCAACATCTTTGATTTCTACTACGACTGCGCCGTGGCCCTCATCAGGAAAGGGCTCGCCTATGTCGACCTGCAGGACCGCGAAACCATGCGCCAGCAGCGCGGCAATCTGGTGACTCCCGGTATCGAGTCCCCCTACCGCAACACTTCTGTGGAGGAGAATCTCGCTCTGTTCGAAGCAATGAAGCGAGGCGACTACGCCGAGGGCGCCGCTGTGCTGCGCGCCAAGATTGACATGGCCAGCAGCAACATGAACATGCGCGACCCGGTGATTTACCGTATCTCCTACGACCACCACCACAACACGGGTAACACCTGGTGCATCTACCCGATGTACGACTTTGCCCACCCGCTGGAGGACGCCTACGAGCACATCACCCACTCGCTCTGCACGCTGGAGTTCGAGAACCACCGCCCGCTCTACGAATGGGTCATCGATAACTGCCCGGTGCCTGCCAAACCGAAGCAGCGTGAGTTCTCCCGCCTGAACATCACCTACACCGTGATGAGCAAGCGTAAGCTCCGCCAGATGGTGGAGGAAGGCTATGTGGCCGGCTGGGATGACCCCCGCATGCCCACAATCTGCGGTATGCGCCGCCGCGGCTACCCCGCCAAGGCCATTGTGGATTTCTGCGAGGGCGTGGGTATCACCAAGTTCAACGGCAACACCGACGTAGCCCGCCTGGAAAACGCCGTGCGCAACGAGCTGAATGCCGAGGCCGAGCGCCGCATGGCTGTGCTGAAGCCCCTCAAGCTGGTGCTCACCAATGTGCCCGATGATTTCGAGGAAGAGGTTGAGGTCGTCATCAACCCCGAGAAGCCGGAACTGGGCAACCGCAAGCTCACCCTCACCAAGGAAGTGTGGATTGAGGAGGACGACTTCATGGTCGACCCGCCCAAGAAGTACAAGCGTCTCACCCCCGGAGCCTGCGTGCGTCTGCGCGGCAGCTACTGCATGATCTGCACCGGCTACACCGCCGATGCCGAAGGCAAGGTGACAGAAGTGCAGGCTGAAATCATCCCCGGCACCGTTGGTTCCAACCCGCCCGAAGGCATCAAGTGCAAGGGCGCTATCCACTGGGTATCTGCCAAGTACGGCGTGAAGGCCGAGGTGCGCCTCTATGACCGCTTGTTCAAGGACGAGGCCCCGGATGCCAATGAAGAAGGTTTCCTTGCTTCTCTGAACGCCGATTCCCTCACCGTGCTGAAGGATGCAGTGGTGGAGCCCGCCCTGGCCGAGGCCCCGGCCGAGTTCCTGTGCCAGTTCGAGCGCACCGGCTATTTCGTGGCCGACCGCTACGACCACAGCGCAGAGCACCCTGTGTTCAACCGCTCCGTGGGTCTGCGCGACTCCTGGGCCAAGATGAACAAGTAATCGCCACCTCATGAAGCACATCGAATTCACCGCCACCAACGGCACCTTCGATATCAACGATTTCATCAATCGCTGCGATGCCGCCACCATGGGCGAGGAGCTTCCCCCCGCACCGGAGCCGGAAAAGGAGGAACTGCCCCCCTGCTCCGTGCCCGTGGCAGATGGCTCCGACCCCATCACCTACTCCCCGCTGGAGGAGGTGATTGAAGACCTGCGCATGGGCAAGCTCATCCTCATGACGGATGACCCCCACCGTGAAAATGAGGTTGACCTCGTCTGCGCCGGGCAGTTCGCCACACCGCAGAATATCAACTTCATCGCCACGCATGCCCGCGGCCTCATCTGTGTGCCCATGGCGCATGAACGTGTGGATGCCCTGGGGCTGCCCATGCAAGCCCAGCACAACACGGAAAAGCACCACACCGCCTTCACCGTGAGCGTGGATGCCAAGGACGGCATCACCACCGGCATCAGCGCATTCGAGCGCTCCATCACCACCATCAAGCTGGCAGACCAGCGCTGCACACTGGATGACTTTGTGCAGCCCGGCCACTGCTTCCCGCTGCGTGCGGTGGAAGGCGGCGTCATCCGCCGCGCAGGCCACACGGAAGGCACCGTGGATATCCTGCGCATTGCCGGCATGGAACCCGTGGGCGTGTGCTGCGAAATCATGAAGGACGACGGCACCATGGCCCGCCTGGGCGAAATGGGCTCCTTCCAGAAGAAGTACGGGCTGAAAGCCTGCTCCCTGGCTCAGATTATCGAGCACCGCCAGCACACAGAAAAACTCGTCATCCGCGAGGAAGTGGTGAAACTGCCCACCGATTTCGGTGATTTCGACTGCTACTCCTACCACTCCAAGGTGGACGGCAAGACCCACCTGGCCCTGGTGCGTGGCGAAATTGACCCGGAGAAGCCCATTCTCTGCCGCGTGCACAGTGAATGCCTTACCGGCGATGTATTTGCCAGCCGCCGCTGCGACTGCGGCAGCCAGCTGCATGCCGCCATGCGCCGTGTGGCACAGGAAGGCGGCGTCATCCTCTACCTGCGCCAGGAAGGCCGCGGTATCGGACTCTCCGCCAAGCTGCATGCCTACAAGCTCCAGGAACAGGGTTATGATACGGTGGATGCCAATATCAAGCTCGGCTTCGCCCCAGACCTGCGCGACTACGGCGTGGGCGCCCAGATTCTGCGCGACCTCGGTGTGCGCCACCTGCGCCTGCTCACCAACAACCCGCTGAAGATACAAGGGCTTTCCGGCCACGGACTGGATGTGGTGGAGCACGTTCCCATCGCCATTCCCGGCCACTGCGATAACCAGCATTATCTGGACACCAAGCGGGACCGCATGGGGCACATGATTTAAACCTGGGGCAGAAGCGCGGAAATTTCCGCGCTTCTGTCACATTCTACTGACGCCATTTTTGGCGTTTATGGCACAAAAGACTATTCCGCAACTGGAACAACTGCGGTAAAATGCGAAAAAGTAAATCTGGACCATATGTCTGACCCGAACAAACAGCCCAACAAATTACCCACACCGGGAGGCAGTCCCAACTGGGGCGTCATGATTCTGATGACCGTCATCGTCGGCATCCTGATGGTTGCCTTCATGTTCGACGGCGCCCTGACCTCACCCGGCCGTACCATCAGCCTGGATGAGTTCAAGAAGGATTACCGCGCCGGCAAGGTGGTGCTCAACCAGCCCAAGGAATTCCCTGTTGAAGTGACCCTGGATGCCTCGTCCACCGAGGGTGTCATCTCTGCTTTCGAGTACCGCAATGTGCCCCAGTACCCGAAAGCTGCTTTCTACATGCCTTTCACCGATTCGGATGAAATCCGCGCGCTCTGCAACCGTTTCGGCATCACCACCACCCGCGTGGAAACTGCCCCGCAGGAACCGCAGGGCGACCGCATCTGGTCCACAGAGGACTTCGCCCGCATGGGCGCTGAGGGCCGCATCATCACCACCGGCAGCAGCCCGGTTATTTACGAAGGCTCCGGCCAGGGCATCATCGTGGGTGAATACCGACTGGCTCCCACCACCAAGCCCCAGCTCAAGGAGCTGGAACCTGTGCGCGTGGAGTTCAACTCCGCCTTCCAGGGTGAGCAGGTGCGCGACCTGCTGGGCAACCAGGTGAAATATGTAGTGGAGAGCAACACCTGGAGCATGTTCCTCATCAACGTGCTGCCCTTTGCCATCGTGCTGCTGCTCCTGTTCTTCTTCTTCCGCGCCCAGGGCGGTGGTCCCGGCGGCGCCATGAAGTTTGCCCGCAGCCGCGCCCGCCTGCTCGACCCCAGCCAGAACAAGGTCACCTTCAAGGATGTGGCCGGTATCTCTGAAGCCAAGGAAGAAGTGTGGGAAATCGTGGAGTTCCTACGCAACCCGAAGAAATTCCGCAACCTGGGTGGTACCATTCCCAAGGGCGTACTCATGGTGGGTCCCCCCGGCACGGGTAAGACCCTGCTGGCACGCGCTATTGCCGGTGAGGCCGGTGTGCCTTTCTACACCATCTCCGGTTCTGACTTCGTGGAAATGTTTGTGGGTGTAGGTGCCAGCCGCGTGCGCGATATGTTTGCCGAGGCTAAGAAGCACAATCCCTGCCTCATTTTCATCGATGAAATCGACGCCGTGGGCCGTCACCGTGGTCACGGTGTAGGCGGCGGCCACGATGAGCGCGAGCAGACGCTCAACGCCCTGCTCGTGGAAATGGACGGCTTCACCGCCAATGAAAACGTCATCGTCATCGCCGCCACCAACCGAGTGGACGTGCTGGACCCCGCCCTGCTGCGCCCCGGCCGCTTCGACCGCCAGGTGACGGTGAACCTGCCGGATGCCGCCGGCCGCGAGCAGATTCTGCGCGTGCATGCCCGCAAGGTGAAGCTTTCCCCGGATGTGGACCTGGGGCCGATTGCACGCGCCACCACCGGCTTCTCCGGTGCGGAGCTGGCTAACCTCGTGAATGAGGCTGCCCTCATCGCCGCCCGCCACAACAAGCCCACCGTGGACCAGGGCGACCTGGAAGAGGCCCGCGAAAAAGTGCGCTGGGGCCGCGAACGCCGCTCTCTGGAAATTTCCGACAAGGAGAAGTACATGACCGCCGTGCACGAGGCCGGCCACGCCGTGTGTCTGCTCAAGACTGCACTGGCCAAAAGTCTGCCGCTGCACAAGGTGACCATCATTCCCCGCGGCCCGGCACTGGGCGTGACCATGATGCTGCCGGATGAGGACAAGCACAGCGAATACAAGAGCGAGCTGCTGGACTACATCGTGATGGCCATGGGTGGCCGCTGCGCCGAGCTTGTGGTATTCGGCGATATTTCCGGCGGTGCCCGCGGTGACATTCACCAGGCGACCAACATTGCCCGCAAGATGGTCTGTGTCTACGGCATGAGCGAGAGGCTCGGCCCCATCGAATACGGCACCAACCACAGCGAAGTGTTCCTGGCTCGCGATATCTCCCAGACCACCCGCAACTTCTCGGAGCACACCGCCCAGATTATCGATGAGGAAATCCAGCGCATCGTGACGGAAAACTACAACCGCGCCGTGCAGATTCTCACAGAAAACAAGGAACGTCTGCTTCTCATTGCCGATAAACTCATCGAGTTCGAAACCCTGAGCGGCAAGCAGGTGGCTGAGCTGCTGGAAAGCGGTGAAATGACCGACCCGCCCGTGCGCCAGCTGCCCCCGCCCATTCCCGAGGAAGAGGATGCTCCCACCGACCTGGAGACTCCCGACGATGAGCCACCCGCTCCGGAAGAACCCACCGAGGAAGAATCAGCTCCAGCCGAAGAAGAAAAGAAAGAAAACATCTAATCCCCTTACCGACACACACAATATGAACAGCAAGAAACTCGCCTTTGCCTGCGCCCAGGTAGCTTGTGATGCCAAGGCATCCGATATCGCCATCTACGACCTGCGCGGCACCTCCTCCATCACGGACTACGCCATCGTCTGCACCGCCACTTCCGTGCCGCATCTCCGCGCCATCATGGGCGATGTGGACAAGGAAGTGTGGGAGAAATACGAAATCTCCCCTGTGTATGCCGAGCGCACTCCCAATGCTCTCTGGTGCGTACTCGACTACATCGACGTGATGCTACACGTCATGGCTGGTGAGACCCGCGACTTCTACGAACTGGAAGAACTCTGGAAACCCGAGAATCGCATTGAGTGGAACGACGGCGTCGAAGCCTGATTCCTCCACACGGCACAACGCCTTTCCTCATGCCGCTTCTGCCCCTGCCGCAGAAGCGGCATATAGCTTACACAATATTTGGAACACATGTACGCGCGCAGGCATTTTTTTCGCTAGACATTGATTTTTTTATGTTACGATATCCACATGCAAAATATCACTGATTTTCCCCTGCAAGAGGGGGAAGAAATCATCTGGCAGGGGAAAGCGCAATTACCCGGCCAAGGGGTGCATGAGTATATCCCGATGCTCATCCTGGTGCTGATTTATGCCAACAGTCTGCATCTGCTGTACCCGGTGGAACCGCTCTCGATGCTCCACGAATTCTGTTCCGGGAATCTGGCGGGTGGCATCCTCCTGCTTGGCATCATTCTTTTCGCGGCAGCGCCCACTCTCAAACGGAAGATTCTTACCAACCAGACCTATATCTTCACCAACCGCCGCGCTGTTGCCATCAGCGCATCGGGGTGTGTGCTCCACAGCATCCCGGCGGAGCAGATAAGTGAATGCATCATCAAAGAACACAGCCAGAACCTGGTCAGCCTGCTGATGATAGAGAAGAGCCATCACGAAACCACTACTACACTGCTCTTTGCCCACATCCCAGCTGATATTCTGGAGCATTATCAAGCAGAAACGCACGAATGACGCCCTCCCCCCGGCAGGTTACCGAGCTGAATCTCTTTCCCGGAGAAAAGCTCTTGCATGTGCAGGAGCTCCCCTGGAGAACAGGAGAGCTCTGGGACAGCGAATTCCCCGGCAACTGTATTCTGCTCATCATCATTCTGCTGCTGCCTGCGTATACGTGCTGGTGTCTGGCCCCGGTGCTGCTGCCCTGGTGGTGTGGAATCCTCCTCTGCGGGCTGCTGGTGCAACTCGGATTGCTCCTGTACCGGGCCTTCCATTGTAAGCGCTGGCGGGCTTTCACCACTGAGCGCATCATCTGGGGCTGCAGGATGCCGCATAAAACCATTCTGGAATACTGCTCGATTCGCCACCTGAGTTTCGAATCCAGGCACCATCACCTTCTGCTGAAGGCTGGGCACAACATTCCGGAATCTGAAATGGACCTTGCAGAAGATGCCAGCGACCTGTGCCGTGCGCTGCAGGAAGCTCAGCAGAAAGCCCCAGCTCTGGTTTCACGACAACAGAAGAATGGCAGCCACCCCCTGGTGCCCTCCGGGGAAAGACTCTATGGCAGCGGCACTTTAGAGCAAACCGGCGGGGAGAGCCCCGGCGTGTATCTCACAACCGCATTGCTCGACTTGTTCTATCTTTCCCAGGCGGTGGCGGCCCTGTTCTTTCATTTCACCCATGCAGCCGAAGTATGGATGCCGGCTATCTGGATATGCTGGGGAGTCCAGTGTGTCTGCATGGAAGCCTGGTCATGGAGTCTCGTCTCTGAAGCATGGAACCACGAGGCTGTGGAATATGCCATAGGCAGCAAAGGTATTTACAGAAAGGGCGATGCCCCCGGTGAACCTAGGTATAAACGCCCCACATTATCCGCCACGCACACCAAAACGCTGCTCCCCGATGGCACAGCCTCACTCCTATACGCCACCGGAGCGGAGGCTCAGGTTTGCCACCACAACCTGCCGATGAACATCCATCACACCGAGGTGGAAAGCATCCTGTGGCGACTCGCTCAGGAAAACGATTGAAAAACCGGAATTTTTACTATATTCTAAACAAAGAGGCTCCACTCATACGTCTTAATCTGTAAAAGCATCTCTCATCCATGCACGCCATTCGACAATTTCTCTTCTGTTTAATCCTGACCTCCCCGGTCTGGGGCAAGGATACGGACACCCAGGCATACTGGAACAGTCTGAAACAACATTCCAGCCCGGTGGTACAAGCTGCGGTGCAGCAATATAACCAGGGGCTCTGCCCCCTCGCAGACATACTCCGGGCGGAGGAAAAGCACCTGACCGCAGAACTTGCATCATCTTCTGATACCCACTGTACCGAGCTGTCTCAACTACTTGCCCGAAACTACAAGGAGCAAATACGGCTGGAAGAGGTCGTGGCCGGAAAGAGTACCCCCAAATCGCTCCGGCTGCGGCAGAAGCTTTATGCGCTGGAAATCGAAATCATGAAGAGATAGGCTCATGCCGCCATCGAGCCACAGGCCTGAATCTCAGAGCACCGGCCAGCGCTGCATGGGCTGGCTATTGGTGCTCACCCCGACGCTCGGAGCACTCAGCCTGAGCATCGCCGCAGCCCTGATACCGGGACACGAGCCGGCCTGGCATGACTACCTCACGTGGCAGATTCCTCATTTGCTGCTCGTCATCTCCGGCATGGTCTTCACCACGGTACCGGCACTGGTCGGTTACTGGCTCTTGTGCCGGCTGGGAGATAAACTTGAAAAACGAGGTGCCAGAGGGTGCATCATCTGGCCACTGGTGATTCTGCTGTGCACGCTGGCCGGTTGCGAGCTTCTGTGGAACATAACCGGGCTCTGGGTTACGCGCTGTCCCTACACCACGCTAGCTCTATTCGGGAGTGCTTTGTTCACACTCACCCTGTGGCTGACGCTTACCGGGCGTTCCCTCATCGGCAACAGTAACGCCCTGTATGCCATCTACGGCGGGCTGGCAGCCATCAGCGCATTCTGGTTTCTGCACGCCCTGGCCGATGGTGAACTCTTCGTCCGCCGCTCGGTCTTCGGTGCCAGCTCACCGCGCGCCAGCTGGAATAACCCCTTGCTTCCAGCCAAACAATTCAACACACCACCCTACCACAGCTGGATATTCGAAGCTCAGAAAGTCATTCAGGCCACTCACGAATCCTATATCCCACGCAACTGAAAACCATACGGGACATCATAACCGGCCTCATTTCTTTATGTCAAATCGCGAGCTTGCGTGCCATATGGCATTCTGATAGCATGGCGGCAAGATTCCCATGATTAGCTCTATCCTTTCCACCCTCGAGACCGCCTGGCTTATTTTCCTCGTCGTCATGTTCTTCAACGTGATGATTTTTGTGCACGAGCTGGGGCATTTCCTTGCGGGCAAGTGGCGCGGGGCGTATATCGACCGCTTTCAGATCTGGTTCGGCAAGCCCATCTGGCAGAAAAAAATCAACGGCGTGCAGTGGGGCATCGGCTGGATTCCGGCGGGCGGTTTCGTCTCCCTGCCCCAGCTGGCTGACATGCAGAGTATCGAGGGTGAGGCTGATATTCCCAAGGACCTGAAGCCGCTCAAGCCGCTGGATAAGGTCATCATCGCCGCGGCAGGTCCGCTGGCCTCGCTGCTGCTGGCATATTTCTTTGCCGTCATCGTGTGGATAGTGGGTAAGCCGGTGGGCGAACTGCCGACCACCACGATTGGCTACATCCCCGCCGATTCCCCCGCCGCACAGGCCGGACTGCTGCCCGGCGACACCATCCGCGCCATCGATGGCCAGGCCGTGGAGAAATGGATGGGCAATATGGAGGGCGTGCGCGAGCTTGTAGCCATGAGCGAGCATGAAAAGATTAGCTTTACCATCGACCGCCCGATGGCAGATGGCAACACGCAGCAGCTCACCATCGAAAGCGGCTACAAGCTGCCGGAAACCAAGTGGTGGCAACGCACCGGCATGCGCCAGGTGGGCATCATGCCCGCGGCGCCCGCCATCATCGGCGATATTATCCCCGGTTCTCCAGCCGAACAGGCCGGTCTGCAGAAAGGGCAGAGCATCGTGAAGCTGAATGGCTCCCCGGTATTCTCCCCTGTGCCGGTGCTGGAAGCCGCAGAAAAGGGTTCTCTGGAACTTACCCTGCAAAACGCTGACGGCAGCGAAGTTACCGCCACGGTCGCTCCCGCCATGCCCACCAACTGGCAGGGACTGGAGGGAGCTCGCCCCATCATGGGCTTTACCTGGGGTGATATGGACGGCACCCTGCGTACCGAGCACCCCGGCGTGCAGGAACAGATTAACCAGAGTTTCCGCTGGATGGGCGAAACACTGGCCAAGGTGGCAGCCCCAGGCAGCAGCGTGGGCATGGAACACCTCTCCGGTCCGGTGGGTATCGGCAACTACCTGTACCAGATGCTCGCCTCTGAAAACGGCTGGAAACTTATCCTCTGGTTCGCCGTGGTGCTGAATGTGAACCTGGCCGTGCTGAACATCCTGCCCCTGCCCATCGTGGACGGCGGGCATGTGGTGCTGGGCACGCTCGAAATCATCTTCCGACGCCCGGTGGGAGGCAAGCTGCTGGAGTGGATTCAGAGCGGATTCCTCTTCCTGCTGCTCTTCTTCTTCCTCTTTGTGACCTTCAAGGATGTAGGCGACATGGTGGGTGGCCCCGAAGAAAACGCTCCGAAGTTACCCGCACCGGTTTTCTCCAAGTAAATGTCTGCGTTCCACCTCAGCGACCCGCACAAGGATTTCACGCACCCCGAAAGCCAGGAATTGCTGCGCGGCATCATTGCCAAACAGGGTGTGGGGCTGACCGGCTACGAGCTCGCCTGTGTGTTCTATGGGCACCTGCCCGCCGGAACCGCCGCCGAATGCTGCGCCTACCTGCGCCCCCTCTACCAGCTCTTCCGCAATCCGCAGGAAGAATACGCCGCGCAAATCTGGGAAGATATCCTCTGGATATGGCTGGTGCAGGAACGCCCGGCTCTTGAATCGTTGAACCAGCATCAGCGCATCATCGACGAACTGCGCCGCATTGTGCACGACACACTTCTTCCCGCCCCCTGGCAGCATGAGCTCGGAGCCGGTGGCATCTACGCCCGCGCCGCCATGCTGAGCAGCTGGATGGCAAGCCCCTGGGGAGAGGCAGAAACAGAAGATATACTCAACACCCTGGTCTCAAGCGGCACAGCTCAGCAATTCATCCTCCTGCGCATCTTCCTGGACATAAAGAACCCCATAGGCGTCGCCGCACCGAAAGAGACTTTCGCCGCCTTTGCCGCGAGATTCGACACCCACTTCCGCGAGAGCTCTGCTCTCTACGATGCCGCGCTCGCTCTCAGCGACCTTCCCCTGCCCGCCAACGATTCCAGCGGAAGCACCTTCCACCTGAAGGAAACGCTGGAAGAATGCAGTTGGCACCTGTAAACATGCCCGTGCAGCCATGAACGACTATTGTTTTCCCGACACCCGGGGCAATTTTCAATAAGCCGCGCACATCACAGAAACGCTCCCTGCGCATAATTTCCACGCCCACGTGTCCCAGCGTTTGAGTAAAGCGCTGGATAAATGGGAATTTGTGGGGGAACTCTGTCGGAGTACGGGACTTCAGTCCCGATTGGAAGCACCGTTATTTCGGGACTGAAGTCCCGTGCCCCGACAACGACAAACATCAATTAATCGAGCAGAGATGGGACTTCTTCCAAAATGTTGCTTATGTTTCTATTGCTTACCAAATCTTTGGGACACATGTGATTTCTACGTCACTAACAAGATTTTCTCCTTGACTCTGCGGGGAAAAATGCTAGTCTGATACTAATCGCGATGAAATCTCTCCTTTCTAAATTTGCCTTTGGTGTCATGATGCTGATGAGTGGTGTGGCGTGTGCTTCTGAGGAAGGCGGCCACCATGGGCTTTCTACCGATGCACCGGTGCTGTGGAACATTGACCTGCCGTTCTGGCCGGGGCATTCCCTGCCTATCACCAACTCCATGGTGATGATGACCATTGCCGTGGTGCTGCTCACCATCATTCTGCGACTGGCCACACGCAAGATGCAGAGCGTGCCCAGCGGTCTGCAGAACTTCGTGGAATGGGTCTTCGAGCTGCTGTATAACTTTGTGGAAGGCCTCATCGGCAAGAAGCTGGCCGGCAAATACATCTGGTACTTTGCCACGGTCTTCCTGCTCATTCTCACCAGCAACTACATGGGCCTTATCCCCGGCGTGGGTGAGATTACCATCAACGGCCACCCTCTCTTCCGCGGCGCCAATGCCGACCTGAACATCACCCTCTTCCTCGGTCTGTTCTACACCCTGCTCTGGTTCATATGGAGTATCAAGGAACAGGGCATCAAGCACTTCCTGCTGCACATCTTCGGGCCCAAGGGCGGACTCACCGGCATGCTGAAGAACCTGCTGCTGCCCGTCTTCTTCTTCGTGGGGCTCATCGAGCTGCTTTCCATCGGCATCCGTCCTGTAGCACTGGCCGCTCGTCTTTACGGCAACATCTTCGCCGGCGAGGCCATTCTGGAGCAGATGAGCATCGTGAGCGGCAGCATCCTGGGCAACGCCGTTGCCATGCTTCCCTTCATGTGTCTGGAAATCCTGGTGGGCTTCGTGCAGGCCCTGGTGTTCCTGATGCTCACGGCTATCTTCCTGAAGACCCAGGTGGGCGATGGCGAAGAACACGCCGCCCACTAAACGACCATTTTCCCGCATCGGATCATGAAGCAAAGCGTGACGCTGCGGGTTTCACCAATAAACAACAAACAATAGAAAAACAACAACAATGATGCTCCCCGCTCTTGCCACCGCCGCCATCAAGTCCGGCATGGCTGTTCTCGGTGCCGGTCTCGGCATTGGTCTCATCGGTATGAAGGCCGCTGAATCCACCGGCCGCAACCCCGGTGCTTCCGGTCAGGTGCTGACCATCTCCATCATTCTGGCCGCCCTCGTGGAAGGTGTGGCCTTCGTGGCCATCTTCATGGGCTAAGCAATGCTACGCCCGCGGGCATGCCGGGCCATTCAAGCAAACGGCATGCCCCTTCCCCTTTCCCCCATTCTCAAAAAAATCTCCGTCTTTAACCAAAGCAACTCACAACCATGATTCTTGCCGCTGATATTCAGGACCTGGTCACTAATTTCGGTCTGCACACCGATGCGTTCATCGCTCACCTCATTGCCTTCTGCATCCTGGCCGCCATCGTGGTGTGCTTCGGCATCAAGCCCATCTTCAAGCAGCTGGAGGAGCGCCGCCAGCGCATCCAGGAGGGCGAGGAAATGCACGCCCGCAGCCAGCAGGAACTGGCCGATGTGAAGGTCACCGGTGAGAAGATTCTCGACGAAGCTCGCGAAACCGGCAAGAAGGAAGTGGAGCAGGCCCGCCAGACTGCCGCCCGCCTGCAGGCCGACCTCTCCGCCAAAGCCAGCGCCGAAGCACAGGCCGTCATCGAAAACGCCCACAAGCAGGCCGAGATGGACACCCAGCGCGAAAAGGATGCGCTGAAGGGCGAGTTCGCCCGCCTGGTGGCCGAAGCCACCTCCCGCGTGACCGGCAAGGTGCTGAGCGATGCCGACCACCGCGCCATCAACGCCGAAGCCATCAAGTCCCTCTAATCTGCCGCCGCTGTCATGAAAATCAGTAAAGAAGTACAGGCCCAGGCACGCCGGCTCATGCGGCTCTGCATCGGCGCCGACGGGCTGATGGATGAAGCCATCGTGCGCCAGGTGGCCGACAAGATTGCCGCAGACAAGCCGCGCAACTACCTTGCCCTGCTCACCGCTTTCACCGAGCTGGTGCGTCTGGAGCGCGCCGCCCACACCGCCACCATCACCAGCGCCGTGCCGCTGACCGAGGCCGAGCAGGCCGCCATCGAAGCCAGATTGAACGACCGCCAGACCGGGCTGAACTACGAATGGCAGGTGGATTCCTCCCTTATCGCCGGGCTCACCGTGAAGGTGGGCGACAACGTGACGGACGCCTCTATCCGCACCCGCATTGAACAACTTACAAAAACTCTCTAAACACACCACGGTATGAGCAACATCGTACAAGAACTCGAAGCACAGATTCGCAACATCTCCACCGCCTCCGTCAGCGAGAACGTGGGCACCATCAAAGCCATCGGCGATGGCGTGGCCCACATCGAGGGCCTGAGCAACGCCATGCTCAATGAGATGATTGAATTCCCCGGCGGCGTGATGGGCCTCGCCATGAACCTGGAAGAGCATGAAGTGGGCGCCGTGCTTATCGGCAACGCCGCTTCCCTGAAGGAAGGCGACACCTGCAAGACCACGGGGCGTCTGCTCCAGGTGCCGGTGGGTCCCGGTCTGCTCGGCCGCGTGGTGGATACCCTGGGTAACCCGCTGGACGGCAAGGGCCCGATTCAGGCAGCCACCTATTATCCCGTGGAAAAGATTGCTTCCGGTATCATCTCCCGCCAGGGTGTGAACCAGCCGGTGCAGACCGGTATTCTGCCCATCGATGCCATGATTCCGATTGGCCGCGGCCAGCGCGAGCTCATCATCGGCGACCGATCCACCGGCAAGACCACCATCGCCACTGATACCATGATTGCCCAGGCCCAGCAGAACAAGCTGGCCGAACAGGGCAAGCTGCCGGGCCACCGCCCGCTCTACAGCATCTACGTGGCCGTGGGTCAGAAGCGCGCCACCGTGTCTCGCCTGGTAGCCAAGCTCGAGGAAGCCGGCGCCATGGAATACAGCATCGTGGTGGTGGCCTCCGCCTCCGACAGCGCCGCCATGCAGTACCTGGCCCCCTATGCCGGCTGCGCCATGGGTGAATACTTCATGGACCAGGGTCAGGATGCCCTCATCGTGTACGATGACCTCTCCAAGCACGCCGTGGCCTACCGCCAGGTGTCCCTCATCCTGCGCCGTCCCTCCGGCCGCGAAGCCTACCCCGGCGACGTGTTCTACCTGCATTCCCGCCTCCTGGAGCGCGCTGCCCGCATCAACAGCGAAGGTGGCCGTAAAGGTGGTTCCCTCACCGCCCTGCCCATCATCGAGACCCAGGCCGGTGACGTGTCCGCCTACATTCCCACGAATGTGATTTCCATTACCGACGGCCAGATCTTCCTGGATACCGACCTCTTCTACCAGGGTGTGCGCCCGGCCATCAACGTGGGTATCTCCGTGTCCCGCGTGGGTTCCAGCGCCCAGACCCAGATTGTGAAGAAACTCGCCGGTTCCGTGAAGCTCGACCTTGCCCAGTTCGAAGAACTCCAGGCATTCGCCCAGTTCGGCTCCGACCTGGACGCCGCCACCAAGGCCAAGCTGGAGCGCGGCCGCCGCATCGTGGAGCTCTTCAAGCAGGGCCAGTATGAGCCCAAGGGTCTGGGTATCGAGGTCATCAATCTCTACGCCATCCAGCGCGGCTTCCTCGATGATGTGGCCGTGGACCAGATTCAGGCCGTGCGCCGCCAGCTGGAGGAAGAAGCCAGCGTGAACGGCGCTGACCTGCTCACCCGCATCGAAGCCGAGAAGGCCCTGACGCCGGAAATCGACGCCGCCCTCAAGGACTTCATGACCGCTTTCAAATCCCGCCTGAAGAAGTAACAACATGGCAAGCCTGAGAGACATCAAACGCCGCATCAAGTCGGTACGCAACACATCGCAGATTACCAAAGCGATGCAGATGGTTGCGTCCGCCAAGATGCGCCGTGCTCAGGAGCTGGCGTTGAAGGGCCGAGTGTACATCCGCGCGCTGTCGCGGGTATTCAAGCACCTGCAGGAATCCATTGCCGAGGGTTCTGTCCAGCTCATGGAAAAGCGCGAAACCGGCAAGCAGCTCGTCATCGTGGTGAGCACAGACCGCGGCCTCTGCGGCGGTCTGAACACCAACCTCTTCAAGGAGGTGCTCACACAATGCCCTGCCGAGGCAGATTACCTTACGGTGGGCGGCAAGCTCAACTCACAGTTCGCCCGCGTGGGCCGCAAGCTGGTGGCCTCCTTCACCATCGGTGATACCGTGGAAGAAGCCGAGATGAAGGCCATCCTCGATTTCATCCGCAAGGGCTTCGTGGACGGCACCTACAACCGCGTGACTGTGGTCTACCAGAAGTTCATCAACATCATGGTGCAGCGCCCGCAGGTGGTGGATATCCTCCCCATCAAGCCTGAGGAACTGCTCAAACTGGCAGAAGAGGCAGAGGACGAAGCGCAGGCAGATTACCTGCTGGAGCCGGATTCCAAGACCCTGCTCAAGTCCATCCTGCCGCTGTACTTTGCCAACCTGCTCACCCAGATGGTGCTGGAAGGCAAGGCCTCCGAGCAGTCTGCCCGCATGGTTGCCATGAAATCCGCCACCGAGAACGCCAAAACCCTCATCGGCGAACTCACCCTGGAATACAACAAGGCACGCCAGGCCCAGATTACCAACGAACTTCTCGAAATCACCACGGCTATGAAGGCCATGGAGTAATCCCCCACCCCATTCACTCAATTTTCAAAAACAACTTATTCTTAGTATGAACACAGGTAAAATCGTGCAGATTATCGGCGCCGTGGTAGACGTCGACTTCTCCCAGGCGCAGATGCCCGCCATTTACAACGCTCTCACCGTCGACTATGAGATTGACGGCAAGCCCACCCAGCTGGTGCTGGAGGTGGAGCAGCACCTGCCGGACGGCTGGGTGCGCACCGTGGCCATGAGCACCACAGACGGTCTGAAGCGCGGCATGGAAGTCATCGACACCGGCGCGCCCATCTCTGTGCCCGTGGGTCCGAAGGTGCTGGGCCGTATCTTCAACGTGCTCGGCGAGACCGTGGACGAAAAGGGCCAGCTGGACGGCGTGAAGCGCTACCCGATTCACCGCGACGCCCCCACCCTGGAGGAGCAGTCCACTTCCTCCGAGGTGCTGGAATCCGGCATCAAGGTGATTGACCTCATCTGCCCCTTCCTGAAGGGTGGTAAGGCCGGTTCCTTCGGTGGTGCAGGTGTGGGCAAGACCGTGCTCATCATGGAGCTCATCAACAACATCGCCAAGGCACACTCTGGTCTGTCCGTGTTCGCCGGCGTGGGTGAGCGCACCCGCGAAGGTAACGACTTCTACATGGAAATGAGCGAATCCGGCGTTATCGACCAGGCCAACCCCGAGAACTCCAAGGTGGCGCTGGTATACGGCCAGATGAACGAGCCCCCCGGCGCCCGTCTCCGCGTAGCCCTCTCCGCCCTCTCCATGTCCGAGTACTTCCGCGATGAAGAGAACCGCGACGTGCTCCTCTTCGTGGACAACATCTTCCGTTTCTCCCAGGCCGGTTCCGAGGTATCCGCCCTGCTGGGCCGCACCCCCTCTGCCGTGGGTTACCAGCCCAACCTGGCCGAGGAAATGGCAGGTCTGCAGGAGCGAATCACCTCTACCAAGAAGGGTTCCATCACCTCCATGCAGGCTGTGTACGTGCCCGCTGACGACTTGACCGACCCCGCCCCCGCCACCACCTTCTCCCACCTGGACTCCACCGTGGTGCTCGAGCGTGCGCTGGCCGCCCAGGGTATCTACCCCGCAGTGGACCCGCTGGCCTCCACCTCCAAGGCACTGGCCCCCGAGCTCGTGGGCGAGGAGCACTACCGCGTGGCCCGTGGCGTGCAGCAGACCCTGCAGCGCTACAAGGACCTCCAGGATATGATTGCCATTCTGGGTATGGACGAACTCTCCGAGGCCGACAAGCTCACCGTGAGCCGCGCCCGTAAGATCCAGCGCTTCCTTTCCCAGCCCTTCAGCGTGGCCGAGACCTTCACCGGCATCAAGGGCGAGTACGTGCCCGTGGCCGAAACGGTCCGTGGCTTTGCCGAGATTCTGGACGGCAAGTGGGACTCCGTGCCCGAAGTGAACTTCTACATGAAGGGCAGCATCGACACCGTTGAGAAAGCCTGATTCCAGCCATGCCCATGCAATTCAAAATCATCACCCCCATGCGCACCGCCCTCGAGGCGGAGGTGACGGCCATCCGTCTGCCTGCCTCCACGGGTGAGATGGAGGTGCTGCCCGGGCACGCTTCTATCATCACCTCCGTGGCCAATGGTGAGCTCACCTACACCTGCCCCGGCCAGGCTCCGCAGAGCCTCTTCGTGGGCGGCGGTTTCCTGCAGGTGGATAAGGACGATGTGCTCCTGGTGACCGATACCGCCCTCACCCTGGACGAAATCGACACCACCAGCGTGGAGAAAGCACTCGAACGCGCCCAGGCCGCCTACCGCGACGCCGCCTCCGTGCTCGACCGCGAGGAACAGGCCAAGCTCGAAGCGGCCATCTCCAAGCAACTCGCCATGCTCGATTTCCGAAAGAAACGGAGGATTTGATTTACCAAGCCCCGCAGCCGATAAGCTGCGGGGCTTTTTCCATTTCGGGACTGAAGTCCCGTGCCTCGAAATGAACGGAAAGCGAATTTACAAGCACCTGAGGAACAAGAGAATCGATTATAGCCGAGGCCGGTTCTTCATAACCATGCAGGTTGAGCACAATCAATCTATCCTGGGAACAATCGTGGGAGAAGAGTGCATCCTGAACGAGCTTGGAAAAAGTGTGCGAGATGAGCTTACAGCCTTGCCGCAAAAATATCCCGAGCTGGAACTGGGTGAATATGTAGTGATGCCAAATCACCTTCACGCAATTTTTATCATCCATGAACGGCCGACCAACAAAAAGAACCACCTGGGCTTTCTCGTCGGGCGTTTCAAAGGAGTCACCACATTCCTTTACGGCAAGCTCAAAGGAGCCGGAAAAGTTCCCGATATAGGCGGTCATCTATGGCAAATCGACAACTGGGAAGACTTGATTTCCAGCGCTGAAGAGCTTCTACACTATGAGCGATACATACGCAGCAACCCGAAGAGATGGACACATGACCGTTGGGGTGAAGTAACCAGATACATGCTGGGCAACGAGTCGCTCCTGAGCCTTCCCAAACGAGCTTGCGTAGCATCTCAGGGATACAGCGCAACAAATCTGACTCTACGGCGCATTTCTCTTTCGGGGCACGGGACTTCAGTCCCGACCACCCAGGAAATGGCGCTCATCTCCACCTTCACGAGCCCGCAGGAACGTGAAATCCTCTACCGGGCATTGGCAAAAAAGCGACCTATCATCCACGTATGCCCCCAAGGCATTCCAACGGAGCTTTCTGCAGAGCAGCACCAAGCATTGATAGAAAACCGGCTCTTATTCCTCTCCCCGCAACCAAGCGGCTCCAGACTGAACAAACAGGTCGCAACCTGGTGCAACGAGTACGTGCTGAGGCAAGCCTCGGAGATATGGGTGGGCGACATCCCCCCCAGCGGTATGCTCGACTCCATGTTGACCGCCTTGATGCACGAAGAATAAGGGACTTCCCCCCGTCCCCAATTCGGAGTTTAGGACTTGAGTCCCGTCTTGGAGTTCACTTTTGCAAGCGAACCTGCTGCACAATCTCCCGGACTTCGTTATAAAGTTTCTTGATACGCACCGCTACGGGAGCCGAGGGTGAGTGCCGGCCACTGAGCCATTTCGATACGCTGGCCGCGGTGCTGGAGAGCTGCTTTGCCAGTTCACGGGCATCCCTCTTCGTATATTTCTGAATGTAAAGCAGTTGCTCCTGCGCTGATTTCTTGCTTTGGGACGACTTGACTCTTGCTTTCTTCTTTGCTTCAGGTTTTGGCTCTTCCTTTTTCGGCTGCAGTTCGGAGCTCCAGAGCGAGGCATCTGCCAGTTCCACGCCAAAGAGGGCGGCGAGGTCCAGATCACCAAGCTCGGAGATAGATGCCTGGGTCAGCATGGATTCCGCACGGGACGTGAGCGCGGACGAATCCAGCCCACGCAGTAATCAGGTTTTGCATTCGGACGGTGACTATGTGGGCTGTTCTTCATACGCTCAATATACCACCATCTTGCGTAACGCAACTACTGACACGGCCGCGTAAAGCATTGTCGGAGCACGACAAACACCAATTTATCTCGCAGGGTTGATTTTTCCTTGCTAAAGGTAACCGTTTCTTATAGACTGAATCCGGTTCCTATGGCATACACACTCACAGAGAAGGAGATTGACAAGCAGGACGACATTTTTGATGAGGACAAAGCACCGGATCTGAGCAAGATGCTGAAGCCCGGGGCTTTTCAGAAATCAGGCTTACCCATCAATGCCGTTGATGCCAAAGGAGAGTGGAGAGTACACATGGACTGCTACTGACCTCATGAAACGCATTCTTTTCCTCATTGTCTACGCCATCGGCCTGTGCTATATATGGCCGGGGCTGCTGATGGCCAGGTGCAGTGAATTCTGCCCCTTCCCACCGCTCTGGCTCAATGTGGTGATTCTGCTGGGCTGTATCCTGGTATTTGCTGCAGCCATTTATGTGGCGGCTCTGCTGTTCCGTTTCTGGGGATTCGACAAGCCGCAGCCGGATGGGGACTGGCGGAAAGCGCGCCCCGGCACCTTTCAGTTGCCGGGAGAATTGCCTCCGGTTCCACCTGCTAAAACAGCTCATCAGTCCATTTTTCCGGTCTTCACCGCTTTCCTTGTTGTATTTATACTCTTTGATTTCCGCCCCTACGGCAAGCAGGCGCTGCGGAATTGCCTGAAAAACGGTCATTTTCTCAGTGCTGATTGCATCTCCCTGTTTGTAAGGGCTAAGGATAGCCGGGACCTCATTATCTTCTGCAACAACAATCCGGCCCAGTTCCGGAACCAGGAGGAACAGGCAGCAGTGGTTACTTACATGCTGGAGAATGGCTGGAATCCAAATGAACGCGGGGTTTTCAGCGACATGCCCGTTGAAAGCTGCCTGGATAAGCGCAACCGTCATTTATTACCCCTGTTGCTGCAACATGGCGCAAGGCTGGACTATGAGCCCCGCTTTCAGCTCCCCCCGGCACACATCGCGATAAACGAAAGAAACCCCGAATTCCTGCGCTATCTTCTGGAAAATGGAGCTGATGCCCATGCCTGCTCGTCCGTTTTTCACGATAACTGGCTGGCTCTCCATCTCGCCTGCATGGCGAGAGAGACCGAATGCGTGCGAATTCTGCTGTTGGCCGGAGCCGAGGTCAACCCGCTTGATGCCGCCGGTTACACTCCGCTCGATTTTGCGGATTCTGCAGATGCCGCAACCATTCGACTCATGCGGAAACACGGCGGGTTATGCGCCGCAGAATTGCCCATCTCCCTGAAGGCAGATGAAAGCGACCTCACGCGTAAGTTACAGGCAGCCAATCCGGAGGCTGCCGACGCCGACATGGTAGGAATCATCGAGCAGAAAGGAGCGCGCATCCCCTATACCTACCACCACACCGGCAAGGGAAATGCCTTCATCGAGGTGCCCGGAGCCCGCATCCGCTGCTACGATGCCCACGATAACGGCACTATTTTTGAAGGCTTCTGGGCGCAGATAACACTCGAGGATCCCAACGGCGATGGCTACCGGAACATCGTGGTCCGGTATACCCTCAAAGGTGAAGAAAACGGGTTCAGGACAGACCGCTACTACTACCTGCCCGACAAGCGCATTTTCTCCCTGTCCAGGTGAGTTAGACGAAACACAATACAACAATTACCGAGTTAGGTTGCGGGAGTTGCAGAAATGGTATAAACAGGATATGCAACAACCACGCACACCTACATGACAGCTTCGCACAAACTCTTCACCACCCTCGCAGCCCTGCTGCTGACTTCCGCCACCCTGGCAGATGATTATACCGGCTGGCAAACCAAAAACCCGGACTGGGGCCTCGTCTTCAGTGATGATTTCGATGGCAACGTGCTCGACACGAGTAAATGGAACAAGATAGATTACGTTTCCTGGGGCGTCTCCGACTGGCGCAAGTACCAGTCTCGGGATGATGAGCTTGTAACCATGAATGGCGATGGCACCGTATCGCTCTGGGGCAAATACGGTGACTACACCAGCCAGAGCGACCCGACCGGAGCCAACGACACCTACGCCTGCGGCGGCATCTTCACGGATAAGACCTTCACCTTCCAGTACGGCTATGTGGAAGTGCGCGCCAAGTTCGACTGTGCACAGGGCGCATGGCCGGCCATCTGGATGATGCCCACCAACGGTCCCTGGCCGCAGACGGGTGAAATCGATATCCTGGAACACCTCAACTACGAAGGAATCGTGCACCAGACCCTGCATTACAACAACGCCAGCGGCAACAAGACCACCGCCGGCACGGTGAATGCCAGCGGCGGCAGCACCGCCTACTTCACCTCGGTTGAGGACAAGACTGCCTACCACACCTATGGCGTAGAATGGACTCCGGATGCCGTCACTTTCTTCATGGATGGCAATGCCACCATGACCAGGCTGACGGAACAGAACAACCCTAACTGGCCCTTCAACAAGGAGAACAACCCCTACTACCTCCTGCTGGATATGCAGCTCGGTGGTGACTGGGTGGGGGAAATCGGGGATATCGGCAACGGTGTCGCCATGACCGTTGACTACGTACACGTCTATTCCTACATTCCGGAGCCGGCCACCGCCACCTTGAGTCTCGGGGCTCTGGCATTCCTGGCCGCCCGCCGCAGACGACGCTGAGGGCTCCCGGTCTCCATACGTTTTTCCACGCGAAGGTCCGGAAACTCATCACACCTGCATGTGGAAAAAATTTACATTGTTCGTTCTTTTTGCGTGCGCAATGAAAGGTGGCATGGCCTTGGCAGAAAACTTCGAGTCACTGGATGCCATCATCAACGTCGATAAGCAGATAAGAGACTACAAGCACGACAAAAAGATGCAGAAGAAAGCCGAAAAACGCCGCGAGCGCGACAGGGAACGTCGACACCATCAACGCGACACCCGCGGTAAGCACCGTGGGAATGAGTACGACTACCACGGCAGACACCGATGACAAAAGCCCGCAGCATTCGCTGCAGGCTTGAGCAAAAGTGGGGCTTCTGGCGTTCTTAGTTCTTCTGGGGCTTACTCTTCATCAGAGTCTTCCACTGGAGCACCTTATCACCGGCGCCTGAGTGAAGCAGTTCACCCTTGGCGTTCATGTAGATGCACCAGGGGATGCCGGGGGTGCTGGGCATATTCTCCAGCTGCACCTGCTTCTTCATCACGCCGGGCATGTCGGTCTCGTAGTGCTCAATATACTTTTTGGCCGCCTCCTCATCGCGGTCGGCGCAGAGCAGAACCAGGGAAACAGACTTATTCTTCTTGATGTTCTTCTCGTACTCGTCCACAATCCTGGGCATCAGCGCGCGGCAAGGCGGGCACCAGGAAGCGGAGCAAATAAAGATGTACACCCTGGCCTTCGGTCTTGCCTCTGTTTCAGTGAAGTAACCGGCATCAGCCAAAGCCTGGGCCACAACCGACAGCTTGCCGGTCGCTTTCTTCTTTTTTCCGTTCTTCTTGCCTGCTTTCTTTGTGGCAACAGGAGCATCGTCATCAGCCTGTACCTGGGGCATTGCCCACACACAAAGGCCAACCAGCAGAGCAAGTGTAGTGAAAAGATGTTTCATACCACGCACAGCGTATCACAGGTAAGGCCACGCGTCAACACAGCAATTACACGCCACAATCGCTGATATATGGTTAATAGATATACCGAAACCGGCTCCTTTCCCAGTCAGGAAAAGGAGCCGGTTTTAAAGTCAGTTTAATCAGAGACGTTTATTAGTCCTTGGAAATCTTCTTGGCCATCTGAACAGGTGCAGTGTTCTTGCTGTTCTTGGCGATTTCCTTCTGGCGCTTGATGTAAGCGGTGCGGCGGCGACGCTTCGTCTCCTTACGATGTTGTTGACCCATGGTGGTTCTGTTGTGTGTTTGTAGGGCAGGCATACAGGCCCGCCCGGGTTGATATAAGTGATTCTTAAATACTGTTTTTACCCGCAGAATGCAAGGCAAAAGTGTGTGTACTGGCTTTTTTGTTGCCAAAAAGTGCCGTAAATGCTAGTCTATGGGCATGAAAACCGCCATATTGGGAGCAGGTGCGCTGGGATGCTACTACGGCGCACGCCTGGCCGAAGCCGGGCACGAGGTGTGCTTCATCGGACGCTCGGTGTTTGAACCGCTGCGCGCCGAAGGACTGCATGTAGAAAGCGTGCACGGCGATATTCACCTGCCGCAGGTGCAGGTGTGCCGCAAGGCGGAAGAATGCGGCCCGGTTGACCTGGTGATTGTCTGCTGGAAAACGACCTGCAATGACCAGCTGGCTGACTACCTGCCTGCCCTGGTGGGCAATGACACCGAGGTGCTCACGTTCCAGAACGGTATGGGCAATGCCGAGGCCATCTCTGCCTTTGTGCCGGCAGAGCGGGTCTACATCGGTCTTTGCTTCGTTTGCTGCATGATGGATGAACCCGGCAAAATCCGCCATCTGGAAGGGGGAGACATCCAATTTGCCCCCTTTGTGAGCTCCGCAGCCGGTTCTGCCCGAGCCAGAGAGTTTGCCGCCATGTTTGAGCAGGCCCGCATCGTTTCCACGGCCTTCGATCACGCTGAGCAGATTCAGTGGTGCAAGCTTTCATGGAATATCCCCTTCAACGGCCTCTGTGTGGCCCACGGCGGCATCAGTGTGAAAAAGCTCTTCACGCTGCCGGGCGAGGATGAACGAGCCCGCGCCATTATGGAGGAAGTGTGCCTCGCGGCAGAAAAACGAGGATTTCCCCTGCCCCTGGATATCGTGCACCGCCAGATGGAACGCACTCGCATCATGGGCGAATTCATCCCCAGCAGCGCGGTGGATTACCTGCGCGGCCGCCCGGTGGAGTACGATGCCATCTGGGGCCGCACCTTGGAACGAGCCCACGCCGCCGGTGCCGAAGTTCCGCACTGGGATAAACTGGCAGCCGATATACGCGCCCGACTCAACCTGGCATGACGCTCAACCCGGCCAGTCCTTTGCGCCAGGGGCTCCGCTACATCGGAGCCCTGCTCCTGCTGGCAGCAGTCGGCTGGGGACTGCAACCGCTGCGAAAACACTTGCAGCAGCAGGAAAGCGAGGCGCACCTGAAACTGCCCGCCCCTGATTTTGAACGCACCGATGCACTCTCCCAGCAACTGGCCCTGTTCGGGTTAGGAGGCTTACGCACCTTTGCCGCAGAAATGCTCTGCGTGGATGCCACTAATGCCTGGCTGCAGCAGGACTGGCCCCGCGCCCGCCGCCGCTGGGAACAGATTACCACCCTGTGTCCCCATCGCGTAAATTACTGGATTCGAGCCGCCCGCGACATGGCCAAGAATGCCGTGGCCTGGGTAAACCAGAGCGACATGCTGGATACCCACCAGCGCGCCGTACTCAGCAAAGAGTACCTGGACACCGCCGAAGCTTTCCTGCAGGAGGGTATCGCCAACAACCCGCAGAATGCCCTGCTCTGGCTGGAAATGGGTGGCTTTGACGAAGACCTGGCCCGCCGCACCAATTTCACCCGAGCCGTGGAGGATTACCGCCGCGCTGTGGAGCTGGGCGCCTCGCCCATGTACAAGCGCTGGGAATTCTACAATCTCTGCCGCATCCGTGGCCGTGAGCAGGAAGCCTGGGAGCTGGGCCGCCGGCTCTATGAAGAAGAGCGCCACCGCTCCCCATCCCTGCGCTGTCTGCTCTTTGTGTTGCAAAACAAACTCGATGTACCTGCCGCCCAGCGCCTGACCCCGGAGCAACTCTTCGGCACACGCGAGCGCGCCGTGAAGCACCTGCGCCCATTCCAGCGCAACGACCTGCGCTTCCCCACCACTGGAATCAGGGAGTACGTAGACGCAATTCCGCAATGATACCGGGAAGGATTCATCGGGACTGAAGACCTGAGCCCCACACATGTCCCAAATTTTGAGAAAGCAACCCGACAAGTTGGAATTTATCGAGCTCAATCCTCCCAGCCGGCGCGGGGATGAGACTGGCGATAAACCTGTTGCATTCGGGTCTTGGTCACGTGGGTGTATATCTGGGTGGTAGCCAGAGAACTATGGCCCAGCAATTCCTGCACAGCGCGCAAGTCGGCACCGGCATCCAGCAGGTGCGTGGCAAAGGTATGCCGCAGTTTGTGCGGCGAAATATGGAAAGGTAAATCCGAGCTCTGCAGGTATTTATCCAGCATGAGCTGCACGCTGCGGCAACTCATGCGACGACCCAGACGACTGATGAACAGCGGTTCATCCCCCTGCACACCGGCCATTTCGCGGTAGCGCTCCACGGCCTCGCGTGCATAATCCCCCACCGGCACCAGACGCAGTTTGCGCCCCTTTCCCAGCACACGGATACAGTTTTCACCCGGGCGCAGAGAATCAGCATTCAGCCCCACGAGCTCGCTGAGTCGCATGCCACAGGAATAGAAGAGCTCAAGAATTGCCGCATCGCGGTACGGCAGCCAGGGCGGGCTCTTCTTGTCAGACGGCAGACGCAGCGGCAAGGACAGCAGTTCCTCCATCTGGTGCAGCGAGAGATGCACCGGAAGGCTCTGCGATGCGCGCGGCAGCGTCACCTCCGCCAGCGGGCTGGCCTGCAGTCCCTCGCGGCGCATCAGATATTCGTAAAATGAACGCAGAGCTGCAAAACGCAGCCGGATAGTAGCGGGTTTCAGTTCTTCATTCAGTGCTTCGTAGAGCCAGGAGCGGAAAATATCAGCCTCGCACAGCTCCCATGCGGCAAACTGCTCTCCGGCCCAGCGGCGGAAGAGAACCAGCGAGCGGTGATACGCCTCTACCGTACGAGGCGACGCATTGCGCTCCGTCTCCAGGTATTCCAGAAAGCGGAAGGCCACCGAATCAAGCTCTGTTTCCCGGGGCATAACGGCAGTAACTCACTTGCGATTCAGGTGTTTTACGCATCCACCAATACTTCGCGGGCACGAGTGGCACCGGAGGGCGCCGAGATGACGCCGTTCTCCTCCATCATATCCATAATCTTGGCTGCGCGACCGTAGCCGATGCTGAAACGGCGCTGCAGAAGGGAGGTGCTGGCCTTCCGCTCCGTCACCACCAGCTGCACGCAGCGGGTGTAAAGCTCGGAATCCTCGTCATTCATGTTCTTGGTACCGATGCGACCGCCGTTATCGGCATTCGGGGAACCACCTTCGGCATTGTCCATTTCCGCGGCCACGCCCTGCTCAAACTTCTGCTTGGCGTGGGCGGCGCAGTGGGCAATGATTTTGGCAATTTCCGCATCGCTCACGAAAGCGCCCTGCACGCGGGTCATCTTGGTGATGCCGCCGGGCGGCAGGAAGAGGCTGTCGCCCTTGCCCAGCAGGTTTTCGGCACCAGCGGTATCGAGAATGATGCGGGAATCAAGCGGACTGGCCACGCGGAACGCAATACGGCTGGGAATATTGGCCTTGATGGTACCGGTAACCACATTGGCACGCGGGGTCTGCGTAGCGGCCACCAGGTGAATACCGGCGGCGCGGGCCTTCTGCGTGAGGCGGGCAATGTAGGTTTCCAGGTCCTCCTTCACCACCATCATGAGGTCAGCCAGCTCATCGATGATAATGACGATGTAGGGCAGTTTGAGCGGAATCGGCTCGGGGTCATTGAAGTCGAATTCGTCCTGCTCCTCTTCCTTGGAGAGCGCCACTTCATCCTCTGCCTGGCGCTCAATCTCACTGGCCATGGCCTCGATGGCGGCATAGTCGATGGGGGCATCCACTTCCTCCTCCGGCTCATCCATGGGGCCGTCGTCCTCACGGTTATTGAAGTCCTCGAAATTACGCACACCCACCTGGCTGAACAGACGGTAGCGGCGTTCCATCTCATTCACAGCCCAGCGCAAGGCGCCAATCACGCGGCCGGGTTGCGTAACCACCGGGCAGATGAGGTGCGGCAACTTGCGGTAAGGCTGCATTTCCACCACCTTGGGGTCCACCAGAATGAGTTTGAGTTCCTCCGGGCGGAACTTGTACAGCATGGAAAGAATCATGCTGTTGATACACACGGACTTACCGGAACCAGTGGTACCGGCCACCAAGGTATGCGGCATGGCGGCCAGGTCGCCGATGACGGCGTTGCCATACACATCCTTGCCCAGCGCTACCGGAATGCGAAGCTTGGAGTTGTTGAAATTGTCTGACTGCAGCAACTCACGCAGGTACACCGGCGACTTCTGCGCATTCTCCAGCTCGATACCCACGGTATTCTTGCCGGGAATCGGGGCCAGAATGTTCACCGATTTCGAGCTGGTCGCCATCATGATATCCTTATCCAGCGCGGCAATGCGATTCACTCGCAGACCTCGCGGCGGGAAGAACTCGTAGCGGGTGATACTGGGGCCTCGGGTGATATCGCCGGGAACCACAGAAATCTTGAAGGTTTCCATCGTGTCGATGATGCGCTGCTGCATCTCCATCATCTCACGCTGAGATGCCGCCGTCAGTTCCTGCGACACCGGCTCAAACTTCAGCAAATCATACGGCGGCAGCGGGTAATCCTCGTATTGCACGCGGGTATCCTTCTTGTCGCGCACTGCAGAGGGAGGCGGTGTCTTCACCCTGGATGCCGGTGCCGGGGCTGCAGGGTGGCTTGCAGATTTCGGAGCGGGCTTGGGTGCCGGCTCTGGCGTACGCACGCCCATGCGACGGTCCACCTGCTGCTGCAGGCGGGGATTCACGGTACTGCGGCGGGGCTGGGGCGCGGGTTCCACATCGGCCCCGGGGGCATTGCGCAAGGCAATCTCCTCTTCGACCGGGGCCATGAGGTCCAGCAGGTTGGAGCGGTTGCTGGAGGGGGCATACTGGCGGCCGCGTCCCGTGGGCGGGCGCTGCGTTTCCACACGCTGTGCCTCGCGGCGACGGCTTTCCGCCATCTGCTGTTCGAACGACTGCAACGGCGGGTAATCCGGCTCTTCATAGGCGGCCTCTACCTGGCGGCGGTTGTCAAGGGCTGAGCGCTTGCGGCTGGGCAGCGGGGTGGGCTGTTCCTCCGGGAACAGATAATCCTCATTCCGCCCGGCGGCCCGCCGTGCTTCCACTGCCGCCACCTCTGCATCTGCTGCTGCGGCCGCCTGAGCCGCAGCAAGCTCGCGTTCAAGTTGTTCCTGACGCTCTCGAAGTCGCTGTTCGCGCTCCTCGCGACGACGCTCGCGGTTCATCGCGCGATTTTCACGCCAGCGGCACCACAAGTCAACTATGTCGTACCACGCATCGCGCCAGAACTGAATAAAGGTAAAACGCGCAAAATAAATCAGGGCTGTTGCGTGCAGCAACAGGAAAACCACCAGCGACCAGCGGGTGCCGAGGAGCGGCTCCACTACGCAACAACCGTCCAGATAGCCCAGCAGACCACCCACTGAATACAAATTATGTGCACGCTGCCAACCGCTCAAAAACCAAGGCTGCAATGCCAGTATGGCGCAGGCAAAAATCACCAGACAGAACATGGCCACCAGTTGCAGCACATACGGCCGACGCGGCCAGATAGCCAGGCCTGCCGAAAAAATAATCAGCAAGGCCAGCGCATAAAGCGAGGCGGCACCCAGAAACCAGTTGCAGAGCCCCGCGAGATACAGACCGACCAGTCCCAGCCAGTTAGTGCACGGAGCTTCCTCTGCCCGGACACCGCCGGTGGGGTTCAGAAAATCCCACCCCATCTCGCCATGCTTATAGCTCAAGAGACTGATAACCAGCAACACAGCCACCGAAACAAGGCAGATGCCTGTCACTCGGGTGGGCCATGTTCTCTCTGCCCGGCGGGGCATCTGGGGCTCTGTCTCGTACTCCATAGATTAGCGCCACTATCATACGCGCACGTGCTCGCGCCCGCAAGCGCAAAGTGTGTTCTATTCCGTCAGGTCACAAAGAAATCCGCCACAAAGACCATGTGGCTCTGCGGCGGATTCAGGTTGGTGCTGTGGCAGCTTCTGGGGTGTTATCTGTGTCCATGGCGGCAGGCATTCTTGTGATTGTGGGCTACAGGGCGGCGGCGCTTGTCCATCTTATCATGCTTGCAGCAAAGGTTATGATGACGCTTCGCAACCCGGTGCTTCACAACAGGACGATGCTCGTGTACGCAGCAATGCTTGTCCTTGGCTGAACCAAAACTGATGTGCAGACTGGCGGCCTCGGATTGACTGTTCAGGGCGAATAGCGCTACGCAAGCGACTACGGCGAGTTTGGCAATGTATTTTTTCATGGTCTTTGTTCTAGGTTTCTGCAGAGGCTTCATGCCTCATACATTTACCTAGCGCGCCGGTCTTAGATTTTTATTTGAATATTTCAAACTTTTTTCAAAAAAGACTTTTATCTCGCCTTTCTTCGTTACACAAGCCCTGGAGAGAAGCATGAAAAAAAGCGTCCTGCACCGTAAGATGCAGGACGCGGACAAGTTAACTTCAGCGGCTATCAGCGCTGCTGATCAATCATGTTTTTGATGACACCATTGAACTTCTTGTGCTCAATACCGAGGGCACCGATGCGGGTGAGTTCCTTATTGATGGCTTTGTTCAGAGCAGCGGCCGTGGCGCGGGAAGCCTGGTGCACAGGCAACTTCTCTTCCTCTTCTTCCATGATTTTCACGGTACCGAGAGCCGTCACTGTGCCGGAAGCATCAGTATCCTCCACCTCGCCGTAGATTTTCTCCAGGGGCTTCACCGCCTTGGCAGCGGTCTTCTCGTTGCGCACAGAGCGGAGAATCTTGAGAGTCTTCTTCTGGTTGGAGATATACCACTTGGTCTCTTCCATGAGCATCTTGTTCTCTTCACGACGCTCCTCACCGGACATACCAGCCAGGCGCTCTTTCTCTTTGGCTATCTTGGCAGCAGCTTCAGCCTCAGCTGCATCTTTGACAGCATTAGCCTCATCGGCCTCAGAGGGGCTGAAAATATCGAAATCATCGGCGGCGGCCTTCTTGGCGGCCTTGGCCTTCTTGCTCTTCTTGGGGGCGGCATCAGCCATGGGGGCACCGAAAGTGAACATGGCGGCGGCAATCAGCAGGATGTACTTCATCTTCATCATAGTCGTATTTGGTTTGAAATCAACGTGCGGCATTTACCTTGGTCTGGAGAGGCTCCAACTCATAAGCATCTGCCCATTTCTTAAGTTCCTTGCCTGTGTAGGAGGAAAGGCCGTCTGCCGTGAGCTGGCGAGCCAGCACGCCGGCGGGAATAAGCATGCAGAGGAAATCGGCATCGCTCTCGTAGCCGACCTTGACTTCACCACCGGTGGTCATGATAACCCCATCGCAGGGGCTCATGCTGTTCAGCTCCACGATAGCCGCCGTAAGGGCTTCGCGCTGAATCTCAAAGTTGGGTGCTGAATCGGTCGGCATGGGCGCAGTATACACAATCTGTTGAAAAATACAAGTGTTATTTACCACTTTTAACTATCGGCGTGCGGAACAGGCAGCCCACTGCAAAAGTAGCCAGGGTACCCACGGTCACACGCCAGGGGAAGGCAATGGCCGGCAACCAGCCCTGGCGCCCACCGATTTCCAGCAGAATCACCACGGCAAAACCGCAGAGCATGGCGATGACATTGCCGCAGTCGCAGCCCCTGCCCTTGGTGAGCATTCCCAGCAGGAACACCCCCAGCAGAGAACCATAGGTATAGCCGAAAATGCCCAGCGCAATGGGCAGGATACGCACCGTCGGGTCCATCACCGTGAGCCAGGCTGTGCCCGCACCCACCACAATGAGCAGCACGGCAAAGAACACCGTGAGCCAGCGCACGGCGCTCAGCTGCTCGCTCTGCCCGGCTTGTGGGCGGAACACATCCACATACCAGTCGCGCGTGGCAGTGGTGGCCAGAGCATTCAGCGCGGTGGAGAGAGAGCCCATGGCCGTGGCCAGCAGGGCCGCCACCAGCAAGCCACGCACACCGACCGGCAGACAGTGAATGATGAACCAGGGGAAAATCTCAATCTGCTTCTCCGGCGGGGTGATGCCGTTCTGCGCAAAGTAGACAAAGAGCAGCATGCCGCAGGAGATGAACACCAGCACGATGGGCATATCCATGAGGCCGGAAAGAATCACGGCGCGGGCGCCCTTCTTGCTGTCCGGCGCGGCCAGCATGCGCTGCACCATATCCTGGTCGGTACCGTGCGTCGCCATCGTGATGAAGGTGGACCCCAGCACAGCGCTCCACAGCGTATATTCACTGCTCAGAATATTCCTGATATCCTGCATGATACCCTGCCCGGTGATGCCTGTATCGAAGAAGGCCCAGGGCTTCAGATTCTTGATTTCGCAGGGGTTGTAATCCTTGTTGCCCAGGTGATAACAGATGGCATCCCAGGCGGAGCCCCAGCTGCCGCCGGCCTTGATACTGAAGAGCAGCACCCCGATGGTGGTGATGAGCGAGATGGCCAGAATGGAAGCCTGGAGCACATCCGTCCACACCACAGCCTTGAGCCCACCCAGCGTGGTATACACCGCTGTGGCAATCGTAATAAAGGTAAGTGCCGCTATGTAAATGACCACCGTCTCCACCTGCCCGGCGCTTTCCTGGCCGGTCACCATCATGTAGGCAATCACCAGCAGAATACCGGCGAAAAACAGGCGGGTACCACTGGCCAGCACACGGCTGATGAGGAAGGTGACGCTGGCCCAGCGGCGGGTGGTAAGGCCGAAGCGTTTCTCCAGATACTCGTAAATGGAGACTACGTTATACTGGTAATAGGGCTTCAGGAAGAGGCGACCCACGATGATTCGGCCCAGAATGGTGCCGATAGCCAGCTGCGCATAGGTGAAATTGCGCAGGGCAAAGCCCTCGCCCGGTGCGCCCAGGAAGGTGGCAGCGCTGATTTCCGCCGCCAGGATAGAGGCCAGAATAGCCCACCAGGGCAGATTGCGATTGCCCAGGGCATAGCTTTCCAGACTTTCCTGTTTGCGGCCCACATAAAGGCCGATGCCGAAGATGGCGCAGAAATACGCCAGAACTACCAGTATATCAATCATTGTATGCGCGAAAAAGCGGCGGCGGGCATTTCAGCACCGCCGCCGGATAAAGGATATCAGGGGATTACGCCTGCTGGGCTTCCAGCGCGGCAGCCACCAGCCCGGAGAACAGCGGATGCGGGCTGTTCGGGCGGCTCTGGAACTCCGGATGATACTGGCAGGCAATGAAGAAGGGATGCGAGGGAAGCTCCACCACTTCCACCAGGCCATGTTCATCGTTCACAGCGGAAATCACCATGCCGCCCTGCTCCACCTCGGCGCGGTAGTCGGCGTTGAACTCGTAGCGGTGGCGGTGACGCTCGGAGATAATCTCCTTGCCATCGTAAAGCTTGCTGCAGAGAGTGCCGGCCTTGATGTGGGCCGGGTAGGCCCCCAGGCGCATGGTGGCGCCCATGTTCTCAATGTGCTTCTGCTCCTCCTGCAGGCAGACCACCGGGGCACTGCTGTCCTTGTTGAACTCGGTGGAGTTGGCATCGGCGTGGCCCAGCACGTTGCGGGCAAACTCGATGACCGCCACCTGCATGCCAAGGCAGATGCCGAGGAAAGGAATATTGTTCTCGCGGGCATACTGCACGGCCTTGATCTTGCCTTCCACGCCACGGTCGCCGAAACCACCGGGCACCAGAATGCCGTCCACCTTGCCTATCATCTCCTCGCAGCTGCCGTTGCCCAGGGCCTCGGCATCCACGCGCACCACTTCCACGCGGCAGTCGTTGGCAGCACCGGCGTGTGTGAAGCTCTCGTAGATGGACTTGTAGGCGTCCTGCAGGGAAATGTATTTGCCCACCACGGCAATACGCACGCTGTGGGAGGGGTGAATCACTCGGCCCACAAACTTCTGCCAGTCGTCCATCTTGGGCTTGGGAACTGTGATGCCCAGCACATCGGTCACGATGCGATCCACCTTGTCGCGGCCCAGGTCAATGGGGCACTCGTAGATGCTGTGCTTCACGTCGCAGAATGCCACCACGTTGGAAGCCGGCACGTTGCAGAACATGGCAATCTTGCGCTTTTCTTCCTCGGTCAGGTTGTCCATCTCCGTGCGGCACACAATCATATCCGGCTGGATACCAATCTCGCGCAGCTTGGCCACACTCTGCTGCGTGGGTTTGGTCTTGGTCTCGCCGGCGGCCTTGATGTAGGGCAGCAGCGTCACGTGAATAAAGCAGCAGTTGTTGCGGCCCACCTCCTGGCTGAACTGGCGCAGCGATTCCAGGAACAGGAAACCTTCGATATCGCCCACCGTGCCGCCGATTTCCGTGATAATCACGTCGCATTCCTTGTTCTTCTCGGTCAGGTCGTAAAGGCGCTGCTTGATTTCATCGGTCACGTGCGGAATGTACTGCACGGTCTTGCCCAGGTAGTCGCCGCGGCGCTCTTTCTCCAGCACATGCTCAAACACCTTGCCGCTGGTCAGGTTGTTCAGCCGGGAAAGCTCGCAGTGCACAAAGCGCTCGTAGTGCCCCAGGTCCAGGTCCGTCTCGGCGCCATCGTTCAGCACATAAACTTCGCCGTGCTGGTAGGGGCTCATCGTGCCCGGGTCGATGTTCAGATACGGGTCAAACTTCTGCATGGTCACCTCCAGACCGCAATGCTCCAGCAGCGTGCCGATGGACGCTGCGGCAAGGCCTTTACCCAGGGAGGAAACAACACCGCCGGTTACAAAGATGTATTTCATAGTCTTCTGTTCTCTGTGTGGTTAAGGTAATATTATCAGATTCCCGCTTCCCTGTCGAGTTTTTGTCCACTTCCCCCACCCGCCACACCTCCCACATTCATCCGTAATCGACTCACGGTGAAATATTGCTTGCTTTTCATAGAAAATTCACTATACTTTCTTAAGGCGCCTTATTAAGTTATGAATTCCAAAGTCCGAATCACCGTTTTCATGCAGCAGCATGGCGTTGCTACGCGCCCGCAGATAGCCGCAGCACTGGGGTTGAGTCTGGTAAGCACCAACGCCGCAGTGGCAAGTTTGGAAAAGGAGGGAATCCTGTTCGCAGGTGACCTGGTACCCTCCGGCGGGGGACGCCCGGTGCGAGAATACCATTTCAACCCTCAGCACGCCGCGGTGGCGCTTTTCACAGCCACCCCGGAACAGCACTGCACACTGCTGAACTTTGAGCTTCTGGATTTGCACGGGCGCCTGAAGGAAACATCCGGAGCACGTTTTGTGCAATTGCACGCCGAGAGTCTGGATGAATGGCTGGATGCCGCAGCGCGCCGCCACAAGTTGCAACGCATCTGTCTTCCCCCGGGAATAAACAAGGACATACGGATGCACCTGGAGCAAAGGTTCAATTGCGCGGTGGTTGAGTTCTCGCTGGCACAAGCCATGTCGCAGCACAAGGAAGACACCCTCACCCTTCTGCTCCAGCGGGGGCAGCCCCCCCAGGGAGCCCTGCACCGCCACGGCACCACCACCCCCTGCCCGCTGCTGCACATGCTACCTCTGCCTGCCGAATGGGAAACACTTGATTACGCAGATCACACCCTGGTGGAAGAAATGCTGGCCCGCCTGCTCCAGCTGCTCACCTGCACCCTGGCCCCGGCAAACATCGTGATGCATGGCGATTTCTGGAACGCCCGACTCATCACCCGACTACAGTTCAATCTGAACACGAAACTGCGAGGAATCGAAAATCCCCCCCACCTTCAATTCAAAGTCATATCCGCAGAAAAGCTGCTTCAACACCAGCGACTCGCCGCAGCAGCTTGCCAGTAGCAAAACTTACAGCAGCCCACCGGAGGCGTAATCTGCCGCCATAAGCCCGGCGCCGATAATGCCGGAATCAGCTCCGAAATGAGCAGGAAGCAGGCGCAGGTTATCATAATGCACCGGGAAAAGCTGTTCTTTCAGGCAGGTGCGCAGCGGGTCGAAAAGCAATTCGCCGGCCTTGGCCACCCCGCCGCCGATAATGCAGGCCTCCGGCACAAAGGCGTACATCATATTCATAATGAGGCAGCCCAGTTTCTCTGCAAACTCGCGGTACATCTGCAGCGCAATCGGGTCACCGGCGCGGGCAGCCAGTTCCAGTTGATAAGGAGAGCAATCAGCCACCGTCTTATGCACTCCGGCTTCGGCATAGCGAGCCACGGCATCGGCCGTGAACTCGTTGTGACCAATGTATTCCTCCACGGCACCGCGATTACCGAACGGCCCTACGCGCCCCTTGAAATCCACACTGGTCTGCCCCAGCTCTGCGGCAGAAACATTGCGGCCGCGCAGCATGCGGTTGTGCACCACGATACAGCCGCCAATTCCCGTGCCCAAGGTCAGGCAGAGCAAGCTTTCCAACCCCCTGCCCGCGCCCAGTTTCCACTCCGCATAGCCCATGCAATTGGCATCATTATCCAGCACCACGGGCAAATTCAGCTCTCGCTCCATCACCTCGCGCACCGGCACCTGGTGATTCCACACCGGCACATTCGTGAGCTGGTAAAGCACCCCCTTGTGGAAATCCACCCACCCCGGCATACCCAGACCTACTGCCACAACCTGCGGATGTTTACGCAGCAAATCCTTCATCGTGCCACACATTGCAGCCATAATGGAAGCCGGGCTATCAAACTCCGGAGTAGGCAGAGGGGCAGCCTTATCCACCAGCTCCTCACCGCGGGTCACTCCAATCTTGATACTCGTGCCGCCAAAATCCACCGCAATGGCCAGTTTATCGCTCATGCGCGCATTATACGCCACCCGCCCCAGGCCAAGCAAGCACAATTTCCACCAAGTGGGTCACCCCGCCCACATCACACTGCATTTAATCAGGGCCTCCGTCTTCGCCCTGCGAGCTTACGTCGAGACAGGAAAGACCCGTGCCACGACAATGTCTATCGGCGCCCGCCCATTTCAATTATCTTTGCCATGGAGCAAAACCAGAAAGGGATTGCAAGATGATGTGGAATATGCTACAGTGCTGCTGCCGCGATGAGAGAAGAACTTTCAGCCAACGAGGACATCATCTTCACCCAGCAAATCGATAAGGTTGTGCAGGGGCGCGGCAGCACGGTGAACAAACCCCGCCAGCTCGTGAGTGCCGGAGGCGTCATCTTCTGGCACCTGCTCGCACTGGTGGCCCTGAACTTATGGCTTCTCCGCCTCCTCGGCTACATCTCCCTGTCCTGGTAACACAACCCAGCCTTTCTGCTTGTCTGGCAACGGATACAGCCTGTTCATCTTGTCCGCCAGATTGCGCATTTTTTCGTTCTGCCCGTGCTTCAACTCCTGCAGACCCGCCTTTAAGTGCTGAGGCGACATTGAGTCCGCCTGATTTACAAAACGATTGAGCTCCTCTTGTTGCGACACTGCCCCATTCAAATCATGATGGAGCTCACCCGTTTTTCCGCGTTCTTCCCCTGCCGACACCGAACATTCCCCAGACGGACTGATTGACTCGCACAGGAAATATGCAGCCACACACAAGCCCCCCAGAATAAAACATACGAACAACAACAGCCGGAAAGAGCCGCAGTCACGCATCTCCAGCAGCTTCAACCATTCAGCAGCCTGGGAATAGCGTTGTTCCCTGTGTTGCATACCAGCCTTATGCAAGGAGCGCACAAATCGGCGGGGATATCGGCGCAAAGCGCGCTCGGGTATATGCTTTGCAAACGAATGAGCAAGCGCGTACAAATCCGACCACGGCCCCACCTGCCCATGCTGCTGGAATTGCTCGGGGGCTGCATAACCGGGAGTGCCGACCATGGTGATAGTAGTCGGCGGTGTACCCAGCATCGCGGCGCCGAAATCAATCAGGACCGGCTGGGATTCCCCCCGGATGATAATGTTGGAAGGCTTGATATCGCGGTGCAGCACCTCGTGAGTATGCAGGTATTCCAACGATGCCAGCAGCAACTTCAGCACACCAATAACACTTGATACCTCCGCGGCATGCGTCGGCAGCCATTCCGCCAGGCGCTCCCCTTCCACATATTCCATCACCATATACGCCGTGCCGCTCGCCTGGAATATATCATATACCTTCACCACACCCGGGTGGTTCAGTCCTGCCAGTATCCGGGCCTCGCGGCAGAAAGCGGCAAGAGACCGCTCGTAGCCCTCAGCAGAAACAGGTTGGACCTCCGCCGTACCGGGCACGCGAAAACAAAGAGTTGGCGGGAAATGTTCCTTTATCACCACCTCACGCTCCAGGTGTGCATCATACGCCAGGTAGCTGATACCACCGCCACCCTGCCCCAGCAGCCCCCGGATTTCACAATGACCCAGACTCGTCCGCAAGGGTAATGCAGCTCCTGCCTGTGCAGATGCCATCTTGAGCCCCCCTCAAAAATTATCTTCCAGGCAGAATCACCTTGCGATGCGTCAAGCTTGGTGCATCTGCCTCCAGCAGCCGGGTTATTGCCTGGGCCACCATGCCTTCCATGGTCATGCCAGCGGCGTTCGCGCGCTCTGCCAGGCGCGTGTATAGCTCGGGCGCCAGCTGGATGGTAAGCGCCAGCGCAGCATTCACACTCACCCCCGGCACAGAAGCAGCTTCTGTAGTGTCGGCAGCACTCGGCAGCTGCACCATCACGCGCTCCAGCAACTGCTGTTTCAGAGGCGGGATATTCTTCTGGCTCATCCAGTTACGTACAGTAACCTCAGACACACCGCACTGCTCTGCTACCCAGCGATAATCCAGCCCGCGGCTTTTCAGCCACTGCTTTATTGAGTTCTTGAATTCTGTCTGCCCGCTTGCCTGCATGCTTGTAATAACAATAGTACCGCATATCAGCCCATTGTCAAGATTACTCTGCGTTCTTTCAATAGCTTCCTATTTTGCAAGCCTGGCTATAACCTGCGCCACCAGTTGCTCCAGGCTCACCCCCTCGGCCGCGGCGCGCAGCGAAAGCCGGGTTACCACCTCCAGCGGCAACTCGATCCGCAACTCGTGCCTGTCTGTCGCGCATTGCGACATCTCCTCCAATTCTCCACCCTCTTGCTTCAAAATTGCATTATTCATTGACTTTTCGCGGTCTATATTAAAAATAAGAATCACCCATCATTCTGTACACAGCTATCCTACCACAAAAATCATGCCCTGTAAATTATCTTTTTGATATTTTGTTGTTGACTTTTTCGCGTTTTGAGATAAACTAAAAACGCAGTCAGATGAAGGAGCGATAAACCGCGAACCGTTTTGCCTCTCAATACGGCAACTTCATCAAGAATTGACAGCGAACCTCTCTATTCGTCAGAAAAAACGCCAATGAAACAGCAACCGAAAAAATCTGACCGGCACACTTTTACCTTTAAAGGTGGAGAAGATTTGACCTCCATGGGTGCCACCTGGTTCATTTCGTATCTCTACCATATCGAAATAGACCGCAACCATCGGAATTGGGAAAGGTTGAAGACTCATCATAATCGAATCAGCGCTTTTAAGCGCACCCAAAAGCAATCTACCGAGGACGGCGTTGCTATGCATCTTCATTATATCAAGCAGATTTGCTTGATGTCGCCCAAACGACTTGCCACCAACCGCATCGGATTATCAGGCATAAGCGTAATAAAAATGGCTAAAGAGCTGCTTCCCCTTATGGCCCAACCCAAGTAATCCGATACCCACATAACATCTTCCTACCCTATGTTTGAAGCAGGCTTCGGCCAGTAACTTATAACCATAAACAATTAGAAACGCTGATATGAGCTACAAGAACCCCCGAATCGTTACCTCCAGCGAGGCTACTCAGTCCTATGTTGCAGGTTACCCGGCAGAGACAGTTATGTTACCCGAGTGCTTACGTTGCACCTACTATATGCTGCAGTCTCTCTCTTCAGGAAACCTGAAAGACAACCTCTAAACTACACTCAACAAGCTGACATATGGACAAAGAAACGACACAAACAGACGCACCTACCGGTAAGTGGAAAATCTGGTTGAAGAGAACAGCGATTGGTTTACTCAAGCTTTTGTGCTTGGTATACACAATGAAGTTCCTCTGGAGATCCATCACAAACTTCTGGGGCTTGCTCAAAGGCATGTCTTCTCAGAATAACGTGCATAAGGCCGAGAGCAACAGGGCCGGCATGTTGGGAGAAAGCAGCTACGAATGCTATGGCTGCGGCCGAAAGATTGCCGTTGGCAGGTATGTGTGTCCATACTGCGGTTTCGGCGAGACTTCTGCTTCTGAGAAAGGAAATTCCAAAGGTTGTTTTTACTGCATCTTCATGTTGCCGTTTAATCTGGCCATGGTCATCATCACAGCACTGCCGATTCTCCTCATACTGGCTGCAATCGGGGGTGCCATGTCCAAATAACATAAGCACAATCTGAAAATCCAATGAAAACACACGGTTTTACATTTATTGAACTTCTCGTATTCATCGTAGTAATTGTCCTTGTGGTAGGCGGTTGCTATCTGTTCATGTAAATATTGAAGCTTAACGGTTAATACAGCCATGAAAACAATCAGACTGGCAATCATCGCGCTCCTGGGATGCGTAACTCTCACGAGTTGCGGAGAACGGGAGCAGGCAGCTGTAAAAGTCATGCACAACAAGGCTATAGACGCCTTGATTGAGCAGGTCGGCAAGGCTGATGTCGCCTTGGAACTCTACAAAAAGGAGTTTCGTCAGCGCAAGGAAAACTGGATCCGCATGAAACAGCTAAGCATCAGCTACGAAAGACGAGCTAATGAAGCAGCTCAGGCAGCGCAGAAATTCCGCGCAGCCGGCAAGGAAAACCTTGCTCAACTCAAGGACCAGGAAAGCCAGAAATTCGCATCGCGCGTAGCTCTGTTCAAGGAGCGGGAAGTAAAAGTGGAAGAATCATTCAAAACGTTCCAACTTGAACTTGAGGAGAAAAAAGTGGCTCTCCAGATTCTCAAAGACGAAGTATCTGCGCTCCGTGCCATGGGCTCGCTGGGCGATGATATGATGATTGACCAATCTGAAGAACGCCTCGAAAAGGCCAGAGAGCTTGAAGAATCCATCAAACAGGATTGCGACAGAGCCCAGGCCGCCATCGACGTCAATCTGTCAGCATTCTAAAGACATAATACCAGGCGAGCCACGCATCAGATGTGTGGCTCGCCATTTTCTTTCACATGGAAACCATCGCGACAATTTTGAACGTCATAGGGATTCTCTTGATTCTAGTTTCACTCGGTTTGTGCATCGCCAGCAACCCCATGGGTATACTCGGCTCCGCAGTCGGCTTTCTTGTGTATGGACTGGGAGGAATTGCCTACATGAGCAATGAAGACAAGTTAACCCTTGCGGCCGATATCCTCAAAAAAGATGGGGAAATGCTTATCACGAAACATCACCAGGATACCGTTTCTACAATTCATGTTGCGTCAACGGAAATTCAGAGCAACATAGAAAAAATTCATTCTTCTTCCGCCGAACTGGAAAAGAAAACGGCAAATGTTTCAAACGAAGAAGCCAAACGGATTTTCAAGAACAAACAGAATAGTCTTACACGATTAGCCGGCAAATTAGAAGGTTCTCTCATTAAACTGGAAAGCTGCGCATTCGAGCAAATCATCATAAATCAACTGGAGCAGCTTTCCGGTCCGACTGGCCACACCAACGTTACTGAAAACATCAACGAGGAGCTTAAGGCTGTGCGTCAGGTAATGCAGGAAGTAGAACAAATCAACTCTCTCTAAACGCATATGCCCATAGTAATCTTCATCATTGCCATCGTAGTCGGCAGTCTGATTCATTCATGGCTGGATAACTATGCAAAGGAAAAACATGCAGACGAGGCCTGTGCTTATTACATCAGCCTCGTGAAATTAGACAAAGAGGAGCTTAATGGCAACACTCTGGATGTTCCCGAGTCCGTTCTGACATATGCAAAGGATTACCTTCCACTGCTCTACCCAAAATGGGAACAGATACGTTCTAATTACAAACGAATCAGCGGAGAAATCAACCTCATGGAAACCAGATACAACAATCTGGTGAAACTCAACAATCTGAACAAAAATAAGATTAAGACCGAGCGACCGAAAGCCTATCAAGCATGGCTGGACAAACAAAACAAGGAGCTTGCGGATTTCAAAAAAGCCCATGAGCAAATCAAACAGTCTGTCGAAAAATACTACGCAGAAGCGCAGATTCGCGGAATTGACTCGGATGCAGAAATGCAAAGCATGGTTGGCGGGCTGATAGAAACGACTAATGTCGTTCTCGGCGAATATGGGTACGAAGTTAAAGATGTACCCGCAAGCGAACCGGCAAAAGAAGCTCACAAACAGTCAGAGAAAAAGAAAAAAAATCAGGAGAATGAAAAGCCGGCAGCTAAATCATCTTCAGCTTTCGCGACTACCAAACAGAAACAGGCTTCATCAAATAATGCCAGTCCCTCACCGGCAAAAACTAAAAAGGCAAAGCAGAAAGGTTCTGAAAATAAATGTTCATCTGCCAGAGAAAAGGAAATCAAAGCCTACATGACCATGGTAAATTCCTTTAATCGAAAACTCGGACAGCTAGCGGAGCTTCTCAATTCAATACATTCGCCAAACGATGCCCGGCGCCTGGAAGGGCAACTTAATTCCCTCGCAAATGAACTCATAGAGCTGAAGGAGCAATGTAAAACGTTCCCCTTTAGACACGTAAAGAACTTCGAAGCAGAAGTTGTGGCACACGAAAGCAGCACATTCTCATCGATTGGATCAACTACTCAACGAGTAGCCAGCGCGTTTCCCTTGATGGAACAATCCAGATGGCTGAGCAGAAACACGTTAAAAAACATCGAATTACTCTTGAAAAAATAAGCTTGGAAAACCATATGAACAAATTATTTACATTTCCCAAAACAGCGTTTCCCATCGGTCTTGCGGCAATTATGCTGATGTCTTGCGGGCAGCGAGTCTCCAGCTGGCAGGAAGCAAAAATAGCAAGTTTGAACGCTGAGCTGCAAAAGCCGGAGCATCCGCTGCGCTTGCGCGTGCAGGAACGGCATCTAACCGTGACAGTAAAGGAAGCAAAAGTCTCACACTTAAAAACAAAAACAAAACACGACCTTGGCTGGACCGGCTGGAATGATTGCGTCCTTGAAAACTGTACGTTTGATGTAACCTTTACCTGGGATGGCGTTCTCCACAAAAATGGAAAAACGGTATTACGTATTGTCATGAATCCCATCAACAACAAGGTGTCTTCGGTAGAAGTGATTCATACAGACGCCGCAATTAACATTGGCGACCAGGAAACATGGAAAAGCCTCACCAAAGAAATTCAGAATTTATTTGCCACAACGGATGATGAATAGTTCATTCGGACTCTAAAAAGTTAGACTCGATAGAAAAATTGGGATTTAGAGAAGTTAATTATAATTTTAGCGGAACGCTAAATTACAATTTATCGTGGGGGCTAATTGCTCCAACGAGTCAAAATGTTAATAAAAAGTCCGCCTGTTGGCGGGCTTTGATTTTTGATGATTGCTAGCACTCAGAGCGGGAGGGGCATGACCTCGTGGTCATGGTTGGCGGGGTCTTTGGGAGCGGAGGGGATTTCCTCGCAGGCGCCATTCTTGAGCACATCCAGTTGCGTGACCGGGCGCACGGGCATGTGCACACCACCCATGTCGCCGTAGTAGTGTTTCTGCGTGATGCGGACAATCTGACCGGGCTTGAGGTCGGAGAGTTTCTGGCGCATATCATCGGGCTGGCCGGGGACATCGTTGCGGGCATCGACCACCAGCATGTTGCCTGCAGCGGCCTTATCATCGCCATATTTGCCGGGCTTCTCGTATGCTTCATTCGTGAGCACGCGGAACTGGGCAACTTTGGCGGCGTGGTCGCAGCGGTCCGGGCAGAGGGCCGTGCGGAAATAGCAGGGGCGCTCCTGCATGCCGAGGAACTGGGCCACCACCGTATTGGAGGCCAGCAGCTCAACATTCTCGGGAAGCGGAGCGGCAAAAGCAACAGGCAGCAGAGCTGCCAACAGAAGGAAAATTTTCTTTTTCATGGAATCTACTTGTGGTTTGATATAAGTCAGGCGCAACACGTTGAAGAATTTGTTTAAATCTTTCGCAAAAGGCAGCAGAATCCCCCTGCCCCGAATCCATGCGCCGGGAGCAGGCGGTAGGCAGGGAAATCGGCCAGGTGCGAGCGGAATGGCGAAAGAGCGGGCACTTCCACCGCTTCCCAGCCGGGCACTCGCTTGAGGATGTAGGCCATGACCTTCTCGTTTTCCTCGGGGTCGTATGTGCAGGTGGTGTAGACGATATGCCCGCCGGGGTTCACGCACTGCACGGCGGAGAGCATGATGCCCTTCTGCCGCTTGGCGTTGCCGTTCACCATGCCGGAGCCCAGGCAGCCCGGGTTCTTGATTCCCTTGCACAGCAGCGACTGGCCGCTGCACGGTGCATCCACCAGCAGCAAATCAAAAGTCTCGCCGCTGCGGGCCCACTGGTCCGGGCGGTTGCCGGTCACGCGCACCTGCGGCATGCCGCATTGCTCCAGATTCTGGCGCAGAATGCCGCGGCGGCCGGGATGCACCTCGTTTGCCGTGTGGTTTTCCGCCCCGAAACGCGCGGCCATGAGCATGGTCTTGCCACCGGGGGCGGCGCACATATCCAGCGAGGTGGCCGGCGGCGGCACCACAGCCAGGCAGGCCGATTCCCAGCAGGAGGAAAGATCGAGCGAATAATACAGGCCTTGCGCGTAGTCCCCGTACGCGGTGGGCTTCACCCCCTCCGCCGGCACATAGACACGCGGCGGCAGCCAGGGGGCCGCCAGCTCGGCACAGGGAAAGGGCGGCACATAATCCTGCGGGGCACGGGCAGTGAGCACCACCGCTCCGCGGGAGGATACGCCCGCCCGCATGGCCGCGAGCAGAGACTCGGCCTCTGCGCCCTCCAGTCCAAGGCGGGCGCAGAGTCTCAATTCGCCTTTCCCTGCGGGCTCAGCACTCATGCCTTGCCGCGAGCTTCAGCTTCTTCCAGCGCCATCCTGGCAGCGCCAATGATACCGGCCTCGTTGCTGAACTGCGCCGGCAGAATGCGCAGCTTTTCATAGTGCGGGCCATAGGTCTGCGCCTTCAGGTAGCGGTGCAGCGGTTCAAAGAGCAGATCACCGGCCTTGGCCACGCCGCCGCCGATGATGAAGGCTGCGGGATTAAGAATATAGTGGCAGCTGAGCAGGCCTGTGGCCAGTTTACGGGCAATGTCGTCCCACATGGCAAGGGCCACGGGGTCGCCGGCCTTGGCAGCCAGTTCCAGCGGATAGGGTGCGCAGTCCTCCAGCGGCTTCTCCTGCCCGGCAGCGGCATAAGCAGCAGCGGCGTCCTCCTGGATGCGAGGGTGGCCTATGTAGTTCTCCAGCGCGCCGTGGTTCTTGTAATAGCCCAGGCGCCCCTGGTAATCAATGCTCAGGTGGCCCAGCTCTCCGGCAGCCCCCAGGGAGCCGCGCAACATCTGTCCGTTGGCCACAATGCCGGAGCCCACACCGGTGCCCAGCGTAAGGCACACCAGGTCATTCAGCCCCTTGCCGGCGCCAAGCTTCCATTCGGCATAGGCCATGCAGTTGGCATCATTGTCCACCGCGGCGGGCAGACCGGTCATTTCCTCCAGCATATCGCGCACCGGCACATCATACCAACCCGGCACATTGGTCAGCGAATCGGCAATGCCGCGGTCGTGGTCCACGAAACCGGGAATCCCCATGCCCACGGCTTTCACATCCGGGAACCGGGCAATGAGTTCCTTGAGACGCTTACCCACCTCAGCAAAAATTGCATCCGGCGACACAAAATCCTGCGTGCGCACCGGCTCCGCGCGGCCGATGAGTTCTGTACCGCGTACTACGGCAAACTTGATGGAGGTGCCCCCCATATCCACACCGATACTTAAATCATTCTCTGCCATATGGGGGACATGCTATCACATTTCCCTGCCATGGAAAAGATAAAAAAAAGCGCCGGGGCGGATTTGTTCCTTTTCAAGAATTCCCGGCATCTGCACCACTACCATGGGTTGAGGCTGCAAACCTGTTCCCACGCCCACAGGGAATGCCACGGTCAGCAGTGCACTCCACCGGATTTTTCCAAGCAGCTCCTTCATATTCCGCCAGCCTAGCAAACCCGCCAGGCGCGAAAAACGATTCAACCCTGCTTTTTATATCATTAAAAACTCAATATCGGCAACTTACTGATTTGCAATTTTTCCTCCTTATCCAATACCATTCGAAAACAAGGCGGATTTTGCTACCCAATCTATTGCAATCAGGTGAGTTATCAACAAATCTGTTTCAGCACGATTTCAACATCCTCCCGGGCGTGCGCCGGGTAGATATCAAGCCTGCCGCCGCGGCAGAAGCAGAGCGCATTCGCCATGCGACCCTTCAGCTCAGTGGTGAAAGGGATATCGTACCGGGCACAGATTGCCGCCACCTCGCGGTCGCGCAGTTCAAAATCATCATACGTCCACATGAGCAGCAGCCAGGACGCTCCGGGGGTCGGATACAGAGCAAGATCCCAGTTGCGGTAATCGTCCTCATACTCAGCAACAAGGCCTCCGCCATTCACAGATTCCGGCTCCTGCAGTCGCTCGGAAATATTGCGGGCAAGTACCTCTGCTGACAAATCGCAGGGAACACAGGCCACGCTTACTTCACGCGCCGGTAGTATCGCCAGGCGGGCCAGGTGGCGGCAGCGGGGTTCATTTACACCTTCGGTGCACAGCATCCACCAGAATGCGTTTATCATGCACATCGCCAGCAGACAAGCGGCAAAGCGCATTTCCACCCATCCCGCAGGCAGAAAGTACGCAACCAGTCCGGCCGCCACAATGGTGCCCAATGTCACAACATACACCCACCTGCGAGCCAGCAACGGCCGCTGCACCCACCACCAAAGCACAGTGATGGCCACAGTGCTGGCAAATATGCAGAAGAAGGTAAGGTCCGACATGAGCTTGCGCCGCAAGTATACATTTCCGGACGACTGTATGTCAATCGGGAAATCAGAGATTGCTCAATTCAACACATGTGTGTCCCAAAGTTTGTCGAAGCACGGGACTTTCTTGTCTCGGCGTAGCCCGCAGGGCGAAGACGGAAGTCCCGATTAAATGCACCGTGATTTCGGGACTGAAGTCCCGTGCTCCGATAACGATAAACATCAATTTATCGAGCGCTTTTTTCTAACTTTGGGACACATGTGTCAATTCAAAGCTTCTCACGCCGAAAACTACCGGCGGGGGTAGGTGCAACAACAAAAAAGAAGTAAATGCGCAACAAAAATGACCGTTGCCGGCGTCTATTTATTAGAAAGCCCTCACTTTCTGCCATTTTTTAGTTGCGGATTCGGTGCCGGGATGTATTATCAATGGGTAGCAGAATATTTTTATGATGGCAGCGAACAATTATATTATCAAGGTATTTGTGGCTTTGGCATTAGCCTCGCCGCTTGTCTCCGCAGCAGCGGCTCAGCCGCGGGAGGCCGCGCCGGCGGCAGCGCCTGTGGCGGCATTGGATGCGGCGTTTCATGAGGCCGTGCTCAAGAGCTTTTATGCGTTCCGGCATGAGGACGCCGCCCTGCGGGAATTGCTGCAGAAAGGGGCTGATGTGAATGCGGTGGATGCCGAGGGGAACAATGCGCTGATGCTGCTTATCAAAGCCGCAGACGGTCACAACGAACACCACATCCGAAAAGAGCTCTTCGAGTTCCTGCGCGATGCCGGGATAAATCTGCACGCCCGCAATAAAGACGGGCTGAATGCGGCGGAGCTGAACTGCTGCCTGTACTGGCCCTACGATTTCCTGACAAAGGAATTTGAGAAAGCCGATGTGCCGATAAGCCCGGGGGCTCGCCTGGCAGCCGCTGCAGCGGTGAGCAATGTGGCCGAGGTAGAGCGCCTGCTGCAAGCCGGAGCCGACCCGAATTTCAACCGTGCCTGCGCTCTGACCAAGTGCATGGGGATTATTACCGATGGACCGAAAAAGAACGAGGTCATCATCGCTGCCCTGTTGCTGCAGGCCGGAGCTGACCCGAATCTGGATGGTTCGACGCTGATGTCTCGCGCGGTTTATAGTGAGTTTTCAGAGCAGCTGGTGCCGCTGCTCCTGCAGCACGGGTTCCGTGTGAGGGGCATTGATGCGGAGGTAACCAGCAGTTGGCTCAGGCATTTACTGCTGCATCGGACTCCGTCCAGGGTCGAAACGGTGAATCTGCTCATCTGCCACGGCGCTGTGCTGAATGATGAAACGTGGCACACTCCCTACTTCTGCCATCTGGTGACAGAGAATACCAATTTCTGGCAGAATATGACGCTGGCCCGCCATTTTGTCGAACTGGGGCTGGATGCCACCCGAAAGGATAAGGACGGCAAAACCGCCAGTATGCTGGCACGCGAAAAGAAGCTCGGCCTGGGTATTCAGCAGATTCTGGGGAATCCGCAGGCTGTGCTGGCAGAGCGGCAAAAGAAGGCTCAGCAGGTGGATGAGGCCGGACGCACGCCGCTGATGTTGGCCGTGGCAGACCCGCACCAGCCCGCCATCGAGGTGTACAAATGGCTCCGCTCCGGGGCTGATGTAAACGCCCGCGATGCCCAGGGCCGCACCGCCTTGTTCTACATCAACTCCTTCTGCCCGCAGAAAGACCTGAAAGCGAAGCTGCTCATTGAAGCCGGAGCGGATGTGAACGCCCGGGATGCTCAAGGGCTCACTCCGCTGCTGGCGCTGCCGTACGTGCACGACCTCTCCATACCGCAGCAGCGTTCCTGTGCTCCCGTCATCCGTCTGCTGGCAGAAGCCGGGGCAGATTTGAACGCATGCGACCCCGCCGGTTTCACTCGCCTGGAGCAGATGCTGCGCCGCGGGAACCTGAGCCGGGCCGATTCGGAATGCGTGCTGCTGCTCCAGCAGCTCGGCTGCTCGCCCCGCCCCGAAGCCGTGAAAAAATAAGCTGTCATCATCATAGAGGAAAGGAGAATTCATGCTGCCATTATCCATGAAATTGCTTGCTCCGGTTCTGGCCGCGCTGGTGCTGATGCCCCCAGCGGCCGGAGCCGCCGAAATGAAGGAAGTTGCGTGCAAGGAAACGCTTCTCTGCTCTGAGGTGACCCCGGAGGATGCCGCGCTGTTCGACCGCTATTTCGGCACTGCTGCCGCGCCGGTTGCAGAGGGATGGGATGCGGAGAAGCTGGTGAAATTCTCATCCTCCTGGCAGCGGAACAAGGCCGGTAAGCAAGTGCTCTGCGAGCGCCTGATGATTCTTGCTGAGGATGGCAGCACGCTGCGCAAACTATTCTGCGAACGCTTTGAGACAAATCCCGCTAAACGGGTTAACTACAAGGAGCTGAAATATCGCGCCGTTGTGCCTTTTGTGTTTGCTTACAATCTGGTGGGTATTGTTGATTTTGACGATGAAACGCTGTATGTGGATTGCGTTCATTTTAATCCGCAGACCCGCAGCCTGGAGGGTATTGAAAGCAAGCATTGGTCTCGCAGGGAATTACACGCCATGCGCGGTGATTTGACCGAAGAGGACAAGTCGCTTTTCGATACCTGTTTCCCCAGGCACAAATGGCGCCGCACTCCCCCCACCTGGGATGCCGGGCAGCGCGTGCTGTATTCTGCCCGGGGGCGCACCGGTGCCCGCGGTGCCTATGCGCTCAACGGCTGCCTCAAACGCATCGCGGCGGATGGCAGCAGCTGCCGTATCGCGGTCAAAACCCTCGAAACCAAGGGTGCGTGGATAAGCCTTGACCGCCCCTGGGCGCGTGAGCTTCCCATGGTGGTGCCCTTTGTCTTTGTGGAGCTGAGTGACAAGCTCCGATTCCACATCGAGCAGTTCAATCCCCGGACCGGAGCATACGAGGGCTCCCGTATCAGGGAGTATGACTTCCGCTCGCTGGAGCTGGTGAATGATGCCTGGACGCCCGCCGCCCCTTCGAATTAAGCTTCCACATGGATTCTGATGCACGAAATAATATGAACAAGAGCTTGATGATTACCGCTTGTTGTCTGCTTCTGATTCTTTCTGCAAAGGCAGAGGAGGTTGTTTACCCCGGAAATCCTGACCATCCGGAATTCGGAAACAGGCTGTATTTTGAATATGATAGTGTGCTGATTCGCCTCATTCAGAAGATGAATGGCAGCGATGCCTCGCGTCAGACAGTCATAAGCCGCATCAAGGAACACCCCGAAGAAGTGAACGACTGGTGGAGCCACGAGGGCTGGAGCGGCTCACCCCTGACAGAAGCCATGCGTAAGAACGACAAGGAGATAGTGTCCCTTCTTCTGGCGAGTGGGGCTATTCCGTTCCCGCCTCCCGGCACCTCATTCTGGACGGATTATGCAGAAGGTAAACCGCAATATGCTGAGATTTTCTCCCTCATCAAGGCAGCTCAGAAAAAATACCCTGTCTATTCGAGCATACTGTCCTCCGATGCATATCGCAAGCGCCACTCCGGAAAGTGATGGAGAATTCCATGCCGTGTAATATCAACATGGGTAGAAAGAGATAGGCATGTCGACGAACCAGACAGACGGCGATAAGGCAGTGCGACCGGATGGCGCTCTCCGCCTTTTGAAGGGGGGCGCGGCGGCGGTGCTTGCCATTGTTGCGTTGTGTGGCATTCTCGTGGCCGGTTTCATGTATTCGGATGTTGCTCAAAGCGTGAGCAGCGAGCCCGTGTACGAAACGACACCGGAGCAGGTGAACCCGGCACTGGATGGCAAGTTGGTCAAGATGCGAGTCACCGAACTGGTTGCAGAGGGTGGCCCGGTGGTGGATGAAATTTTCGGGTTGCGAGAGGAGAACACTATCGCCTTGAATCGTTATTACAGGCCGGAATGTTCAGATGGGCGGATGCGGGTTTATTATAAGGAACTTCATGGTATTCGAAAGGCTTTGATTCTTGCCCCTGATGTGAAAGCAGGTGCCTACTCACTCCGCGCACGGGAAATTTTCTGGGAAGACCTGGGCGGGGAATACATCAATCCCGATGAAATGACCCTCCCGGCAGCATGGGAGGGGCGCGTGGTATCCCGAACGGCGCATGGCATTACCCTACGCACAGATGATACCTCCAACCTTGCAACTCAATACGCAGAGTTCCGATATAGGCGGATTCCGTCACCTTGGCGTGGGGTGCGCCACATGGTAGGCCGTCAGCAAGGCAACGTGCTGGACCTCACAGGTGAGGGCTGCGGACTTATTCGCGGGGAGGAGCAGTATCAGCAATGGTCTCGGATGCGCCCTGCCGTGGGGCTGCTGCTGATGCCGGTCTGGGAATATTGCTTCTACATTCTTTGTTTACAGGGGGCGATAACACTGTGCCTGCTTCCGGGCGTGCTGTTGATGCAGAAACGGGGATGGGTGCGGGCAACCTACGTTTCCATACTTTTGGGCGTCCTGCTCACTGCATTGGTGGCTAGTGCGTTTTTGCTCCTCCCCTACTCGGAGTATAACTGGATAACCTGGACATATACCTTGGTTCCCGGTTTGATTGCCCTCGTTCTGCTCTGGTTCGCGTGCCGGAAGAACAGTAAAGAGCATTAGGCATCTCCATCTCGTCCCCGCTCCTCTACCCCGATTATTGATGAGGCAATTAAAAATTGATGTGTTATCCGTATTGGTGGTGACGGACAAATTGGAATTTGGCGAGCCGTAGGCGAGCGGAATTCTGAGCCCGTCAGGGCGACATATCCATAGCCCAGAGTGGAGCCGCGTTAGCGGCGGAACTCTGGGTTTGGAATAAAAAATAACCGGAACCCCGCCAGCTGGCGGGGTGGCAGATTCGCATGAGCGTTCTGTTTAT
>JAGBDZ010000018.1 GCA_017937215.1 Akkermansia sp. | reverse complement strand
GTGGGAGGTACGAAGTGAAAGTTCCGCGAGCCTTGCGGCTCGCCATTTGTTATCAATAGAAAACACCTGCAGGCGCAGCCTGCCTAACTTTATACTTCGCACTTCCCACCTCGTACCTCGTACTTCTGCATATTCCAATTTGTCGTTGAGTCCAAGCAATATTCTTTAATTGCCGGAGCAATAATGTCCCAATTCCATATCCCCCGCTGCGCGGTGCACAGCGGGGGATGGACTCTTTATGTATGAACGTCGGGTAGTTTAAAGGGAGGGCTCAACCAGCTTCACCACATCCTGCGGGAGGGCCACATAGTTGAGCTTCGTGGCGGTGGCGGCACCCTTGGTGTAGCACCAGATGAAGTAGTCGCGCAGGGCGGCTTTCTTCTCTGCGGAGGCGTCCTGGCGGGTGATGACGTAGGTCACGCCGGTGATGGGCCAGCTCTTCGCGCCGGGCACATTGGTGAGCTCCATGTAGAAGCCGGGGGCATTCTTCCAGTCTGCCGAGGCGGCGGAGGCCGAGAAGCTGGCCTGGGTGGGGGCAATGAACTTGCCATCCGCATTTTCCAGCTGGGCGCAGGCCAGGCGGGCCTCCACAGCGTAGGTATACTCCGTGTAACCGATAGCGCCGCGGATACGGGCCACATTGTTGCAGACGCCGGGGTTCTTCTGCCCGCCGATGCCTACCGGCCACTTCACCGAGGAGCCCTGCCCCACCTTCTTTTTCCAATTGGCAGAGATTTTGGAGAGGTAGTTGGTGAAGATGAAGGAGGTGCCGCTGGAATCCGCACGGCGCACCACGGTAATCTTCATCTTCGGCAGACGCAGCCCGGGGTTGATGGCCTTGATGGCGGGGTCATTCCAGGTGGTGATTTCGCCCAGGTAGATGCGGGAGAGCACGTCCTTGCTGAGCTTCAGCTGGCCATCCTTCACGCCGGGCAGGTTCACGATGACAACCACACCGCCCGTGAGCATGGGCACCTGCACCAGGCCGGCTTCCTTCTGCTGCTCCAGGGTGAGCGGGCTGTCCGAACCGGCAAAATCCACCGTGCCGGCCTTGATCTGGTTGATTCCGGCACCGGAACCCATGCTCTGGTAGGTCACCTGGGTGCCGGGGTTCTCCTGAGAGTAGGAATAGGTCCATTTCTGGTAGACCGGGGCGGGGAAGGAAGCACCGGCGCCGGTGAGGGTGGTTTCCGCCTGCACCAGCGTGCACAGGCCCACAGCTGCGATAAACAGATTCTTAAACATAATCGTATCTTTCCATATATGGGTTAGTTGTTGATAATCAGAAGTCGAAGCGAACGGCAGAGGATAACTGCCAGCCAGTGAAGCCCTTGTTGCCCCTGGCATCGCGACCCTCGGAGTTGAGGTACTCAGCGCCGAACATGAGCTTGAGCATATGCGGATTCTCCGGGCACACATAGTAGTTGGCACCCAGGTACACGCCTTGCAGCAGGTCACTCGTGCCGGAGTAGGTCGAGTTCGTGCTGTAGTAGCGGCTGTCGGCCTTCACGGCGTTGCTGCCGCTGGCCAGCTGGTAGCGCAGCACACCCTCCCAGTGCGGGGAGAAGCGGTAGCTGGGCATGATGGTCAGGCCGAACACGTTCTGAGCCCCCTGCGCACCACCGTACACATTGAACCCGGCCAGTGCCTCGGTGAGCAGGCTCAGGTTGCCCTGCTTACCCTCCCAGCTGAGTGCCACCACATCCACCGCGCCGGGGCCGGCATATTCTGTGCCGCTCTGTGCGCGGTCTTCGTTGCGGAAGCTGTGCATATAATCCAGGGTGACCCGGCCATTGCTTCCCGTGGCGCGGGAGATGCTCATACCGAGGGTCACATTATCCGCGCTGTTGAAGGCGGGCTCCAGCCAGGTGTTATCCCGCTGGCCATTCACCCACAGGCCGGCATTCCAGCCCCAGTCGGCTTTCTTATCCGCATTCGCCACAGATATGCCGTAGAGCTTCTCGGCCTTCAGCTGGTTTACCAGGACGGAACGCTCCAGAGTAATCAATTTGCCGCTGGAGGTGCGGTACTCCGCCATGTAGGCAGGCTTGTGCTTACCCAGGGTCAGCGTCACCGGCTCCAGCTTCGTGGAAATGGTCAGCTCATCCAGGGTACCCTCGGAGCGGGAGCGTCCCCAGCTGCCATCGGAGTACTTGTTGCGGGTATCCAGCCCGCCGATATTCCAGACACCCTTCACGGTGAACCGGTTGAGCACCTTGGCCTGGGCACCCAGGCGGAAGCGGCGCCACTCGTTGTTGTCCTTGCGGTCGCCCTTCACCCGGGAATCACCGCCGGCGGGATCCACATAACCCCACTGGTACTGCCCACGCAGCTTCAGGCTGAGCTCCTGCAGGTAGGGGTTCTCTGCGTTGTCGCGCTTCGCATCAAAGAGCTTGAAGGCATCCTTGGCGTGGTTGGCCAGATTGAAATCTGCTGCCTGGGAGAGAGGGGCGGCGCCCATTACAAGGGCCAGTGCCATCATTGTGTTCTTTTTCATATCGTCTTTTTTTTCGTTCTTGTGTCGCCTCTTTCGGTCGACGCCTTCAGTAAAACCTTTTTTTGCATTTTTTTCAAGCTGTTCATGGTGAGTCAAAAGCCACACGAATTGTGGCATTTCTGTCACAATTCCCAGCTTGCAGACAACCCGGATTAATGCTTAAATAACAGGCAGAGATGCCTACACATATCACTATCGTTGAAGACGATGAGGACATAGCCGCCCTGGTGGCGTTCAACCTCGAACGACAGGGCTGGCAGTGCAAACTGGTGCACCACGGCACCGAAGGTTGGGAAAGCATACGCCGAGAGCTGCCGGACTGCGTGATTCTGGATATGATGCTGCCCGGAATGGATGGGCTGGAGATTTTCCGCAACATGAAGGAAAACGAAACCACACGGGAAATCCCCACCCTGTTTCTCACCGCCCGCGCTGAACTGGATGACCGCCTGGAAGGCCTGCGACTCGGTGCAGACGACTACATCACCAAACCCTTCAGCAGCAAAGAACTGGTGCTGCGCGTCCGCAATATCCTGAAACGGGCCAACAGCGGCGCCACTCGCGTGCTGATTCAACAAGGCCCGCTCGTGCTGGACAAAATTTCCATGCATGCCTCGCTGGAGGGCGAGCCGCTGGAGCTCACCACAGCCGAATTCAAGCTCCTGGCCTACCTCATGGAACGCCCCGGCAAGGTGCAGGATCGCTACGAGCTCCAGCACATCATCCTGGGCTATGCCGATACCACCCAGACCCGCGCCCTGGATACGCACATCAAACGCCTGCGCCACAAACTGGGCCCCCACGCCGCCTGCATCGCCACCGAGCGCGGCTGCGGATACTATTTTGAGCCGCAGGGATGAAGCTCGATTACTATTGACAAAGCCACGAGGCCAACGTACAATGTGGGCGCCCCATGATAAACATACCCGAACACGCGCTCACGGTGGTGGAGCGGCTGGAACGCTACGGCTACGAGGCCTATGTGGTGGGCGGCTGCGTGCGCGATTCGCTGCTGGGGCGAAGCCCGAAGGACTGGGATGTATGCACTAATGCCCTGCCGGAAGAAGTGCTGCGGGTATTCAAGCGTTTCCATGTTATTAAGACCGGGCTGCAACACGGCACCGTCACAGTGATGGTAAGCCACCAGCCGGTGGAGGTAACCACTTTCCGCATCGATGGCACCTACACCGACAACCGCCACCCGGACAGCGTGAACTTTGTGAGCCGGGTGGAGGAGGACCTGGCGCGGCGAGACTTCACCATCAACGCCATGGCCTACAACCCCACCCGGGGGCTGGTGGACGCCTTCGGCGGCCAGGAGGACCTGCGCGCCGGCATCATCCGCTGTGTGGGCGAGCCGGATGCCCGCTTCAATGAGGACGGCCTGCGCATCCTGCGTGCGCTGCGCTTTGCTGCGCGCTACGACTTCGGCATCGAGACCGAAACCGCCTTCTCCATTCACCGCAACCGCCACCTGCTGCAAAACGTGAGCGTGGAGCGCATCTTTGTGGAGCTCAAGGGCATTCTGGCAGGCGAAGGTGTGCTGGGCATGATGCAGGCATTCCCGGATGTGTTCGCCGTCATCATCCCTGAGCTGGCGCCAACCATCGGTTTCGACCAGCACAACCCACACCACTGCTACGACGTGTGGACCCACATTGCCCACGCAGTGCAGGCCGCCCCGGCAGATGAAGTGCTGCGCCTGGCGCTGCTGCTGCACGATATCGCCAAACCAGCCACCTACACCCTGGGTGAGGATGGCAAAGGCCACTTCTACAGCCACGGCAAGGTAGGGGCCGACATGGCCCGCGATATTCTCCTGCGACTCAAGAGCGACACCGCCACCCTGCAGAACGTGGTCACTCTGGTGCGCGAGCACGACAGCGTGCTGCCTACCACCGCCCCCGGCATGCGCCGCCTCATCGGCAAACTGGGAATCGACACCCTGCAGCAGCTCCTGAGCATCAAGCAGGCCGATATGTCTGCCCAGTCCACTCACGAACGCGAGCAGAAACAAGCCACTCTGCGCGCCGCCCGCCTGCTGCTCGATGACGTGCTGGATGAACCGCCGGCTTTCACCGTGAGCGACTTAGCCATCACCGGCCGCGACCTCATCGCTATGGGCGTGAAACCCGGCCCCGCCATGGGCAACATCCTCAAAACCCTGCTGGCTGAGGTGCAGGATGAACTACTCCCCAACACGCACGCGGCCCTCAGCGCCCGCGCACACGAACTCTTCTAACCCCATACCCACCACCATGTGCTGCTGCCAACACTGCGAAAACAAATCCCCCCGCTCCCGTTTCACCTGCTTCCTGCTCAGCCTGCTGATTATCTTCTGCATCGGCGGCGTGCACCGCATCTACGCCGGCAAGGTCATCACCGGTATCCTCCAGTTCGTGACTGGTGGCGGTTTCCTTATCTGGCAGATTATTGATATCATCCGTATCGTGCTCGGATGCTTTGATGATAAAGAGGGTAAGACGATCTAAGTCCGAGCCGCAGGCGAGGATATCGTCTTGCCGCAGGCAAGATATCGTCCGGCCTCCGCAGGAGGCTGGATATCGTTTCCTATGTGGTTTTATTAGTATTGAAGCTGCAATTGGGAAACAAAATCACTTCCCTTTAGCGGTTTTGATGGACGCAATCAGCATGCGCCGGATGCTGCCCGACTGGTGCAACAAAGGCGCCACGCTTTCGGCAGACGCAATGCCTGCACGCTGCATGACATGCAGCCAGTATTCCGTTTCGTGGCATTCCTTGAGTGAAATTTGATACTTCAACACAAAGTCTCCGCCGCTACAGGCATAGACACCTTCGTGAATGTTAGCGCCAATGCTTGTTGCAGAACGAAGCAGTTGATTCTTTAACACCGCGTGACGTTCGATGGTATCGCAGAATTGAACGACTGATACTGAAAAATCAAGACTTTGTTCGGCAAGAGGGTGTGGTTTCATGGTTCCGGAATTTTATCAAACTGTATTACGCAAGGCAAGTTTATTTCCCGATGAAAGCTTGCGTTTATTACAAAACCACATAGGAAACGATATCCAGCCTCCTGCGGAGGCTGGACGATATCCGGCTGCGCCGGACGATATCTTGCCTGCGGCAAGACGATATCCTCACTGCGTTCGGACGTATCCTATACACACATCGCAACCCGCAGCGCTGCCACCTGCTCGCCCTTGCCCAGGGCCGTGCCCAGCGCAAAGCCGAACTCCAGCGCAGCGCCGGGGCCGCGACCGGTTACCAGCTGGCCATCAATAACCGCCGGCTCAGCCACTACCTCTGCTGCGGACTTCAAATCACCCTCCACCCCGGGATAGCAGGTCACGCGTCGACCGGCCAGCACCCCGGCAGCCTCCAGCGCAATGGGGGCAGCACAAATTGCGGCCACCAGCTTGCCGTCCTTCTGCATGGCACGCACCAGGGAAAGCACCCCCGGTGTGTCGCGCAGCAACCAGGAAGCCGGCCCACCCGGCAGAATGATGCCGCTATAGTCCTCGGCGTTGGCATCCACCATGAGCATCTCGGCCATCATGGTCATGCCATGCGCTCCTTCCACGCAGCGTCCCTTCACTCCGGCTGTGACCACCGGAATCTCCAGACGGCGCAGTATATCAATGGGCGCGGTCAGTTCAATCTCCTCGAATCCGGGAGCCATCAGCACTAGTACGGGTTTCATGCTCAGCATCATACCCGCCCTGCACCCGCCTTGTCAAGCAGGAAGCCATCCTCTTCTACGTACAAAATCTTGTAAATTGTACTTCATATCACAATATATAGTACCGTTAGAAAAAAAGTTATAGAAAATCTTGCGAATTCATGAATTTGTGCTTGCCAGATGCATGACAACCCGCTAAAATATGCTCAACAAAGGAGGTCCCGATGAAATTCTCACTCGCAAAACAAGTTCTGCTTGATGGCATTAACAAGGTGGCCGGCGTGGTGTCCACCCGCCCCAGCATGCCGATTCTTTCCAACGTGCTGCTGGACGCCTCGGACGGCGAGCTGAAGCTCACCACCACCAGCATGGAGCTGACCATTCTCACCAAGGTGCCCTGCATCGTGGAGAAACCCGGTGCCATCACCCTGCCCGCCAAGAAGCTGCAGAGCATCATCCGCGAGCTGCGCGACGGCGAAGTGAGCATCGAGGTAAGCGGCACGGTGGCCACCATCCGCTGCAACCGCGCCCAGTTCAAGCTGAACGGCCTGCCCGCCAATGAATTCCCCGGTCTGCCCGTGTTCAAGGAAGCCCGCGAGTTCAAGGTGCAGCAGGGCGTGCTGAACAAGGGTTTTGCCTTCACGGAGTTTGCCATTTCCAACGACGGAACCCGCTACGTGCTCAACGGCATCTACACCTGCTTCCAGGACGGCAAGCTGACCCTGGTTGCTACCGATGGCCGCCGCCTGGCTCTGTTCGAAAGCGAGCTGGAGTTCCCGGAATCCCAGAGCGTGTGCATCGATATCCCCAGCCGCGCCGTGGCCGAAGTGCACCGCCTGCTGGGCGACAACGGCGACGTGATGGTACGCGTGACCAGCAACCAGGCTTCCTTCGATTTTGGTGATACCCTGCTCATCACCAAACTCATCGACGGCAATTACCCGAACTACCGCCAGGTAATTCCCAGCCGCTACAACGAACGCGTGGTCATCCCCGCTGCCGAGCTGCAGAGCGCCGTGCGCCGCGTGTCCCTGCTCTCCTCCGAGAAGACCAACACCGTGAGCTTCCGCTTCACCCCCGGCGTCATGTCTGTGCAGTCCAGCGCCAACATGGGCGAGGCTAACGAAGAAGTACCCATCGACTACGATGGCCGCGAGATTTCCATCTCCTTCAACGCCGACTACGTGCTGGCCCCGCTCAAGTCCGTGGGCGACCAGGATGTGTGCATCGACCTCATCGATACCTCCAGCCCCGGCGTCATGCGCGTGGCCGATGAGTTCCTCTATGTGCTCATGCCCATCCGCGTGTAAGCCGCAGGGAGTGATTTCAAAGTTTTTTTCAAGGTGATACAGCTGAGGGGTGGCCGACGAAAGTCCGTCGCCCCTCTTTGTGTCTGCTAAATGCAGCTAATTTGCAGCTAATTTCTGCTAAATTAGCTGCATTTTGATTGACAAGGGCCACACATGCGTTATCATAAAGGTATGAAACCTCGTCCTAAAGCGCCAAAAGTAGAGGAATATATAGCCAATCCTTCCACGGATCTGGTGCAGGTGCTGCTGCATTCAGCCGCAGAGGCCAACCGGACAGACCGCTACCTGAGTTGGGACGAGCTGCGCTACCGCAAACCACCGGAGGGACTCGATAGTGCCGCCTGGTGGGTGGGTATCAAACTGCACCGCATGCAAGCCCGTCAGGCACTGCCCTTGCTCGACAAAAAAGGGAACCCGTTCAGTTTCACGGTAACACGCATGATGCAGTCCCTTCTGCACCTCATTGATATGCAGGGTGGTGGGAGCCTGCACACACGCACCCCAAACGCGCTGAACGAGACGGACCGCAACCGCTACCTCATGACCTCACTGATGGAAGAGGCCATCATGTCCAGCCTGCTGGAGGGAGCCGTGGTAACTCGCGCAGAAGCCAGAGAACTGCTGCGCAGCAACCGGCACCCCATTAATGAGCACGAACGCATGGTCACCAACAACTACCGCACCATGCAGCTGATACTGGGTTGGAAAGATGAAGCGCTCACACCAGGCCGCATCCTCTCCCTGCACCGCAGCATGACGGAAGGCACCATCCACCAGCCGGAGAAAGCCGGATCCCTGCGCACCAATGCCGACAAAGTACGAATCGAAGCCACAGCATCCGGCGAGGTGGTACATATCCCCCCGCCGGCAGAGCAACTGCCGCAACGTCTGGAGGCACTGTGCACCTTTGCCAACAATGACGCCGAATACATGCACCCCGTGCTCAAAGCCATTGTGCTGCACTTCTGGCTGGCCTACGACCACCCCTTCATCGACGGCAATGGACGGACAGCGCGTGCCCTGTTCTACTGGAGCATGCTGAAAGCGGGCTACTGGCTCTTTGAGTACATCTCCATCTCCCAGGAAATATACAAGCACGCCAAATCATACTACCAGGCATTCACCCACAGTGAGGAAGATGAAAATGATCTCAATTACTTCCTGACAGATCAGCTGCAAACAATCAGCCAGTCTATTTCAAATCTGCTGGAATACTTGCAACGCCGGACCGAAGAACAGAAACGCCTGAACGACCAACTCCGCAACAAGCAGGAATTCAACCACCGCCAGAAAGCCCTGCTGAGCCGACTGCTCAAAAACCCCGATTACCGAACCAGCGTGACTGCACACTGCCGCGAGTTCCAGACTGTGCGACAAACAGCCCGAACCGACCTCAATTCCCTGGTGGATGCCGGGCTCCTGCTCGTGCACAAGGAAGGCAACGAGTTCATCTACATGCCTGCAGCAAACCTGAAGCAGCTAATTTGCAGCTAATTTCTGCAAAATTAGCTGCATAAGCATATCATTTACTCGCCCAGGGAGCTGGCGAGAGTCTGAGCCAGGCCTTCGAAAGCGGCCGCCACGCGGTTGGAGCCGGTGTCTTCCAGCGCCACGGGCTTACCCTGGTCGCCACCCTCGCGGGTGCGGATATCCAGCGGAATCTTACCCAGCATAGGCACACCGAGGCGCACAGCTTCCTTATCGCCGCCATGCTGGCCGAAAATGTAGTGCACCGTTTCATCCGTGGGGCAGATGAAATAACTCATATTCTCCACAATGCCGAGAATGGGCGTATCTGTGCGCTGGTAAAGACCGACCGCCTTGCGGGCATCAATGAGCGCCATTTCCTGCGGGGTGGTCACCACCACCACGCCATCCATCTGCACGGTCTGCACAATGGTGAGCTGAATATCACCCGTGCCCGGGGGCATATCCAGAATCAGGAAGTCAAGCCCGCCCCAGTCCGTCTCCTTCAGGAACTGCTGGGTATAGCGTGTGGCCAGCGGGCCGCGCACCGCCACAGGCGAGGCCTCATCCATCATGAGCCCCATGGAGAGCAGCTTCACACCATGCGCCTGCACCGGGATGAAACGCTCATCCTCACTGGCATCCGGCAGCTCCTTCGTGCCGAACATAAGCGCCATGGAGGGACCGTAGATATCCAGGTCGAGCAGACCGGTGCGGTAGCCCAGGCGGGCCAGCGCCACGGCCAGATTGGCCGAAACGGTGCTCTTGCCCACACCGCCCTTGCCGGAGGAAATGCCGATAATGTGCTTCACACCCGGCAGCGAGGTCTTCCACTTGGCCGGGTCGTCCTGCATGGCAGCCTTCTTCTCCACATCCGGGTTGTGGTACTCGATATCCACATCGATGCTCTTCACGCCGGGCATCTCCTTTACCTCGGTCATCACGCTCTGGTACACAAAGCGCGGCACGTCCTCATTCTTGCTTTCGATGCACAGCTCAATCCGCACCGCACCCTCAGCACTCACCTCGATATTCTTGACCAGACCAAAGGAGACAATATCACGGCTGAACCCGGGGTATTTCACCGTGGTCAGCGCGGCGCGAATCAGCTCCGGCGTTACTTTTGCTTCACTCATATCTCTATCTGCCCGCTGGCCTTGCTACTATGCGCCTCTCGCCCCGATTTGTCAAGGTGAAAGCCCGCCAGCAATCAGCGCCGCCGACGGCGGGCGGCCAGCCCGGCCAGTGCCAGCAGGCTCAGCGTGGCAGTGGCAGGTTCGGGCACATGGTACACCAGCCTCCAGCTGTCCGATACGGAGGTATTAAAAAACTGAATGCTATCAATAAACAGAGTATCATCGGTGAATCCTTCGCTCTTATAATACCAATCGCCACTCTGAACATCAAACGTGAGGTAGGTCTGGGTCGCAGCGGCTCCATCCACCGTCACGTTTACCTTCGTTTCTTTCAAGTTCACATGAAACAAGCCGTCCTTATTCAGACCATACTGCAGATCATCCGAATCTGTCAGCCAAAGACCGGTCAAATCCTGAGTCACACTATCATAATCCACGCCCCACAGAGTCACGGCGTGTCCCTCATTCTTAAAATTGTTGAGCGAAAGGGTAACGGCCGCCCCAAGATTCAAAGCCTCTGCCACAGTGAAACCCAGTCCGTCCGGGATATTACTCCCCACGTCCAGATCAGTCATAAACTGAGAAAGTTCGTAATTCCACGGGGAGCGGTTAAAGTCATTATCCGGCAGAATGCTCTCCCGGTAAAAGCCCTGGAAGGGCATGCTACCGTAGATGGTATTATTCTCTATCACCGGCGAATCCCCCACGGGACCGGAATAATAAGCATACTGGCCATTCGTCCCATCGTGGGAATACTGCCCGGTGAGCCACCACTGGAAGCCCATGAAGGAATTTCCTCCTGCGTCTTCCTTCACACTGCTCTTGAAGATGCTCCAGATTTCCTCCCCCTGAGGAGCCGCAGCGGTAGATGCCGAATACTGCTTCTGCCACCAGTTAATCACATTACTGGCCGCCGCCGCCCAGCAGAGATAATTGTCACCATCTGTATTATCATTCGGATTCGCCTTATTATAATCCGTCCAGCCATACGTCTGGTCTACGCCGTCCACCCATTGTGTCACCGTTTCAGCCTGCGCACACCCCATCGCCGCCAGCGCCAATATCAGACAGTATCTTTTCATGTTAAGAGAGAAATTCATAAGCATCAAACCAGCCTTACGAAAGTTACATCATACTCCACCCTGCCCCCATTTCAAGACCAAAAAACAATATTTTCCCCCGAAAAACAATTTTCCCGCCTCCCGGCAATGCCCATGCACCCCTGATTTATCCACAAATATCCTATCACCCCAGGATAATTCACCCCGAATTCAGGCCATTTATCCTATACATCATGGATATTTATGGATAATTGGCTTTTTTCTTTACAATCGGGAGCTGGTACTGCTAAAATGCAGGACATGTTCAAGAATGTGCTGAAAGTCTGTGTGCTGGCCGGAGCCCTGCTGCCATGCTGGGGTGCCGGGGAAGAAGTGAAAGCCCTGCCCGCCCCAGTGATGACCGGCGGCATGCCGCTCATGGAGGCTATTGCGCAGCGCCACTCTGCCCGCGATTATGATACCACCCGCGCTATCGACGACCAGACCCTGGCAGACATCCTGTGGGTGGCCTGGGGAATGAACCCGCAGGGGAAGCGCACCATACCCACCTCGCGCAACCTGCAGAACATGCAGCTTTTCGTGCTCACCCCCACCGGCACCTGGGAATACGACGGCCCGGGCCACAAGCTGGTCAAGGTGAATGACAAGAACCTCATCCCCCTCTGCGAGCGCCAGGATTTCGTGAAAAATGCCCCGCTGCACCTGCTCTACACCATCAAGAACGACCGCGGCGGCGAGAACCACGTGGGCTCCGCCTACCAGAATGTATACCTCTACTGCACCTCCCGCGGCCTCTCCACCGTCATCCGCGCCATGATTGACAAGGAAGGCCTGAAGCGCGAGATGGCCCTGCCGGAAAACCACAGTGTCATTGTGCACCAGTGCATTGGCTGGCCCAAGTAATAAATCCGGGGCACTTTTTATCACAGGCGGGTCTCTGTCCGAACGGCGGAGGCCCGCTTGTTTTCTGCATTTCACACGTGTCCCAAAGATTTTGTAGAGAATAGAAATATCAGCAACATTTTGGAAGAAGCCCCCCCTCTGCTCACTAAATTGGAATTTGTCGGGCTGAAAGCCCGAGGAATTCTGAGCCCGATAGGGCGACATACCCATAGCGAGTGGTGGAGCCGCGTAGCGGCGGAACCACTCGTACAACCCAAAAAGATACCGGAACCCCGACGCAGGTCGGGGTGACAGAAAGCGATGCAACATATTAAGGCCTCACTTTTCCGTCTCCGGGCTTACGCCCTACGCCGTGACAGGCTGCCGCCCACTCCTGACGTCGGGGCTCTGATTGTTCTTTTCGTTTACGAGGGGTTC
>JAGBDZ010000151.1 GCA_017937215.1 Akkermansia sp. | reverse complement strand
GGCAATCATCACATCCGTGGCGCGCTTGATGCCGTCCGTCAGGCTTTCGCGGCAGCCGTAGAGATTATCGAACTTGCTCTTGGTCACCGAGTCATTCACATTGATGGCCGGCACCAGCAGGCGGCCATCGCGCTCCATCTGGTAAAGGCGGTGCACACCGGTGGTCGTCTCTTCGGAAACGCCCTTCCACTCGGGCAGCCAGCGGTGGAATACGCCGGGCTGCTCGGCGGCAATACGCTTCAGCAGCGCCTTGATGACGCCCTCTTCCTCGCTGCCGGAGGGGGTGTTCACCCAGTCGGAACCCTCCTCCATCTCATACCCGCGGTGCAGCAGCAGGGTCACATCGCCGCCGTCGTCCACCACCAGCTGCGGGCCCAGGCCATCACGGTGGCTCAGGGCAGCCCAGGTGCAATCCCAGTATTCGGTGAGGGTCTCGCCCTTCCAGGCAAACACCGGCACACCCGTGGCCGCAATGGCGGCAGCAGCGTGGTCCTGGGTGGAGAAAATATTGCAGCTGGCCCAGCGCACCTCGGCACCCAGCGCCACCAGCGTCTCGATGAGCACGGCGGTCTGAATCGTCATGTGCAGCGAACCGGTGATGCGCACCCCGGCCAGCGGCTTCTGCTCGCCATATTTCTCACGGCAGGCCATGAGGCCCGGCATCTCGTATTCCGAAACGGCAATTTCCTTGCGCCCCCAATCCTTCAGGGCAATATCGGCCACCTTGTAATCTGCTGTAGAAGTCATGACGGCGGCGAGTTTACAGCGAATCCGACGAAGAGTCAATGATAATATCCTTGTCTGGCACCGGAATCAGAGTATACTGATCTCATGCCGATGAAGCGCCTTTTACACCTGCTTATTGCACTGAGCTCCATGAGTCTGAGTTCGTGTATCTATTCTGACATGGGGCGTACCATCGGCAGCATCGGCACGGAGGTTCCTCGTCTGGTACCAGTGGCAGACCGGGGGCTCCGCGTCTCCTATTGCGGGCAGCTCTACCGGAAAGATGGCCGCTATTACGTAGCGATTCCCCTGGCCTGGGTGCCGGAACGCCGCAGGGGATACGAACACTTCAGTCCCCTTGTTCCCGATGGGGTTTCGCCGTTCGACAACGGAGAAACCTATAACCGCCCCTACATCGCAGAAGAACTCCGCCAATACCCCGCAACCACCGAATATTTTGAAGCGCATTCCCCGGAAATTGTTCCCTTTCACGTAGCAGACCCTAACGGAGCCATCGGTTACCTGCGGGCTGACCTGAAACCCGCCAGTGACTTCGACCCTCAGGGGGCGGAATCGCTTGGCCTGCACGGCGTGGCCGGAGCCGCCCACCGCATCGGTCACCTGGAAAAGCATCACGCGTGGTACCACTATCCGCTCCTCCCGCTGCAGGCTGCCGCCACCGTGGCAGATGTGGCGCTGAGCGTCGTCCTCATGCCGCTGAGTTTCCCTGTTTTCGCACTGGAAGATGCCCGAATCTGGGAACCGGAGTGGCTCGACACCTGGCACGACCACACCATTCTGACATACGGAGGCTCGAGGATGCCGGAATACGATACCGGCATTGACCCGCCGGAAACACTGGAAGGAAAATGCCTGATACTGGGCGACAAGCGCTTCGATTTCCCGCATGGAAACTCGCATCGCAAGGCCGCCGGCCACAAAGAATATGCGTACTCATATATGTGGTGGCCGGGAGGTCTCTCACCTTTGCCCATGTTGACCGTAGACCAGGATTACCCCGGTGAATCATTCCGCACGCCGTACGGCTACTGGACCTTATTTTTCACCACCTCCGACTCCGGCACCGCAGTGCTGCTCCACCAGCGCGGAGCCGAACATGAAAAAGGTACCACCCTGCCTTTCCGAATCGAAAAACGCTGAAAACAGCGTCGAAGCACGGGACTTTAGTCCCGGTTATATGCACCGTTATTTCGGGACTAAAGTCCCGTG
>JAGBDZ010000150.1 GCA_017937215.1 Akkermansia sp. | reverse complement strand
CTTGATGATGTTGGTGGCATCCACCGCTCCTTCCGCGCTGCCGGCGCCTACGATGGTATGAAGTTCATCGATAAAGAGGATCACATTTCCGCTCTTTTTCACTTCTTCCAAAGTATTTTTGATGCGCTCTTCAAATTCGCCGCGGTACTTGGCACCGGCCAGCATGGAGCCTATATTCAGGCTCACCAGGCGCTTACCTTTCATACTTTCCGGCACGTCGCCGTTCACAATGCGGCGGGCCAACCCCTCGGCAATGGCCGTCTTGCCCACGCCGGGCTCACCGATGAGCACCGGGTTATTCTTGGTGCGACGGGAAAGTATCTGCAGCACTCGGCGGATTTCCGCATCGCGGCCGATGACCGGGTCAATCTTCCCCTGGCGGGCGCGCGCGGTCAGATCCGTGCCGTATTTCTCCAGGGTCTGGTATTTCTCCTCCGGGTCCTGGTCGGTGATGCGCTGATTGCCGCGCACATCCTTCAGTGCCTCCAGATACTTCGCACGGGTCAGCCCGCAGCTCTCCAGAACCGGGGAGAGGGTGGCATCTGCCTCAAACACACCCAATACAAAATGCTCCACGCTCAGGTAGTCATCCTTCATGCTCTGGCGCTGCTGCTCGGCGGCAGTCAGGTCGCGGTCCAGCTCCGGGCCGATTCCCGGGCTCTGCGCTACGCCGCCGCGTTGCCGCGGTTGCCGCTCCAGCTGAGTTGCCAGCTCACGCCTCAGACGAGCAGCATCCACCCCTGCCCTGGTCAGCACTGCGGAAAGAACTCCGCCCTCCTGCTCCACCAGCGCCAGCAGTAGCTCTGCCGGGTATATCTGCGCCCGCCCTGCCGACTGCGCCGCTTTCTGCGCCGCCTGCAGCCCTTCCATGAATTTTGTAGTAAGATTATTATTCATCATGCAGATTTGATGCTACCCGACAGGCCAATCGTTCAAAATATTATGCGAAGTTGTAAAAAAACGCTGACTCTGCGGGGGCTGTAGGGGAAACTTTGACGGAGCACGGGGACTTTCCTGTCTCGGCGCAGCCTGTAGGGCAAAGGCGGAAGCCCCGCTTTGAGTTCATACAAATCCCCACACTGCGGTGGCAGTGTGGGGATTTGGTGAGAGACGATTTCAGGTAGTAGCACCCTAATCAGAAGTCGTAACGGACACCGAGATCCACGCGGAAGCCGGTATAGTCCGGAGCCACGGTCAGATCAGCATCCGCGTAGAGTGTGGTGTGCTGCTCCACAGGAATGGAGACACCGGCACCCAGTTCAAATCCTGTACCGGAGGTATCAGCACCGCTCACCTCATACATGGAACCACCGCCGAGCGAAACCTTGGTTGCCTCGGTGGTATCGCCGAAGTCCTGTGTGATAAGGGCGCGGGCCTCTACCACAGCATTGCGCTCATGCACAGTCTCGTACATCACACCCTGGTAGCGGGCACCGATACCCACCTTGCCGTAGATGTAGCTGTCGCCATCGTATTCGAGAGCGGCGTTGTCCAGGCTGCCTCCTTCGGTATAGCCGTCCACCTTGGCGGAGGTCAGGCTCACGCTGATCATGGGCTGCAGAATGTGGGTGTACTCATAGTTGAGGCCAATGGTGTAACCCAGTTCATAGTAGGCGGAAAGGGTGGTACCCTCCGTGTCGCCACTGGCGGAATAGCCCAGAACTCGGCGCTCCATGTCTATATCATTCCAGCCGGCGGTCAGGATGAGCATCTGCACCCAGCGGTCCTTCTGGTGGCGGGCATAGAAGCTGATATACCGGGCATCATTGTTGCCGCTGGCATGGTCTGCCCCATCGGACTTGATTTCACCATAGGAGGCGCTTAAAGCAAGGCCCACCACAGTGTTGGCCGTCAGGTCCATATTGGCACCCACGGTGGCACCCCAGGTATTGAAATCGTAGCCGCACTCATCACCGGAACCATCGGAGGTGGAGAAGCTGCCATCTGCCTGAGCCCAGGCCTGGATACCGGCATACTGCCAGTCAGTGGTCAGGCCCGCATTGGTGCCGCCGCCCATCTGGATGATACGGTTGCGCAGGTTGTCCTGGTGGTCGCGCACACCGCGGCGCTGCGAGTCAGCCAGTGCGGTGAGCGATGCACCGGAGAGGGCATCCAGCACCTCCTTACGAGCCTCAACAGAGTAGCGGTTGACATGGCCCACATACTTATCCAGCTCGCTCAACGCACTGCCGTCATCCTCAATCGAGGGTTTCAATTCATCAAGCGCATCAATGGTTGCCCTGCGGTTGGCCGTGTCGCGCATCTCATTCTTGATGCTGGCTTCATCTTCCCAACCGGTGATGGAAACCTCGCCGGTCTGCTTGTCCACGTTGATTTCAGCGCGCACGTAGGACTGGATGTACAGCTCGTAGTTGGTGGGGTCTGCCTCGTAAGAGAGGCTGGCATCGACTTCGGGGGTAATGAGATAGTAGGTCTTCACCTCACCGGGAGCAAATTTCAGCCCCTCTGCATTGAGAATCATGCTGTTGATTGTCAGGTTATTCCTGCCCTCGATACCACCGGTCAATATCACATTAGCGACACCTTCATCGACCTTATCAACCCTGAAAGCATCACCATTTGCGCCACCGAACGTATTATCGCCGCCCTGGAACTTCACCGCGTTCAGCACAACCTTTCCGGTAGTCTTTACCGCACCAGTGAAGCTGACATTGTTCAGCACAACGCCCGCGTCTCTACCATTGATGGTAGTGCCATTCGTTGCGGATACGGCTGCCTTGTTCACCGTATAACCTTCCTCAAGAGTAACAGTATCTGCGCTGATTTCATCGGCAGTTACAGCCGTATCACTAATCTGGACATTAGTCAGCACAACCTTATCGGTATAGCTGCTTTTGCCTGCTTGCACAGAGCCGGCAGACAACTCTCGAGCCGTAATGGTCACGTCATCTGCCAGCTCCACACTGGTGGCAGAGAGAGCACCTTGAGCCTGAATACCAGCCGATGAAAGTCTAATGGCACTATCCGTGCTGGCTTCAGCCAGCACCTTCTTGGAACCCAATGTTACCTCCTTAGCTTTAAGCCCCTGAGCTTCCACTCGGTAATTATTTACCAACTTAATAGCATCTGCAGACAACGAACCGCTTGTCAGCAAGGCATTCTTCGAGATGGAAATCTTACCGGTCGAGGTCGCGTTGGTTACAATCTCAGCAGCGCCGGGCGTATTGCGGGTCACAGTACCGGAGCTCACGGAAATGCTGGTTGAAGTCATCGAGCCCGTGGTGATAGTACCAGAGTTCTCAGCATCAAACTCAATGTTCACCCCCGAAGCAATGGTATTCGCGCTGATGGCGCTGTTATTCACCGACACTTTACCCAGCAAAGCAGTAGCGGAGTCAGCGCCGTCCGTCGTAATGGTAATACCAGCCGCAGAAATCTGATTAGCAGCAATCTCTGCAGCTGTGATACCGCCCTCCCCAAGCACTGTAATCTTATCAGCCAATACCTTCTTCCCCACCGTAAGGACACTGGCAGTTTCTATATCACCACCATTGTTGACGATGACGTCCCCCGCAACCCAGGCTGCAGAGAGAGGATCGATTATCACGCCATCAGCTCCAGCATTTACACTTACGGCCTGAACCTGCACACCGCCTGTAAGCCCGACTCCGGAAGCCGCCAACGAATCGGCCCCCACAAAGCCTGGATTCACGATTTGCAGGGCACCATTATCATTGCGCAGGGTACCCATGCTTGTCTCCACGCCGCCAGCGTCTACAATCAACGCAGATGGGGTCTGCGCACTGGTTTTGACAACGCTTGCAGAGCTGGAGAATGCACCATTGGCAAGGTTCAACTGAGCATCACCGTCACAATTAATTTTCAGAGTAGCAGAATCGGAGATGTTGACGCTCACTCCATACAAATTTCCCGTATTATCTGCCTCATACTGAAGTTCCACCGTACCCTTACCCACAATCGTGAGTTTGTCTATCAAGGCCGTTCCGTCGGCATCGTTAATAGCCGCTGTAGCCTTGGTCACCGTCAACACCTTACCCTCAGCCGCGCCAAACCCCATACCGGTACCTTTGCCAGGATTCTTCAGGTCAGGAATCGCCTCGGTACGATTGCTATATGTCATCGTCTCCGTGGTATACAGAACGCCATCTGCGCCCCAGAACTGCACATCATCCGTAGCAGCAAAAGTCTTTTCGGGTGTCCCGAGCGTCTGAATGGTTGCCTCACCTACGACGCGCCAGCCATCCGTATCTCCTTCAGTAATGAGAGTGGCGGCCAGCGTAGACCCGCCGCCCGCAGAAAAGCTAGGAATCGCAGGGGCTCCAAGCTCAGCAAACAAGAAATTAGCCGGCACGTTGTACTTCAGGTCCTCGACACCACCAAACAGAATCTCATCCTCTTCGTTTGAACGCCTGATGGAACCACCAGTCAGGCTCAGGACCTCGTCTTCCGCATTATACGAAAGCATGACCGAGACCTCGCTTACGAGCGTCCATCTGAAGTTCCTGATATTGCTCAGCAAGTAGATCTGTTTCTCGCCGGTATTCTTATTGTAAGCAATAAACAAATCACCATCGGGAGCAATGCCAACCTGGAACGCAGGCCCTATAGGCACCACTGACCACTTGGACATATTTTCCACAGCAGTTGTAAACACGCCGTACTCAAACAACTGTGCCGTTCGGGATGCTGCATTTGCTGTGTCGAAAGGTGACACATTATACGCCGTCAGATTCAGCGACCAATCTTTAGACGTAGCATCATGCAGCGTGAATGAAAAGGGTAGCGTAGTTTCTACGATGTCAAGCTCTGGCTCAACAACACTCTTTAAAATCGAATGTTTCTCAGCGTTCATCAATTTACCATAGCTGGCAGGAGCAGTCTCCTCGGCCATAACTACAACTGAAAAAAGGCTCAGAAGAGCCACATACAGGCACTTGGGAAGATGAAGTTTCATAACGAGTAAGGGGGGGGGATGGGAATGGCGCAGAGATACGCATCTGCCCATTTCTCAATCTAGCAAATCTCCCTGCCTGTTGCAAGGTTAAAATACCTATTAGTTGAAAAACGCGAAAAATCTGCGAAAAATCCGCATTTTTCAGGCATCGAGCGCGTAGCGCGCTGCAGCCACTGCAAGGAAAACAGCCGTTTCCACGCGCAGAATAATGGGGCCCAGGCTGGTGGGGGCATAGCCGGCCGCCTCGCCGGCGGCGTATTCGGCCGGGGAGAAATCGCCCTCCGGGCCGATAAGAAGCACACAGTTCCCCTGCCCTGCGGCGCGGGCGGACTCCAGCAGTTCGCGCAGGGGGCGGGCATGCGGCACAATGGCGCACTGCAGCTTGAGCGCAGGCAAATCTGTCCGCTGCAGGAAGGCGGCATAGCTCTGCGGTGTTTCCACCACCGGCAGAGTATTCACGCCGCACTGCTTGCAGGCCTCCAGCACGGTGCGGCTCCATTTTGCCGTCTTGGCGGCGGCTTCCTTGGCATCCAGGCGCACGATGGTACGCTCAGTGATGAGGGGGATGATGCGCTGCACCCCCATTTCCACTGCTTTCTGGACAATGAGATCCATATTGCTGCCCTTCGGTATGGCCAGAGCCAGGGTGATACCCGCCACCGGCGGCAGCGGCGGCAGCGGGCGCAAATCAGCCAGGGTAAGGCAGCTGCTGCCGGCCGTGGCCGCAATGCGGCCCAGGGCTGCCTGACCGCAGCCATTGAACACCTCACATTCCTCCCCCACACGCAGGCGCATCACTTTCAGGGCATGCTTAGCCTCCTCACCCTCAATATCGAGGGTGGCGCCGGCCAGCAGACTGGCCCCTGGGGCATAGCACCTGTGCATGGGGACGGACGATGTGGTTATTTCAGGAAACGAGCGGCGCGCTTGCGGAAATCGGCCACCTCGGGCTGGTTGCTTTCCTTGAGCTCCTTGCCGAAAGCCTTGAGCGCCTTCTCCTGCGCCGAGGAAAGCTTGGTGGGAGTCTCCACCTGCACCTCGACCATGAGGTCGCCGCGGCCGGAGCCCTTCAGACTGGGCATACCTTTGCCGCGCACGCGGAAGATGGTATTGCTCTGCGTGCCGGTGGGGAGCTTGAGCTTGGCGGGGCCATCCAGCGTGGGCACCGTCATCTCACCACCCAGCACTGCATCCATGAAGGGCACGGGGATGGTGCAGTGCAGGTCCATACCATCGCGGGTAAAGATATCGTGCGGCTTGACCTCGATGAACACGTAGAGGTCGCCGGTCTCGCCACCGTGGGTGCCGGCATCGCCATTGCCGGTAGAGCGCAGCTTGGTGCCGGTGCTCACACCGGCGGGCACACGCAGCGAAATCTGCACATCTTTGTGCACGCGGCCCTCGCCGTGGCACTTCGGGCAGGGATTGCTGATAGTCTGCCCTGCCCCGCGGCAGCTGGGGCAAGTGCTCTGCTGCACAAAGAAGCCGCTCTGGCGGGTCACCACGCCGGTGCCGTGGCAGGTGGAGCAGGTGTGGAACCCGGCCCGGCCATCCTTGGAACCGGTGGCATTGCACTCGTCGCAAGGCACCAGGCGCTCCACCTCCAGATTCTTGGTGCAGCCCTCGGCAGCCTCCTCCAGTGTAATCTCCAGGTCGGTGCGCAGGTCGGCCCCGGGGCGGCGCGGGTCAGCCTTGCGGCGGGCACCGCCGCCACCCATGCCACCGAAACCGCCGAATGCGCCGCCGAAAATCTGCGAGAACAAGTCCGCCGGGTCAGTAAACCCGCCGAAGCCACCGGCGCCGCCCATGCCGCCCATGCCGCCATTCTTGAAAGCCTCGTGGCCCATGCGGTCGTAGGCAGCGCGTTTATCGGCATCGCTCAGCACCTCGTATGCCTCACCCAGTTCCTTGAACTTCTCCTCCGCTTCCTTGTTATCGGGGTTGCGGTCGGGGTGGTACTTCATGGCCAGCTTGCGGTAGGCCTTCTTGATGGCGGCGTCATCCGCATTGCGGTCAACTCCCAGCACCTCGTAATAGTCCTGTGCCATAGTGGTATGAGGGTTGAATTATGCTTCTTCCGGGGCAGCTTCCTCCTTGGGTGCCGCTGTCACCACATTCACCGGGCGCAGCAGACGGCCGCGCAGGTTATAACCGCGGCGAAGGATGCGGATGATGGTCCCCTCCGGCTGGTCGCTCGGCTCGCTCATGATAGCCTCGTGCACGTTGTGGTCAAACTCCTGCCCCGGGGCGCATTCGATAGCCTCCACGCCCTGACCGGCCAGGAAATCGGCCAGCTGCTTCTGCACCATGCTCATGCCGATGTAAATCATGGAGCCGGTGTCCTGCTGGGCCATCTGCATGCCCATCTCAAAATTATCAATGACCGGCAGCAGTTCCTCAAGCAGGCCACGGTTGGCATACTTGGTAAAATCTTCGCGGTCCTTCACGCAGCGCTTGCGGTAATTATCATACTCGGCGGCCGTGCGCAGCGCCATCTCACGCCACTTGGTCAGCTCATCAACCGTTTGCTGCTCTTCCTCAGCAGCTACCTCCGGCGTATTGATGTTTTCTTCTTCGGGTGTTGGTTTGGTTTCTTCTTCGTTCATGGCTTTTATCTGGATGACGAGTTCATCGCCCACGAGGGCAGAGTTGTTGACTCCATGCTGAGCGAGCATATGTGCGAGGGCTGGCTGGAAGGCTATCTGCTCACCGGCCGCCACGGCTTCTTTAACAGCTATGAGGCCTTTATCCGTATTATCGACTCCATGGCATCCCAGCACGCCAAGTGGCTGAAGGTGACGAGCGAGCTGCCCTGGCGCGAGGAGATAGCTTCCCTGAACCTTATTCTCTCCTCCAACGTATGGCAGCAGGACCACAACGGCTTCACCCATCAGGACCCCGGCTTCCTGGACCACATTTCCAACAAAAAGGCAGATGTGGTGCGCCTTTATCTTCCCCCCGATGCCAACTGCCTGCTGAGCGTTTTCGACCACTGCATCCGCAGCCGCAACTATGTGAACGTAATGGTCACTTCAAAGCATCCCCGTCCCCAGTGGCTTACCATGGAGCAGGCTGTTAAGCACTGCACCCAGGGCATAGGCATCTGGGACTGGGCAAGCAACGACGCCGGCTGCGAGCCCGACATTGTAATGGCCTGCTGCGGCGAGACTCCCACTCTGGAAACTCTGGCAGCCGTGACCATTCTGCGGGAGAATTTCCCCGAGCTTAAGATACGGGTTGTGAACGTGGTGGATCTGATGCGCCTGCAGGACGCCAGCCAGCATCCCCACGGTCTTACTCAGGCAGAATACAACGCCCTGTTCACCACCGACAAACCCATCGTGTTCGCCTTCCACGGCTATCCCAGCCTCATCCATGAGTTCACCTACAAGCGTGACAATAAGAACCTGCATGTCCGCGGCTATGTGGAGGAGGGCACCATCACCACCCCCTTTGATATGCGTGTGCAGAACGG
>JAGBDZ010000149.1 GCA_017937215.1 Akkermansia sp. | reverse complement strand
CGCCCACTCCTGACGTCGGGGCTCTGATAGTTCTTTTCGTTTACGAGGGGTTCCGCCGCTGCGCGGCTCCACCGCCTCGCTATGGATATGCCGCCCGCTCCGCGGGCTCAAATAGACGCTTGCTGTCGCTCGCAAACTAATCGCCAAATTCCCATTTATCAAGCTCCGTACTCAAACTTTGGGACACATGTGTATTGAATCATGCGATAACAAATTTTCTTGAAGGTCATATTATTTTCTGTTACGCTTCACCTATGTTGAAATCAATCATATCATCGCTGTTGGTGGCAGGCATAGCCTGTGCCGCAGAAAGTTTTGAAGCTCTGCCAGGGGGAGAGTTGACAGCGGCAGCCATTGAGTTTGGCAGTCTGAAGGCAGAGCAAGGACATGTTCAGATTCTCAATCAGCATGCCCGCACCGGGAAGAAAGCCTTGCGCTTGATGGGAGGTGACAAGAAGACCCTCAGACTCCAGTTCAATAAGATCCCGGAGGTGGATGCCCAGGTGAGCTTCTGGGCGCAGCGTTGGACACGCGATGGTTCGTCAGATTTGAAGGTTGTGGCAGAAACCCCCAAGGGTGATATCCCCCTGACTGAGTTGAAAAAAATCAGGGTTGGTGGCTACCAGGACCAGGTGATGCTGGTTGTGCCGGCTGGCACCAGGGCTTTGCGCCTGGTATCCAGTTCCGTTGAGCAGGGCGGTATGCTGGTGGATGATATGGAGATGTACTGCGGCCCGATGGTGGTGACCTCCGCTCAGGTCGGGGAATTTGCTGTGATGCCCATGCTGAAGCAGGCTCCCATCAACCCGGTGATGAGTTACAATGTGACTACTGCAGGAGCCGCTTCACCAGTAGCCGTAGAATGCCTCAAGCTGAAGATATACCCAGCAGATGCAGTAGATTCTGTCACCCTCCGTACTTCCAACTATGATCGCTCTGTAGATGGAACCGACGGTATGAAGTTCAGCAAGAGCAAGGTTTATGGCAAGGCCAGACCAGCAGCCGATGGTTCAGTGACAGTAATCTGCTCCGGCAATCTGGAGCCTGGCAAAAACGTGCTGTGGGTGGATGCGCGCCCCTCTGCCAAGGCCAGGGTGGGCAGCATGGTAACCATTGAATCCTGCGGGCTGCAGGTGGGGGGCAAGGTCTATGGTGATAAGGCCGCACCTGTGGTACAACGCGTGGGCACCCTGGTGGCCGTGCCTGATGCGGAGGTGGTGAATCCGACCCGTCAGAATGAGATACGCTCCTGCAAGACTTACCGCATCCCTGGCCTTATCCGCACTAAGGCTGGTACGCTGCTGGGGTGTTTCGATGCCCGGTATCTGAACCACCTCGACCTCAGCTCTGATATTGATGTGGCCGTGGTGCGTTCTGAGGATGGAGGGCAGACCTGGAGTGCCCCGGTGGTAGCAATGGATGCCGGCCCCGGCAAGGGAAATGGGTGTGGTGATCCATGCATTCTGCAGGATAAGGAAACCGGGCGTATCTGGATTCAGGCGCTGGCAACTCATTTCGATCGTAACCCCTGCCTGCTGCGTTCGCGTCCCGGATTTGAACCGCAGGATACTGGTCAGTGGGAAATGGTCTACAGCGATGATGATGGCAAGACTTGGAGCAGCAATATCAACATTACCCGTGAAATCAAACAATACCGGTGGACCACCATTCTGGCCGGTCCCGGCTGCGGCATCTATACCAGCAATGGGTATATTGTGTTCCCTGCGCAGATATGGGATTTCAGCGCCCGCCCGGTGAGTATGAGCACAATCTGCTACTCTGCTGACCATGGCAAGACCTGGCATTATGGCAACGGAGTGCCGCATCGCACGTCCGAATGCCAGGTGGTGGAACTGGCCGATGGCGCACTCATGCTTTCCTGCCGCAACGAGACATTCCAGGGCAAGCGTGCAATCTTCGTGACCCGTGATTTCGGCAAGACCTGGCAACCGCATGAGACCAATACCAATACGCTCAATGATCCTGCCTGCCAGGCTTCGCTTATCTCGGTGGAGCATCCGCAACATGGGCGGCTGCTGCTCTATTCGCACCCGAATTCAAGGCCTAAAGGTCGTAATACGATGTCAATCCGTGTTTCCCGCGATGATGGCAAGACCTGGAGCGAGGGTTACGAGTATGATTCGCGTGAGTGCTGGGGCTATTCCTGCCTTGCTATGGTGGATGATGAAAACGTCGGCCTGTTCTACGAGCCTTCGCATGTGAGTGAAACCAATGACTACCATGGTATCGGCTTCCTTTCCATACCGTTGGAGACGATTATGAGTGGTAAGACGGAACCGGCTCCAGCCCCGGAAAAGTAAGGCTCCGATTGCTTGCTGAAATAATTTGCCCCGCCAGGCACACGACTACCTGGCGGGGCTTTTACTGCAATACACGTTACAGCACAACAATTTTTGTCACATCAGAACGAGAAGACGCCCTGCACGCCCATGATGACCACGTCGCTGTTGTCCGGGTCGTAGGCGGGGTTGGCGATATACTGAATGTGGGGCACCAGCTTGAAGTAATCGTTCAGCTGGAGACTGTACATGGCTTCGGCTACGTACTCGCGGTCATTATCGACGGGGGAGGCTCCCTTGAACACACCGAAGGCAAGGCCCAGGAAGTCGTCCTCGCGGGAGGGAATGAGCTTCACGTTGGCACCGCAGGTGAAGTCGAAGCCGTTGCCCACATCCTGCTTTGCGGCCCAGCCGGCGCGGCTGTACACGGTGAGGGAGTCGCACACCTCATGCTCGATGCTGCCGGCCAGCCCCACGTTGTTGCTGCTGGTGCCGTCCATGTTATCGACATAGCGATAGAAGGGATTGAGGCGGATAGTGGTAGCACCGTCTGCCAGCATGCGGCCGTATTCACCCACGAGCAGGAAACTGTCGTTCCCATGGAACTTGAAGGGATTATCACCATAACCAGTAGCCTCGCTGGAGGCTGCGAACATAGCGTAGCTCTGTGAATCAATCTCATGCTGCAGCACGATGCCGAGGTTGGCATCCGGCAGTCCGAGCACGGAGGAGTTGATGAAGCCATCGTTGGTGAAGCTTGAGAAAGAATCATTGGCAATGCCCACGGCATCGAAGTAGTTGGTGAGGTTCACCATACCGGCGATGATACAGGAGCGCTTGTTGTTGAAATACTGCATGAGGGCTACCTCCGGGAGCACACCCTCGTGCCCCACCGTAGATATCGGCGTGCGGATAGGTGGCGCTGCCGGTTCCCTCGCTGAACATGCGACTGGTCTTATCAGAATGGGAATCCAGCCCCCAGGAACCGGAAAACTCGACTCGTAACCAGGTGCCGCCATTCATGTTGTCCTCGATGATGCGCTGGTTGAGTAGGGCATGAATGAGGAAGAGGTTGGCATTGTCGTGCACATCGGGGGATGTGTTGTTGCTGTGCCAGTACCCGTATGCCATGTCCACGGCCCACTGGGTGCCGTACTTTTCATTGGCTTTTACCTTGTAAGCGGGGTCGCCTTCCTCAGGGGTGAACATGTTGATACCCTGGAGAATCTCTCCTGCCGTCGGCTCTGAGGCTTCCGCTGCGATCACGGGCAGGGTCATGAGCCCGGCCAGTGCCATTGCGATTATGTTCGTTTTTTTCATTTGTATCTGTTGATAGAGACCGGAGTCTCTGAGTGTGTGTGTTGTAGGGTATAGGGAAGTCGGGGAAGGGGTGTGGTTACTTCTGTTCTTTCTTGTTGCAGCCGCAGTTGCCGCCGCAGCCACTGCAGCCGCCAGGGCAGCCTCCGTCCTTGCTTTTACGCATGCAGGACCTTATGGCAAGTGCTGCTGCGCCCAGGAGGATAAGGATGATGATGAGGTCTGCCATGGTGGTGCGGTGTGTGAAGTGGGTTATTTGTTGATGTTGTGGCGGTAGGGGTTCGGGCGCAGTACCAGGATGATGATGCCCAGAAGCATCAGTCCTGCCAGAATCTGCGAGGACCCGAGGGTGCCGGCGGTGATGCAGAGCCCGAGCTGGTAGGTGATGAAGGCTACCACATAGGCCCACAGGCTCATGTAGCCGATGGCGAACCAGGTCCAGCGGGCGCTGTTCATCTCGCGGCGGATGGCACCGCAGGCGGCGAAGCAGGGGGCACACAGAATGTTGAAGAGCATGAAGGAAAGTGCACTGAGCGTGGTGAATGCCCCGGCGGCTCGCACATTAGCTGCCACTCCGCTGGTCTCCTCGTCTTCCTCCACTTCGGGGAAGAGGAAAGCCACAGCACTGTTCACGTAATCCATGAAGCTCTTCTCGCCCTCGCTGGCTGTTGCGGGGGCTTCCTCAGCCGTTTCTTCCTCTGCCGCTGCTTCGGCGGGCAGGGTGGTGCGGGCGGCGGTGTCGCACTGCCAGAGCGCCATGGTCAGGGCGCTCAGGGCATTGGCCTTGGTGGTATCAGGGGTGCGCGGGAGTTCCTCCCCTGCGGGGGCTTCCTCAGCGGCAGCCTCACCTTCAGCGGCGGGCTCTTCCTGGGCGGGGTAGAGCACACCGAAGGTGCCCACCACGTTTTCCTTGGCGATAAGGCCGGTCACGGTAGCCACAGCGGGTTTCCAGTCGCCCCAGCCCAGCGGGGCAAAGAGCGGTGCAAAGGTGTTGCCGGTTTCGGCCAGCATGCTCTGCTCCACGGCGGCTTCGTTTTCTGCGGTGTTCAGGTATTCAAACTTCCAGGTGTAGTTCGAGAGTGTCCAGATGAGGGCGGAAGCCAGGAAAATGACGGTGCCGGCTTTCTGCACGAAGGCTTTGCAGCGCTCCATGGCACGCAGGTTGATATTGGCTCCCTGCGGCATGTGGTAGGCGGGCAGCTCCATCACAAAGGGAGTGTAGCCACCGGCAAACATGTGCATCTTGCGCAGCATCATGCCGCCCAGAATTACGGAGCCGAAGCCCATGAAATAGGCCACAGTGGCAATGGTGGCGGTCTGCCCGATCATGGCGCCGATAAGGGCCAGAATGGGCAGCTTGGCACCGCAGGGCACAAAGGTGGTCAGCATGATGGTCATGCGGCGGTCCTTCTCGTTCTCAATGGTGCGGGTGGCCATGACACCGGGTACACCGCAGCCCATGGAGACAAGCAGCGGAATGACGGACTTGCCGCTCAGGCCGATGGTGCGGAACAGGCGGTCGAGCATGAAGGCCACGCGGGCCATGTAGCCGCAGTCCTCCAGTATGGACATGAGCAGGAAAAGCACGGCCATCTGCGGCAGAAAGCCCAGTACTGCCCCCACACCGGCCACGATACCATCAGTAATGATGGCCTGCAGCTGCGGTGAGCAGTCCAGGGTGGTGCGGCCCAGCAGGGCCACGCCGAAGGTCACCAGACTCATGATGAAGAACCAGGCAATGAACTCGCAGCGCCCGGCTCGGCCCGTGAGCTTCATGGGGTTGGCGCAGAACTTGTGGGTGCGGCTGCCGAAGTTGTTGACTCCCTTGGTGCCGGGTTTTGCCAGGCAGAGCACCAGCAGCACGGCATTGGCCGCCCAGAGCAGGTACATCACTGCGGTGTGCAGGAATCCCGGCAGGTGCGGGCATACGTATTCCAGCGCAAAGGGGGCTACCATGATGTAGAGCCAGGCCCCGTTCATGTTCAGATCATGCAGACGGCGCAGCATGGCGGGGAATACCAGAATCATGGCCAGCACGGCGCTGAACATGGTGAGGGCTTCCACTCCGGCGGCTTCGTTGCCGATGAACCCGGCCAGCCAGCCGCCGACCACCGGCCCGAAGAGTACATCGTTGGCCCAGCCGGTGCCCCAGTCGCCCACGGTGTTGATGGAGAGGTAATAGATGGCATACATGACCGCCACGAAGATGACCGGACCGGCCACGCGGTGGGTCAGCACGGCATCCACCTTCTGGGAGAATTTTTCGCGGGCAGGCTGCTGCACCAGCACCTGCGGAATGAAGGCGCAGATGGCATCGTAGCGGCTGCCGGCAATGATGGAGGCCACGTCGTCGTCCATGCTGGTTTCCAGCTCCATGCGGATATCCTCCAGCACGTGGGCCTTTACCTTGCTGGCGCCTTTCTGCAGCAGTTCCTCGCCTTCCAGCATCTTGATAGCCTCAAACCGGTTGGCGCCGAACTCGCTCATGACCTTTTCCACGGCACCCTCCACCGGGGCAGAGTAGGTCAGCACTTTGGGGGAGGGGGGCAGCGGGCCGGTCATGAGCCGCAGCAGGTCGGTCATGCCGGTCTGCTTCAGGGCACTCACGGCCACTACCGGGCAGCCCAGCTGTTTGCTCAGTGCAGCGGTGTCGATGCTGCTGCCCTCGGCGGCCAGCAGGTCGCACATGTTCAGCGCAATAATCATCGGCAGCCCGGTCTCCATTATCTGGGAGGTCAGGTACAGGTTGCGCTCCAGGTTGGTGGCGTCCACTACGTTCACCACCAGGTCCGGCTTCTCCTCCAGCAGGTAGCGGCGGGATACGACCTCTTCCGGGGAATAGGGGGAAAGGGAATAGATGCCGGGCAGGTCCTGCAGCTCGATTTCCTCGTGCTCGGTCAGGTGGCCGCCCTTGCGGTCCACGGTCACGCCGGGCCAGTTGCCCACATATTGGTTCGCTCCGGTCAGCTCGTTGAACAGGGTGGTCTTGCCGCTGTTCGGGTTGCCGGCGAGTGCTATGGTGCGTTTCATGGTGTGTGTGATTGTTGAAACTTGATCTTACTTCACCTCGATGCAGGCGGCCTCGGCCTTGCGCAGCGATAATTCAAACCCTCGCACGGTCACTTCCAGTGGATCGCCGAATGGAGCCATCTTCCGCACTTTCACTTCGGCGTTCTTGGTCAGCCCCATGTCCAGTATGCGCTGGCGCAGCGGACCTTCTCCATGCACCTTCACCACGTGCACGGTCGTGCCGATCTTTATCTGGTTTAATCGCAGATGTTCCGTTTTCATACTATTGTTAGTATAGGCTAATTTTAGAAGACAGGCGAAGTTTAGTCCTGACTAACACTTTTGTCAACCTCTTTTTTTGTCTTTTTTTCAGCTGTAGAGAAATGATATTGTGTAGTTTAGAATTATTATAAAGAAGAATAGAGCTTCCCCAAAAGAGCAAGGAGGCCATTCTAGGCATTGGTGCGTGGGGAGGCATTGGCCGCGGAAAGCCCGAAGAACAATCCGGTGAAGGTGAAGCAGGTATAGAGCCCGGCAATCCACATGTCGGGCGCGGGGAATTGGAGGCTCAGGCCGGCGAGCCAGGCCAGGAGTCCGCCGCCGATGAAGCCGATACCCTGCGCCAGACCGGAAAGGGCTATGGTGCCGGCTTCATCCGGTTCGGTCGTGGCAATGAGGGTCATACCAATGGAAAAGATACAGCCCAACCCCAGCCCCAGCAGCAGAGCAAAGCCCAGCCACCAGTGCAGTGGCAGCACCAGCAGACCCCAGCAGGCAATAATGGCTGCCATACTTGCGAGGGTCATGAGGCGCTTCATGCCACCCAGCCAATGGCTGATGATTCCGGCCAGCATGGCACTGGGAATCTGGCAGGCCGTGGCCAGGGAGAGCACCAGTCCGGCCTCGATGGCCGGCATGCCGCGCCGCCGCAACAAGGCGGAGAGCCAGACAATGAGCAGCCAGGAGCTTGCCACGCGGAAAAGGTAGTACAGCACAACCATGCGCGCCTGGTGCTGCCTGAGCAGGGGAAGCATCGGCGCGTGCATGGCAGGCTGCCGGGTGTGTGACTCGCGGCGCTTCAGCATCAGCACTGACCAGGCGGCGGTAGCGAGCAGCAGGGGGATGGCCCAGAACATGAGTCCCTGCTGCCAGCCGCCCAGCAGAAGCGATATGGGATTGGCCGCCCCGGCTCCCACCGCGGTGCCCAGACTGACACAGGCGGTGTAGGCGCTGATGAGTTCCGGCAGATGCTGAGGCACGGCCTGTCGCGCGATGCCCAGAATGACGGCTCCGGCTATACCCAGCCCGAGACCGATGACGATGGTGCCGCCGAACAACCCGGGAATTCCCCCGCAGCTTCGCCAGAACACACCTGCCGTGGCAAAGAGCAGGGCGTAGATAATCAACATGCCCGGGCGGACCCATTCCACCAGCCGGGCTCCCAGCGGTGCGGCCACTCCCAGCGACATGATGGGCAGCAGGCCGAATAATCCGCTGCTGCCTATGCCGATGTGGCGGGTTTCCATAATCTGCACCAGAAGCGGGTCGGCCGCTGAAAATGCCATGCGCAGATTGAAGCTCACCAGCAGAAAGATGATGACAAAATGCACCTGGTCACGGATTTCCTTGCTCATAAGCCATACTCATACACCCCTGTGCCGGTGAACTCAATCTATATCTCTACCCGCCAGCATACGTGTGTTCCGAGCGCGACAAAACAAACGCCGTCTATCAAGTTGCCAGGCTTGATTCCTGCTGATTGTTCCGTTATAATGCCCCGGCCATGCTGCCGCATATATACATTATCCTGATCTGGGGGACACTGGGCGTGTTGCTGCTGTCTCTGGTGTGGTGCGGTGTGTGCGAACTCTGCCGTAATCGCAGGGTGTCGGAAGCGGCACTACGCCGGGAAGAGGAGTACACGGTTGACTACGTCCGGCAGCGGTTGTCTGAGGGGGCTGACGCGCAGGAGTTATTATTTCAGGCGGTGGTGAGACAGGCGGATGAAGCGGTGCTCTTTTTGTTGCAATCCGGTGTTTCGGCGGATGCAACCGGGTACGCGGCCGCGCTTGGCCGCACATGCAGTGTGCTGGAATATGCAGTTGTTTCGGGAAACGTGTTCATTTCACTTCTGCTTCTGCGTGCCGGGGGTGGTGCTGGTGAAATGGGGCCGCAGTGGCCCCCGTTGCATCTTGCTGCCATGGCAGGCCGGAGCAAGGAGGTTGAGCGTCTGCTGGCGGACGGCGCAGAAGTGGATGCCCGGGATGCTCTGGGGTGTACACCGCTCATGCTGGCTGCTTTTGCGGATGCCGGGGAAGTGGTGAGGCTGCTGCTTGCCGCCGGAGCCGATGCCGAGGCCCATTGTCCCGTTATCGGGTGGTGGTATGAGCAGTGGACTCCCATGCTGCTGGCCGCCAGCCAGGGCAGTGATGCCGCCTTATGTGCCTTGCTGGAACACGGTGCGCAGGTGGATGGTCGCGGTGGCTATGAGCAGACTCCGCTCATGCTGGCCTGTATGTATGAGCAAGCAGAGACGGCACGCCTCCTGCTGGAGGCCGGGGCTGACCCCAACGCCCGTGATAATCAGGATAATGTGACTCTGACTCCGCTTCTTCATGCCTGTGGCAATGAGGAAATTGAAGCAATGCTGCTGCGCTTCGGTGCCCGGGAAATGGCGTGATGACACCAGCCTGACGCAAAAAAGACTTGCCTCTCCCCGGTGGCTTACTTATACTGCCGCCAGATGACCACCCCGGTGAACAGAGACAGAATGATGCATGGCACGGCTGCCATGTATTATTATTATGCGCTCTGATAAGGACACCGGGAAGCTCATCACCAGTGCCCCAGACGGGCACTTTACAGCAGAAAAAGACGATGCCCAGGCTTCCCCCAAGCCCGGGCATTTTTATTTATCCCCTACATACAACAACAATGAAAAAGAATACCATCAGCACACCGAATAACCGCCGTCCTTTCATCAAAGTCTGCGGGCTGACCTATGCCGGCACCGTTGACTGTGCCGCCTCCTATGGTGCTGATTATGTGGGATTCGATTTCTGCCCGGGAAGCCCGCGCTATGTCAGTCCTGCTCATGTGGCTGGCATGCACTCGGCCAATGTGAAGCGCGTGGGCGTGTTCAACGGAGGCGATGCTGCCGGAATTTGCCGGACCATGCAGCAAGCCGGGCTTCACCTGGCCCAGTTGCAGGGGCGCTGCACCGTGGAGGATGCACGCACCATCGGCCCCCAGCGCGTTATTCGCGCGCTGCATCCGGGGCAGGGAATGACGGCCGGGCAGCTCCAGGCGGAACTGGACCGCTGGGCGCCCTTCTGCCGGGCCTTCCTGGTAGAAAGCGATGATGCCGGCCTCCTTTCCGGGGTGGATTTCCCCCGCCCCTGGATTCTTTCTGCCCGCATGGATGCATGCGCCCTGCAGCATGTCCTGCTCACCTGCCACCCGGATGGAATAGACGTGGAGAGCCGCGTGGGCTGCGCCGAAACCATGGCCGCCATGCGCGCTGTTTCGTGATGCCGGACTTTTTGTTATTTGGACGAAAAAACAGGTTGCCATACTCTGAATTTTAGAGTATACTTAAGGCACATGGTTGAGAATATTCTGTACATCGTTGCAGCCTACCTGATTGGTTCTGTGCCTTTCGGCTATATAGCAGGGCGTCTGAATGGTATTGATTTGCGAGAGCATGGTTCCCGCAATATCGGTGCCACAAATGCGGTGCGTGTTCTGGGGAAAGGGTGGGGTATACCGGTTTTCGTGATGGATTTTGTCAAGGGCTTTGCTCCGCTGCTTTTCATGAAGTACCACCTGGGTGGTGATGTGACGGCATTCTCGCCGGAGCAGATGGGCTGGTTTCTCGGGATGATGTTTGCTCTGATTCTGGGGCACACCTTCACCTGCTTCCTCAAGTTCAAGGGCGGCAAGGGTGTGGCCACCACGGGAGGCTGCCTGTTTGCTCTCTCTCCCTGGGTGGGGCTCAGTGCGCTGCTGTTCTGGATTGGCAGCATGATTGTCACTCGCTACGTGTCCTTCTCCAGCATTATGGCTGGTCTGGGTATGATACTGGCAGCGGCTATTGAATTCGGCCTGTGCGACGACGACTGGTCGGCTGCCGATTTCATGGTTCTGGGGCTGCTGGCTATTATTCTGATACTGGTGACGGTGAAGCACCGCGCCAACATTGTGCGCATTCTGAATGGCACAGAACCCAAAGCTTTTGCTCCTAAAAATTGATTTTATCTGACGTTATGGAACGAGTTTTCACAAAGACAGCAGTGATTGGCGCCGGTGCATGGGGCACCGCACTTGCCTTTACCGCAGCACAGGATGGCAGCGAAGTGGTGCTCTGGACCTACAAGGAAGAGGAGGCCGCCACAATTCGCGAAACCCGCATGAGCCTGATTCCCGTCAAGGGCGCCCGCCCGCTGCCGGAGAATGTGAAGGTGACCAGCGACTGGGCCGATGTGGCCGGTGCTCAGCTGGTGATTGTGGTGGTGCCCAGTGTGGTGATGCGCAGTGTGGCGCAGAGCCTGGCCGATGTCGGTCTGGCAGAGGACGCCGTGATAGTGACCTGCTCCAAGGGTATTGAGAAGGATTCCCACCTGCTGATGAGCGAAATCATCTCCTCCTACGTGAAGTTTCCGGTGGGGTCTCTTTCCGGCCCGAACCACGCGGAGGACATTGTGCAGGGGCTGCCGAGCCTCACCCTGGTGGGTTTCGACGATATCGAAATTGCCAAGGCGGTGCAGAAGCGTCTGAGCACGGGTTTCCTGCGTATCTACGCCAGCAGCGATGTGGTGGGCATGCAGATTGGCGGTGCCATCAAGAATGTGTTTGCCCTGGCCAGCGGTATCTGCGCCGGGCTGGGGCTGGGCGATAACGCCCGCGCGGCGCTCTCTACCCGAGGCCTGGCGGAAATGACCCGCCTGGGTATGGCCCGCGGTGGCCGCATGGAGACTTTCATGGGGCTTTCCGGCATGGGCGACCTGGTGGTGACCTGCTACTCCGACCACAGCCGCAACCTGACCGCCGGCCGCATGCTGGCCAAGGGTATGCCGCTGGATGAGTGCCTGAAGCAGATTGGTCAGGTGGTGGAAGGCGTGCCGAACACGCTCTCTACCTACCAGATGGCCCGCAGCCTGGGTGTGCGCACCCCCATCGTGGATGCCATGTACGATATTCTGTACAACGGCAAGCACCCGAGCGAGGCTCTGCAGGAGCTCATGGTGCGCGATCTGCGCGAGGAAAACGTGAAGGATTAATACTTCCTTTCCGGTAGAAAATTTCCGGCGGTCTGCGTTCTCCCACACAAAGGAGGTATGGCAGACCGCCTTTTTTATGATGAATATGGGCGAAACTCCTCAGAATCTCTGGTTGGCCGACTTGTGGTTGCAGTACCGCGACCGCTTGTTGCGTCTGCTGGCGCTGCGCATGCCTGCAGCCTTGCAGCGGCGTCTGAGTGTGGAGGACCTGCTGCAGGAGACCTACCTGGCCTGCGGCCGCCGGGCGGCCTACCTGCAGGCGGAGCCGGAGGTGCCCATGTATGTGAAGTTGCGCCGCATCGCGCTGCAGACGCTCACAGATATGGAGCGCCACCACCTGGCCGCCGCCAAGCGCGATGCCATGAAGGAGCAGAACCCGGAGGATGACGTGGCGGTGGCGGATGCCTGGGCCCATTTTGCAGATACCATTTCAAGCCCCCGCACCCATCTGGAGCGGCTGGAGCGCCAGGCTATGGCCCGCCGTGTGCTGGCTTCCTTGTCGCCGCTCGACCGCGAGATTCTGGAACTGCGCCATTTCGAGGAACTGGGCAATGCGGAGTGCGCTGCCGTGCTGGGCATTGAACAGAAAGCCGCCAGTATCCGTTATGTGCGCGCGCTGAAGCGCTTCCGCGAACTTGTCAACAACGAGAATCCCTATGCCTGATACCCCCGACCACGAGGAGATGCTGGCCACACTGGTGGAGGAATATCTGGAGGCTCGCCGCAAGGGGACGGCGCCGCCCCTGGCCGATTATGTGGCCATGCATCCGGAGTGTGCTGCAGAGCTGCGTGAGCTTCTGCAAGGCATGGAGGAAATGGAGGCTCTGAGCGTATCCACTCACGGCGCGGCCATTCATGCCGCTCATTTTCCTGATGCACTGGGCGATTTCCGCCTGTTGGAGCGTATCGGTACCGGTGGCATGGGTACGGTGTTCCGCGCCATGCAGGAATCCCTCAATCGTGAAGTAGCGGTCAAGATACTTTCGCCCGCCTGGAATGCAGATGCCCGCCACTGTGAGGCCTTTGAGAATGAATCGCGCGTGATTGCCGGTCTGCACCACACCAATATCGTGGAGGTATTCGGTGCCGGGCAGGAGGGCGATTACCGCTATTACGTGATGAGCCTGGTGCAGGGTGAGGCTATCTCTCCCTCCGGCATCCGCAAGACTTTTCCCGGGGTGCCGTATGAGAAAGCAGTGGCGCGCCTCGGGCTTCAGGCAGCCCAGGCGCTGGCCTATGCTCATTCCTGCGGGGTGCTGCACCGCGATATCAAGCCGGGCAACCTGCTGCTGGATACCGAAGGCGTGCTGCGCGTGGGCGATTTTGGGCTGGCCACGGTGCTCAACAATGGCGAAATGGCACCGCTGGTGACCCAGAGCCACGACGGCACGCTGCGTTACATGCCGCCGGAGCGACTCATGCGCGGCGAAAATTCCTTTGCGGGTGACCAGTACAGCCTGGGTGTGACTCTGTACGAGCTGCTCAGCATGCGCCCGGCGTTCCGCGAGTCGGAACCCGGAAATCTCATTCACCGCATCTGCAATGAGCCGCTCCGCGAGTTGCGTGGCGAGGGCGAGCTCGGCGCCATTGTCAACAAGAGCATCAGCTTTGACCCCGCAGACCGCTACGCCTCCATGGCCGATATGTTGGCAGACCTGCGCCGCTACCTGAATGGCGAGCCCGTGCTGGCCCGCCCTGCTTCCACCCTGCGGCGTTATGCCATGTGGATGCGCCGCCGCCCGGCGGTGGCTATCTGGAGCCATGCTGCGGCTCTGCTGGTGCTTCTGTTTACCGGCAGTATCCTGTGGGGTTACGCCGCAGAAAACAAGCAGCGCAAACTGGCTGAGCGCAACGCCGCCATTGCCGATACGGCCTTACAGCAGATTTTCGCCAGCATGGCCGACCGCGATTCAGGCGATAACACCCTCTGGCAGCCATCCAAGGCTGATGCCCAGCTTCTCCAGCAGCTCATGCCTTATTACGAGGAGGTAACCGCCATGGCGGAACATAAGGGCGCCATGATGGATGAAGCCTGCCAGACTCTGGCCATCATTGCCTTGCAGACAGATGACTTTGCCACCGCTGAGCATTACTTTGCCCGTGCGCAGGAGCTTTGCGAGCCGCTTTCGGCAGATTTTGTGCGTAATCTGAACGGTCGCTGCGCTGCCTTGTACGAGCTCCGCCGCCGCCCGGAGGCGGAGGCCCTGTTGAAAGAGCTTGCGGCACAGGCAGATAAGCTGGTGGATGTTGAAGCCCGGCTGGAGCTTATCCGCTCGCTTCAGATGCTGAGCAAGGGCTCGCCTTTCCGCCAGCGCTGGCAGCCCGGGCCTCATCGCGGGAGCAAGCGACCGGACCGCGCCGGAAAAGTCTCTGATACGGCCACTCGCGAGGAGCGCCGCGCTTATCTCGAACAGGCTTTGGCGCTGATGCAGAAGCTCATCCTGCAGGAGCCGGATAATGAAAAGGTACAGACCCGCCGGGTGGAGCTGCTCATGCATGCCCAGCGACCCTCGCTGCAGCGTCAGCTCCTGGCCGATGGGCAGAATATGGAGTCTCTTTTCCAGGAGTTGCTGCACAAATACCCCGCAAACCAACTGATTCGCCGCTCTTTTGTGCAGTGGGTTGTGCGGCCCTTCGGCCGGCGCGATGTGCCGACCCTGGAGCGTGCCGCCCGCTTTGCCCGCTCGCTGCTGGCAGATGACCCCGGAAATACGGAACTGCTCATGCTCTACATCGCCGTGCGCGACCGCTTGTCTGCTGCGCTGGCTGCTGCCGGTCAGGGGGAACGCGCCCGGCGGGAAAACGAGATGACCCTGGGGGTGATTTCCCTCATCACCACCCGTGCCGATTATACGCCTGAGATGCGCGAGCGCCTGGCCATGCTGGTTTCCATGCATCCGCAGGCAGATGCTGACCGCTCCCAGCAGGAGGCGGAAATATCGCTCCTGCTGGAGAGTATGGATGAAAAACGCATGCAGGAGGTCCGCCAGCGCATCAAATCCATGCGTGCCCGCCGCCCCCACAGACATCCGCGCCATAAGGGAAGACCATAATTTGCCATGAAACAAGCAAAAATTTATTTCTTCGCACTCAGTGTGGTGTATGCCATTCTGCTGGTGCTGGGTAATCTGGACGATCTGACCCCGCAGGGCCAGTGGCGGGTGCAGGCCGCAGCCTGGCTGGGTGAGCCGCCCGCCGGATTGAAGGTGGAGACCATGCGGGCCGGTTTTCGGGGGGATTACCCCACCACGGTGTTTTCCATTCCCGCCAATGAGAACTTGCGCCGCAGCATCATTGATACCTACCACCTGGAACCGGCCGGAACCACCAAGGACGGTGAAGTAAAGTACGGTAATAAGCATATCCTGCCGGATTATGCGGACGATACCCGGCCGGAACTGAGCGGGTTGAGCGTGCTTATTTCTCCCTGGCTGCTGGTGAAGCCGGATGGCTCCATGCGTTTCTGCGTGGATGATGCCAATGTGGAGCAGGGGAGGTACCCGGTGGTTTCCCTGGTGGCACACCCTTATCCGCAATATCTGCCCCGGGGCGAGTGGGAGCTGTTCTACCGGCATCTGGCGCTGGCAGTGCTCTGCTTCCTGTTCCCTGCGCTCTTCTGCTGCGCCGGGTGGCTGTGGCTGCAGCGGCAGCCGGTGAGTGCCCCGGAAACCAGGAGAATCTGTCTGCTGATTCCAGCGCTGGTGGGCTTCATCGGAGCCTTTGCAGATTTTTATCTGCATGGTTTTGATATGAGTTACTCGCTCTTCTCCTCCGCTTTCAGTGCCGGTACGAACTTCATTGCCGCACTGTTGCTCGTGGGGATCACGGCGCTGCTGCGTAAGCTTTTCGACAAACCCGCCTGATGCCATCAAAATTTCCACAAGGCGTATACAGTGCCGTTTTTACCGGCTGCTGCCTGAGCATGACTCTGGCGACCTATACGACCATCGAGCCGGGCTGGCCATGGGGGATTTGTCTGCTGGCTTTGGTGACGGTGGCGGTCGCCGCCTTGCTCATCACGCTGCTGGCGCATGGGTTGTTCGAATACCTGGAGGTGCCGGGCTGGGTGAATTACCTGTTGTTGTTAATCGTGCTGACCCAGTGGCCTTTGTTTTTTGCGCTGCTTCAAGGGAATTATGAGAGGCAAAGTCTGAGTGTCATCATGGCTGGCGGTGTGTTCTATTTCTACTGGCCGGTGCTGGGCATCCTTTCTGCTCGGAACTTCGGCCACCGCAGCCCCTGTTTTTTCGTCATCTGCTGGGGCCTCAGCATTCTCCTTCTGCTCAGCTGCTTCACCCCATTGCTGCGCTGCCTGTGTTGAAAATGGGGACTCCGTTCATTGTCCCAACGCAAATATTCCATTACCTCGCGAAGAGCAGGGCGGCGCGTTCGATATCCTTCAGACGGTTGCGGTAGCGGTGACGGCGACGGCTGAGCAGGGGGAGCTTTGCTGCCGGGTTGCCGGTGAAGTAAAGTCGCCCATCTTTCACCACGAAATCCGGGAAGCAGTGCGAGCTGGTCTGCTGCAGCCGGGGCAGGCGTTCGCGGAAGAAACGGCGCATCAACACGGCAAAGATGCCTTTCTCCTCTGGGGCGGCATCATCGCAGAACCACCACAAATCGTCCCCACCTTCATCCCAGCCGTGCCACTCTTCCATGGGAGGGAGGGATACGCCATTGAGCATGAGCGGCAGGAACCATGCCATGGCTGAGCCATTGAGTGCCTTGCTGAGCAGGTGCCGGCATTCTTCCTGCGTGGCACCGTTCAGGTGGCGGAAGAGCAGCAGGGCGTAGCGGTGGTCATCGCGAGCCCGGTATCGGGATTCATCCAGCAGGGGCGCCTGGCTGAGCAGGGTGCCCAGTGCGGTCAGGATGTGGCTCCGGCGAATATCAAAACGGAGCAGCACTTCCGCCATGCTCCAGTTCCTCATATCAACTGCCTGGTACAGTGCCTGCTGCCATATGGGACCCTCCGTATCCGGTCTGTAGCCGTGCTGTATGGCGCTTTGCAGACTCACCAGATTGCGTCTGTGGCGTCCCCGGGCGCCCCTTTCAGCAAGAAATGCCACCAGATTGCAGTCGTAGTCGTCCACTGCGTCCGGCTCGCACCCCCACTTTTCCACAAACTTTCTGGCATCGTCCGAATAGAACATGGGCGTATTATATCCGCAGGAGTTTAGTTTGACAAGACAAGTTGATAGGAATATGATAGCCGCTGGATGAAGAAGAAGCCCAGAAGTTTGCAACCGGCAGAGGGACGCATGAGGATGCGTGCCCAGGTGGCGCGTGACCTGCCGGTGGGGGAACAGGCTGAGTTCTACTACTGCGGTGGGCGCAGCAAGCCTGCATTCACTGCTGCCGTGGCGGCCGGAGAATCAGAGGCTGTAGCTCTGGCACTGGATGTGGTGGCG